>DATCLF010000282.1:0-1631 GCA_036564055.1 Spirillospora sp.
GACATGGGACGACGTGGCGCGGGCCATTGAGAAACTGCCGGACAATCAGCGAGCGATCGCGGCGGAGATCGTCGAGCGGGAGCGTGGTCGCACCGGAACTGATGTCGGCATATCCGATAGCCCGTGGTACATCGAGCGGGCCCAGGTGTCCGGGTACATCGGAATCGGCGAGCGGCCGGTCTCCGTCACCTTCGGTGCCACCCCAGGGCTGACGATCGTGACCGCGCGCAACGGCACGGGCAAGTCGAGTCTGGTGCAGGGAATCCGGCTCGCCCTCAGTAACGGCGGGGCGGCGCCGACGGGTGTCGTCGAGGAGAATCTCCACTGCGCCGAGCGGGCCATCACGGTGCGAATCACCAACGGCACGCGCATCGTCGATCTCATCTGCGACAATGCGGGGGTCCGGTGGAGCGAGAAAGGAGTTGGCGAGGACGCCGTACCGGCGTCGTGGGTCGAGGCGTTCGAACGTTACCTGCCGGTCCTGCTCTACTCCGAGCTGTCGCCGATCATCGACAAGCCGAGCGATCTGCACAAGTTCCTCAAGCAGGCGCTCTCGCTCGGTGTCCTTGAGCGGTTGCTGAAGGCGTCCGATGAGATCAAGAACGACGGGGCGGCGGCGCAGCGGTCCCTGGCCGAGCCTCGACGTCGCATGGAGCAGTCGCTGGCGGCGATCGACGACGAAGCCCTGAAGCGGGAGGTGCTGGCGGCGGGCGCGGTGCCGCCCGAGTCCGCGGCGGCCCAGCTGCGGGCGAGGCTCGCCGGTCTGTCCCATCATGCGCCGGCGCCACCGGTGCTTCCTCCGCCGTGGACGGTCGATTCCGACGATGTCACCCGGATCGCGCAGGCCGTGGCTGATCTGGACGCGGCGCGGGCCCAGGTCGTCTCGGGCGCGGACATGATCCAGGACGCCCTCGACCGTCTGCTCGCCGCCACCGGAGACTACGTCGAGGACCTGCGCGCCCGCGACACCTGCCCGGTGTGCGGAACCCCGGGGGCCGCCTGGGTCGAGCAGGCCCGGACGGAGTCCGCACGGCTGCGTGACCTGCTGGCGGCCGTGCACGCGGCCAAGGCGCCCGTCGCCCAGGCGATCGAGCGGCTGCGGGCGTACGCACCTCCGCCGCTGAGCCCGGCGGCGGCCGAGGCCCTGCGCGGGCTGCACGAGCCGGGCACGGAGGAGCGCCTCGAGCAGTGGCGCCAGCTGCGCGCCGCGGCCGACCGTCTGCACGTGGACACGCTGACCGCGGAGGCGGTCCGGGAGCTGGCGACCGGGTCGGTCGATCTCGCCGCCTGGTACGAGGGTATGGTCAAGATCGTCCAGGATCGCCACGACAGCGCCGTCGCCGCCCGCGCCGCCGTCGGCGCCGACATCCGGGCGTGGTTGGACGCCGTCGACCAGGTTCGGGACCGGATCATGCGGGGCGCCGCCGCGGAGAAGCTGTCCAAGACGGTCGACCGTTGGATCAGGGAAACGCGGGACGTGGTCTTCCACCCCATCCGCGACGAGGTCGTTCGGATCTGGCGGGACCTCAACAACGACTCGGACCTGACGCTCACCGGCGTCCGCCTCACCGGGGGCGTGCGGCAGGCGCAGAAGGTCACCTACGAGCTCGCCGTCGACGGCACCCCGGTGC
>DATCLF010000283.1:0-6475 GCA_036564055.1 Spirillospora sp.
GTCCATGAGCGTGAACGGGCCCATCGGCAGTTTCGCGCCCGTCGTCATCGCGGTGTCGATGTCGTCGCGGGTCGCGTGCCCGGACTCCAGCATCGACGCGGCCTGGTTGAGGTAGCCGAACAGCAGCCGGTTCGCGACGAACCCGGCGCGGTCCCCGATGGTCACGGGGGTCTTGCCGAGGTCCTCGACCAGCGCCGCGACCCGGGACACCGCGTCCGGCTCGGTCAGGACGGTCGTGATGACCTCCACGAGCTTCATCACGGGCGCGGGGTTGAAGAAGTGCACCCCCACGACCTTGGCGGGACGTCCCGTGCTGACCGCGATCTCGGTGACCGACAGCGACGAGGTGTTGGTGGCGAGGACGGCGTCGTCCCGGCAGACCCGGTCGAGCTCGGCGAACACGGTGCGCTTGAGGTCGAGCCTCTCCGGGACGGCCTCGATGACCAGGTCGCAGTCGCCGAGGTCGGCGAAGTCGGTCGACAGCGTGAGCCGGTCGAGGATCTGCGTCCGCGCCTCCTCGGTGAGCCGCCCGCGTTTGACGGCCCGGGCCGTGGAGTTCTCCAGATGCCCGCGTCCGCGTTCCAGCGCCTCCCGGTTCACCTCGATGCCGACGACCGCGAGGCCGCCGCGCGCGAGCACTTCGGCGATGCCCGCGCCCATCGTGCCCAGTCCGACGACTCCGACCCTGCTGAACGAACCACCAGTCATGATCCGCAGTCTCCCAGAAGCGCTCACGGCACCCGCAGGGCGGGTACGACCGAGACGTGCGTCTTGGAATCTTCCTCCTCGCCGCCCGCCTCCCCGGCCAGGACGACACCGCCGCACTCTCCCGGACGGTCGAGGCCGCGGCCGCCGCCGAACGGGCCGGATTCGACGACGTGTGGGTGGCCGAGCACCACTTCATGTCGTACGGGGTCGTCCCGTCGGCGACGCTCATGGCCGGGCATCTCCTCGGCGTCACCCGGCGGATCAGGGTGGGGACGGCGGTCAGCGTGCTGTCGAACCGTCATCCGGTCGCGCTGGCGGAGGAGGCGGCGATGCTGTCGCTGCTGTCGGGCGGCCGTTTCGACCTGGGCGTCGGACGCGGAGGCCCGTGGCGGGACCTGGAGGTGTTCGGCACGGGGCTGGACCGCTACGAGCACGGCTTCGCCGAGTCCCTCGACCTGCTGCTCACCTGGCTGCGTTCGGAACGGGTCTCCTGGTCGGGCGAGCGTTTCCGGTTCCGGGAGGTGCCGGTCGTCCCGCGCGGGCCCGTCCCTCCCCCGGTGACGGTCGCGTGCACCTCCCCCGCCACCGAGGCGCTCGCCGCGGAGCGCGGCCTGCCGATGCTGCTGGGGATGCACGTCGGGGCGGACGAGAAGGCCGCCGCCGTCGCCCGGCACGGCCGTCCCGACCTGCCGCACGTCTCCGCCCACCTCGCCCATGTCGCCGACACGCGCGAGGAGGCCGTGCGGACCGTCATGAACGAGATGCCGCGCTGGCTCGGCCCGGGCCTCGCCGGGTACGTGCCCGTGGACGACCGGCCCCGGCCGTCCACCGACCCCGTCGCCTACACGCGCCGCCTGTGCGAGCTGCATCCCGTGGGTTCACCGGACGACTGCGTGGAGTCCCTCGTGGCCACGGTCGAGAAGACGGGGATCCGCCGCCTGATCCTCATGGTGGAGGCGGCCGGCGCCCGCTCCGCGGTTCTGGAGAACATCGCCCGCCTGGGCGCCGACGTGCTCCCGGGAGTCCGCGCCGCCGTCCCGGAGGGGCCGGGACATGACGACGGCGGCGTGCCGCCCGCGAGCCCGCACGACCGGCACGACCAGCAGGGTCGGCGCAGTCGGCACGGTCGGCGGGGGCGTCACGCCGCCGGAGGCCGGGTCAGCAGTCGCGAAGCTCGGGAGACTGGTTGAGGATCTGTTCGCGGGGCGTGATGAACGTCCGGTAGGCGTCCGACTCGCCGTCGGGGAAGACGGCGACGCGGTGGCAGTTCTGGAAGGCGAGCTTGACGCCGAAGTGGCGCTCCAGCGCGCCGCGCATGGCGTCGCTGGCGAGGACGCGCAGGAGCTGGCCGCGGGCCTGCTCGTCCGGCGGCGGTGTCTGGTTGTCGGCGAAGTCGCCGCCGTCCACCTGGAGCCGCGCCACCAGCTCGCTGATCATTGTCCAGGCGTAGGGAAGAGACGTCTTGATGCACTCGACGAACGCCGCGTCGTCGACGTCGCCCTTCTGCGCCGTCTCCAGGAGTTCCGGGGTCACGTCAAGGGACATGCGGGGGTCCTTTCGCCAGACGGAGGATGAACACCCACACGGGACGCTAACCACGGGGCCCGGAGAATTCCAGGGGTTGACAAAGATTTTCATTCCGCTACGGGGCGCCCCCGGCCACCCGACCGGGGGACGCTCAGCGCAGCGACGCGGTGCGCCGTGACGAGTGCTCTGACGGGCGCTCTGACGGCCGCTCGGCGAGGCGCCGCGAGGGGCGCACCGGCGACCGCCGGACCGGACGTGCGGCGAACCGCTCGGCGTGGTCCGCCCAGTGCTCGCGGGCGCGGCGCGCGGCCGCGGCGGCGCGGGCCGCCTGCGCCTCGCGCAGCCGGCCGGTCACCCGCTCGCGCATGACCGACCGCATGATCTCGTGGTGGTACACGGTCCCTCCTCGTGGACGCCGGGCCGCCGGACGCGGCCCGACATCCACGAGGTTCGTCCTAAGGCGCCCCCCGCCACATCGGCACGACGCCTTAGATTCGCTGGACACGACCGCCTTACGTCCCGCCTGCGGGAACGTAAGGCGCCGCCGTCGGGAGCGCCGCTAGAGTTGGGCGCCGTGCGTCTGGTCATCGCCCGCTGCAGCGTCGATTACGCCGGCAAGCTCACCGCCCACCTTCCGATGGCGCCCCGCCTGATCCTCATCAAGGCGGACGGAAGCGTCAGCGTCCACGCCGACGATCGCGCCTACAAGCCGCTCAACTGGATGAACCCGCCCTGCACGCTGCGCGAGGAGCCCTACGAGGAGAACGGCGCCATCGCGCGCTGGACGGTCACGCACTCCAAGTCGGGTGAGCGGCTCATCCTCACCATCGAGGAGATCCTGCACGACAGCAGCCACGAACTCGGCGTGGACCCGGGCCTGCAGAAGGACGGCGTGGAGGCGCACCTGCAGGAACTGCTCGCCGAGCACATCACCACGCTCGGGGAGGGCTACACGCTGATCCGCCGGGAGTACCCCACCGCGATCGGCCCGGTCGACATCCTCTGCCGGGACGGCAACAGCACCACGGTCGCCGTCGAGATCAAACGGCGCGGCGAGATCGACGGGGTCGAGCAGCTCACCCGCTACCTGGAGCTGCTCAACCGCGATCCGCATCTCGCGCCCGTCCGCGGGGTGTTCGCCGCCCAGGAGATCAGGCCCCAGGCGCGCGTCCTCGCCGCCGACCGGGGCATCGACTGCGTCACCCTCGACTATGACGCGCTGCGCGGCATCAAACACGAGGGCACCCTGTTCTGAGCCGGTCCCGACCCCGAGCGTTCGAAGCCGGGCATCCGGGCTCTGACCGGGGTTCCGGACGGCCGGTAATGTGCAGACATGGTCACGGCCACCACCTCCGATGCGACGCGTGAGCGGATCATCGACGCCGCCGAGGAGTGCTTCCGCCGGTTCGGCGTGGCCAAGACCACCGTCGAGGACATCGCCGCGGCGGCCGGGCTGTCCCGGGCGACGGTGTACCGCAGCGTCACCGGCGGCCGGGACGAGCTGATCCTCGCCGTGGTGCTCCGGGACCTGCGGCGGTTCCTGGACCGGCTCGCCGAGCGGCTGCGCCGGGAGCGGTCGGTGGCCGAGGCGATCGTGGAGGGGACGCTCGACGCGATCGACTACGTCCGCGGCGAGCCGACGGTCGGCCACTTCCTCGTGCCCGAGGCGGCGGGGCACATGCAGGCGGCGGTGGCCGGGGCGGCCGAGCACGTTCTGGCGCTGTGCTGCGACTACGTGCGTCCCCACTTCGAGCGGGCGCAGCGCCAGCGCATGCTCAGGGCCGACATCGATGTGGAGGGGACGGTCGAGTTCCTCTTCCGCATCATCACCTCGCTGATCGTCATGGACCGCGACCGGGACGCCGACGACCTGCGCCGCTTCCTGCGCACCTACGTCGTCCCGGTCATCGCGGCGCCGTGACTCCGGCGAGCGGGTAGCGTCGAAGATCGGACGTGGGCCGGGCGCCGAAGGCGGCGGCATGGCGAGAGGGGCCGAGACGATGGAGGAGACCGCGCACAGGGCGCGAGGAGGAGCGGCCGTCCGGCCGAGCCCGGTGTTCCTCGCGATCGCGGCGGCGACGATCCTGTGCGGCATGGTCGCCTGGCGGTACGCGAACGAGCCGGCCAAGCCGGCCCGGATCGCGCTCTTCGGGTTCGTGCTGGCGGCGTGGATGGTGTCGCTGTGCCTGCACGAGTTCGGGCACGCCTACATGGCCTACCGGTCCGGGGACCGCAGCGTCATCTCCAAGGGCTACCTCACGCTGAACCCGGTCCGGTACTCCGACGTCACGCTCAGCTTCCTGATCCCCGTTCTGTTCATCGTGCTGGGCGGGATCGGGTTCCCCGGAGGCGCCGTGTGGATCGAGCGCCACCGCATTCAGGGACGGCTGCGGCACAGCCTGATCTCCGCGGCCGGTCCGCTGTCCAACGTGCTGTTCGCGGTCGTGCTCGCGGTGCTCTACAACAACTTCGCGCACCAGGACCACGGCGTGTTCTGGCTGGGCGTGGCGTTCCTGGCGTTCCTCCAGGTGACGGCGGCGGTCCTGAACCTGCTGCCGGTCCCCGGGCTCGACGGCTTCGGCATCATCGAGCCGTACCTGCCGCGCTCCCTGGTCGCGAAGGTCGCCCCCTACGGCGGCTACGCCTTCCTCATCCTCATCGGCCTGCTGTGGCTCAGGCCCGTCAACCAGGCGTTCTTCGACCTGATCTTCAACATCACCGGTGTGCTGGGCCTCGACGAGCTGCCGATCCAGTTCGGGCACTCGCTCTTCCAGTTCTGGAACTGACCCCGTCCGCGGCCGCGGCCCCGCCCGCGGGCACCTGCGGCCTCATCCGCGGCCCTGGTCGTGTTCCCCAAGGGCGGTGACCTCGCGGAGGGCCCACTCGAACCAGTCGCGGCGAACCGCTTGCCGTACTCGATGACCAGCCGTCCGTAAACGGAGAGGTCGTCGTCCCCCAGTCGACCGGCAAGCAGATCGTGAAGTGTGCCGCGGCGCGTTCCGGCCGGATTCCACGGAAGCCGGATCCCGGACGACCGGATCGGCGCCTAGGGTGATTTACTAGCCGGCACAGACGCGCAAGCAGTCACTTACAAGGCTCCTTCTGGGAGGTCCCTCATGTCCGTGGCCACGGAGAACACCGAGACGTTCGCGTCCCTCAACCCGGCCACCGGCGAGGTCGTCGCCGAGCACCCCGTCGCCGACGAGGCCGCCGTCGCCGCGGCGGTCGGGCGCGCCCGCGAGGCGGCCGAGTGGTGGCAGGCCCTCGGCTGGAAGGAGCGCCGGCTCCGGCTGCTGAACGTCAAGGGCTCGCTCACCCGCAACCTCAACCGGATGGCCGAGCTCGTCCGCCAGGAGACCGGCAAGCCGCTCCAGGACGCCCAGCTCGAGACCGTCATGGCGATCGCCCACCTGGACTGGGCCGCCCGCAACGCCCGGAAGGTCCTCGGCCCCCGCACCGTCTACCCGGGTCTCATGGCCGTCAACCACAGGTGCGTGCTGGAGTACCAGCCGCTCGGGGTGGTCGGCGTCATCGGGCCGTGGAACTACCCGATCTTCACCCCGATGGGCTCGATCGGCTACGCGCTAGCCGCCGGCAACGCGGTGGTGTTCAAGCCGTCGGAGTTCACCCCGGGCGTCGGGGTCCTCCTGGAGGAGCTCGTCTCCGCGGTCGTCCCCGAGCATCCCGTCCTGCAGACGGTCACCGGGTTCGGCGAGACCGGCGCGGCGCTCGCGTCGTCCCCGGGCGTCGACAAGATCGCCTTCACCGGTTCGGCCCGGACCGCGCGGCGCGTCATGGCGGCGTGCGCGCAGAACCTCACGCCGATCGTGGCCGAGTGCGGGGGCAAGGACGCCTGCATCGTCGACGCCGACGCCGACCTCGACGCCGCCGCCGACGCCGCGCTGTGGGGCGCGATGTCGAACGCGGGGCAGACCTGCATCGGGGTGGAGCGCATCTACGTCGTCGACGGCGTCTACGACGCGTTCCTCGACAAGCTCACCGAGAAGGCCCGCGACCTGCGCCCCGGCTACGACAGGGAGGCGGCCTACGGTCCCATCACGATGCCGTCGCAGCTCGACGTCATCGAACGTCACATCAAGGACGCCCTGGACAAGGGGGGCCGGGCCGTCGTCGGCGGCGTCGAGTCGATCCGCAAGCCGTACGTGGAGCCGGTCGTGCTCACCGACGTGCCGGAGGACTCGGCGGCCGTGTGCGAGGAGACGTTCGGGCCGACCATCAC
>DATCLF010000284.1:0-11237 GCA_036564055.1 Spirillospora sp.
CCGCACCGTCCGGTAGCGGCGGCCTGCGCCTCCGGTCGCCCGCCGTCCCGGGCTTCCGCGCGGCGGGGGTGGGATCGTGCCCGGCTCCGGGATGTGGCCGTAGGGTGCTGTCGGACAGTCCCGCCGGACAGTGCCCCATCCCCCGGAGGAGAAGGACCCCTGGTGAGTTCCCCCCGCCTGCCGGACCATCTCGAAGTGCTGCTCACCGAGGAGCCCGTCCTGGACGTGTACGCCCACGGCCCATGGCGCGTCCCCGACGGGCTGTACGAGGAGATCCGTGAGCGCGCCGTCGAGTTCGACCGGGACCCGCGGGCGGCGATGCTGCCGCGCCGGCCCAGCGACTTCTACGCCGACGACACGAGCTCCGCGGGAGCCGAGCTGTGGTCGCTGCTGACCTTCCTGCTCGGCGCGTCGGCCGTCCGGGGCGGGTCGCGGGGGGACGTGGACTACGAGGTGCTGTCGTCGCTGGTCAGGACGCCCGAGCCGCCCGTGCGGGACCCGCTGGCGTCGTTCACGCAGGGCGGCAGGTGGCGCCCGCCGGGCCTGTGGCTGCGCGAACCCGCCGGAGACGACCGCGAGCGCCGCGAGGTGATGTACGAGCTGGCGCGCGCGGCGCTCGACGTCTTCGAGGGGCTGGAGCCGGTGGAGCGGCGCCGGCGGACGCTGATCGCGCTGTTCGACCGGCGGGCCGCCGACCCGGAGCTGCGCGAGGCGGACATGAGCGTCCCCAACGCGCGCCTGGAGGAGACGTGGGCGTCCGACGCGACCGACGAGGAGCTGTCGGTCCTGCCCGAGCTGGCGGGCCCGGTCGGCTACCTGGGGTGGGCGTGCTCCGGGCTGGACGCCGCGCACGAGCGTCTCGCGGGCGCGGTCGCGGACGGCGACGACCGTGACGTCGCGCTCGCCCGGCTGCTGCTCGCCGCGCAGGTCCCGGTCGTCCCGGCGGAGCTGGCCGTGGTGCTGGGGACCGAGCGCTACGAGAACGTGGAGGAACGGTTCCGCGCGGCACGCGCGGACTTCTCCACCGAGCAGTGGCAGCGGGACGTGCGGGCGTGGCTCGCGCGGGGCCTGGTCGCGGGCGAGGCGGACGCCGCGCGTGCGTGGCTGGACATGGCCATGCGCGTCACCGGCTCGGTGCAGGGTCTTCCGGACACTCCGGTGAACCCCCGCTCCCGGGTGCCGGTGTCGGCCTTCCAGGCCGACGTGCGGCGGCTGTTCACCGTGCGGCGCGTCGTCAACCCGCTCGCCGTCTCGCTCGGGACGGGGAGGGACCGCCGGGACGCCGGGCGCCCGGGCCGGCGGCCGCCCGATCTCCCCGAGGACGCGCTGGTCGGCCAGCCGGAGCTGTCCAGGGCCGTCCGGGAGGCGGTGCGGGCGCGGCTGGCGGGGGAGCGGCCCGTCCGCCTGCTCATCGCCGGCCCGGAGGGAACCGGCAAGGGCACCGCCGCCGAGGTCGTGGAGCGGGTGCTCGCCGAGGGCGGGGTGGTCCGCGAGGCGATGTGGATCTCCGACCGGGTCTTCGCCTCGCTCGGGGTCAGCGACGCCGTCCTGTGGCTGCAGGCCCGCGTCCGCGACTGCCTGGAGGGGCGGATGCTCCTCGTGCTGGACGACCTGGAGCGGCTCGCCGCGCACGAGCGGTGCGGCGCCGCCGCCCTCGAGGAGCTCCGGCGGCTCATGGCGCGCTCACCGTCCCTCGACGTCGTCGCGCTGTGCCGCCCCGGCGGCGACCGGCGGCTGTTCGACCTCAACCCGGCGCTCGTCGGGTCCTTCGAGGTCGCCCGCACCCGCGACTTCGGCGAGGACGACTTCGCCGAGCTGTTCGCGCTGGCCGTCGCGCGCCGCGGGGCCCGCGTCGAACGCGCGGTGGCCCGCGAGGCCGGGGCGATGCTGCACCGCACCCCGCCGCTGCTGAACCTGCGCGGCGCGCGGCTGGCCGAACACATGGCGGGCGAGGCCGTCGCCGCGGCCGCGCGCCGCGCCGGACGACGGCCGGACGAGGCCGAGGCCTCGGGCGAGGCGGACGAGGCTCCCCGGGGCGGGGAGCCGGAGACCAGGGAGCCGGAGGTCACAGCGGCGGAGGTCACGGAGCTGGAGGTCACGGAGCTGGAGGTCACCTCGGAGGACCTGCCGCAGCGGCTCATCCCCGGCCGCCCCGCCGACACCGACCCGCTCGCCGAGCTCGCCGCGTGCGCCGGGATCGAGCCCGCCAAACGCGAGGTGGAGGCCCTGGTCGCCGAGGCGAGGGCCGCGCGGCTGCGCCGCGAGGCCGGCATGACGGCGCGGACGCGGCCCCGGCACCTGGTGTTCATCGGCAACCCCGGCACCGGCAAGCGCAAGGTCGCCGGCATCCTCGGCCGGCTCTACGCCGACCTCGGCGTGCTGTCGTCGGGCCACGTGGTCGAGGTGGAGCGCGCCGACCTGCTCGGCGAGTACGCGAGCGAGAGCGTCCTGCGGGTCCGGCGGGCGGTGGAGGAGGCCCACGGGGGCGTCCTGGTCGTCCGCGACGCGCACGCGCTGGTGTCGGCCGCGGACGCCGCCAGGGGACGCGAGGTCCTCGACGTCCTCCTCACCGGCCTCCAGGCCCACAGCGAGGACCTCGTCGTCATCCTGACCGGCCCGGAGGCCGAGCTGAACGGGCTGCTGAAGTCGAACCCAGCCCTGGCCGAGCACTTCACCCGCACCGTCCGGTTCCCCGACCTCACCGTGGACGAGCTCGTCGACGTGTTCGCCGCCAAGGCCGCCGACTCGGGGTTCGCGCTGGCCCCCGGCGTGCTCGACCGGGTCCGCGAGCTCGTCGAGGCGGCACCGCGCGACCGCGGCTTCGGCAACGCCCGCGCGATGATCAACCTGCTCGACCGGGCGGTCGCCATGCAGGGACGGCGCGTGCTCGCCGACGGCATCGTCGACGAGACCGAGTCGCTGGACGAGATCCTGCCGGAGGACGTGCCCGACACGCTCAGCCGGGGCCGCGACGACGTCCCCGGCGACCCGTTCGCCGAGATCGACCGGCTGATCGGGCTCGCCGACATCAAGCGGGAGGTGGGCTCGCTCGTCGCCGAGGTCCGCGCCGAGCAGATGCGACGCGACGCCAACGTCTCCCCGGCGGCCCCGTCCCGGCACATGGTGTTCACCGGCAACCCGGGCACCGCCAAGACGACGATGGCCCGGCTCATCGCCGCCGTGTACGCGCGGCTCGGGCTGCTGTCGTCGGGTCATCTCGTGGAGGTCACCCGCGCCGACCTCGTCGCCGAGTTCGTCGGGCAGACCGCGCCCCGGGTGCGGGCGGCGGTCGAGCGGGCGCTCGGCGGCGTGCTGTTCGTCGACGAGGCGTACACGCTGTCGTCGTCGGGCGGCGACCGGCGCGACTTCGGGCACGAGGCGATCGCCGAGCTGCTGCGGCTGATGGAGGAACACCGGGGCGACCTCGTGGTCATCGTCGCCGGGTACGAGGCCGAGATGGAGCGGTTCCTCGACGCCAACCCGGGACTGAAGTCGCGGTTCCCGAAGGTGCTGCGCTTTCCCGACTACACCGACGACGAGCTCGTCACGATCTTCGAGTTCATGGCCGCGGAGGCCGGTTTCGTGCTCGCCCCGGGAACCCTTGAGGCGGTGCGCGGGCTCGTCGCCGCGCACCCGCGGGGCCCCTCGTTCGGCAACGCGCGCCTCGTCCGCAACCTGCTGGAGGCGGCGATCTCCCGGCAGGCCCGGCGCATCACCGAGCAGGACGACGCCGACCCCGGCGGCGTCGCGGTCTCCGAGGTGGGGACGCTGCGCCCCGAGGACCTCCCCGACGCGCCCCGCCGCGACACCCCCGTCGGGTTCGGCCCTTACATCTAGCCCGCCTGCCCTGTCGCACCCGCCCGTGGGGTCCGCTCCTGGGCGCTGGCGGCGCCGTAGGCGGCGGCCTGGAGGGAGTAAAGCCCGGCGTACACGCCGCCTGACGCCATCAGCGCGGCGTGGTCGCCCTCCTCGATGACCCGGCCGTGCTCCAGCACGTAGATGCGGTCGGCGTGCCGGACGCTCGCGAGCCGGTGGGTGATGAGCAGGACCGTCCGGCCGCGGGCGTGCGCGCGGATCCGCTCGAACAGCTGGTGCTCGGCGCGGGCGTCGAGCGCCGCGGTCGGCTCGTCGCAGATGAGCAGCGGCGCGTCGCGGTAGAAGCCGCGCGCGACGGCGAGGCGCTGCCACTGGCCGCCCGACAGCTCCGCGCCGCCCTTGAAGCGCCGGTCGAGCAGCGTGTCGTAGCCGCGGGCGAGTCCGTCGACGACCTCGTCGGCCCCGGAGTCGCGGGCGGCGGCGAGCATCGCCGGGTCCTCGTCCTGCCCCGGGACGTGCCGGGGGCCGCGGCCCATGGTGATGTTCTCGCGCGCGGTCATCGGCCAGTGCGTGTACTCCTGCGCGATGACGGCGACGCGCTCCCACACCTCGTGCGGCGCCACCGTCGCGAGCGGCACCTCGTCCCACAGCACCTCGCCCGCGTCAGGGTCGTACAGCCCGGCCATGATCTTGGCGAGGGTCGTCTTGCCGGACCCGTTCTCGCCGACGAGCGCGACGACCTCGCCCTTGCGCACCTCCAGGGAGACGCCCCGCAGGGACGGGGCGTCCGCGCCCGGGTAGGTGAACTCGGCGTCGCGGACGCGGATGCGGGAGAAGTCGTCGGGAAGCCGACCCGGCGTCCCGCCCGCCGTCTCGCCCGCCTTCCGGCCCGCCGTCTCGCCCGCGGCGGGCAGGGCGCGGCGCGGGACACGGGCCTCGGCCTTCGCGCAGAACGACAGGTAGTCGCCGAAGTACAGGCCCTCCTCGTAACACTCGTTGACCGCGAACACCAGGTTGGCCAGGGATGACTGGCCCGTCCGGATCGCCAGGACGGCCGTGCCCGCCACCGCCAGCGGCACCGCTCCCTTCCACAACATGAGCCCGAGCGCGACGTAGACGCCCGCCGTGGCGACGCCCTTGAGCAGGTCGCCCGTGATGCGCACGAGGGTCTGGCGGCGGGCGAGGTCCAGCTCCACGCCCCGCTGGTAGGCGGCCTGGCGGTCGTACTGCTCCAGCAGGAACGGCCGCATCGTGAACGTCCGCACCTCGGCGGCGTGCTTCCGCTGCACCATCAGATCCGACAGGATCCACTTGCGGCGGCCGACCTCGACCAGGGCGAGCATCGTCAGGTACCGCATCCGGGCCGCGCGCACCGACGCCCACCCCTCCGGCAGCGCGGTCAGCAGGAGCAGCGGCAGCAGCAGCGGGTGCAGCACGCCGAGCGTCCCGGCCGCCGCGGCGAGGCCGACGGCCCCGGTCAGCACGTCCACCGCCCGCTGGACGACGCTCGACGCCGACGTCATGCCCCGCGTCTGCGCGCGCTGCAGCTCGTCGAGGAAGTCGGAGTCGTCGAGCGCCGCCAGGTGCACCGCCGTCGTCGCCTCGTAGAGCCGCAGCTCGGCGAGCCGCTGGACCTGCGGGTCCAGCCGCGCCTGCGACCAGCCCGCGGCGGCCTGCAGACCGGCCCGCAGCGCCACCGCGCCCGCGACGAGCGCCAGCGAGGGCAGCGCCTCGCGGACCCGTTCCGGCGTCGGCCCGGCGCTGAACAGTGCGGTCAGCACCCCGGTGGTCGCCAGCAGCCAGAACGCAGTGAAGATCCCCGCGACGAGGTTGAGCAGGATCGTCGCGGCCGTGTCGACGGGGCTCGCCCGCCACGCCAGCCGCGCCGCATGGACGATCATGGCGGGGAGCCGCCGCGCCACCGTGCCGAGCCCGGTCTCGGCGATCTCCCGGTCCTTGGCGTGCCAGACGTGGTCGCTCAGCTCCGGCAGGTCGGACCCGGCCCCGGGGCCGTCGCCGCGCTTGCGCCCCCTGCCTTCCCGCGAGCCCGGCCGCGTGGAGATCTTCCTGGAGAACCGCCCCCGTCGTGTGCCCGTACGCCTGCCCATGCGCCGCCCTCCGCATCTCGGCCGGGGACAGTGTGCGACCCGGGGAGGACGTTTTCCACTCTCCGTGTCACAGAGGGCGGTGATTTGTGTCAACGGACAATCATGCAGGAGTGGGACGCGCCGACCGGCCCGGGAAGTCTATGGTCTACGGCATGACTGACGGGTGGCCGGACGGCTGGACACGCAAGGAGGGCGAAGGGGTGGCTCGCAGGCGCGGAAACTCCGAACGGACGGAGTTCCACCAGCCCGCCTACGGGCGGGAGAGGTATGACGACGCCTACGACCCCTACGACGACCCGTACGCCGGTGACCAGCTCCGCGGAATGGACAGTCCGGGCCTGGACGACGCGTACGACGAGCCCCCGCCCCGGCGCCGCCGCCGGCGTCGTCGTCGCGGCGGACGCGTGTTCGGCGCCGTCCTGCTCGTCCTGGTGCTGATCCTCGTCGGCGGCTACTTCTACCTCGACTCGCGGCTCAAGCGCGAGGCCGTGCTCGTCGACTACCCCGGCCGCGTCGCCGACACCCCGGGGACGAACTGGCTGATCGTCGGCTCCGACAGCCGCGAGGGCCTGTCCAAGGAGGACCAGAAGAGGCTCAGGACGGGTTTCGCGGCCGGCCGGCGCACCGACTCGATGATGCTGTTGCACTACGGCTCCGGCGGCACGGCCCTCATCAGCCTCCCGCGCGACTCCTACGTCGAGATCCCGGGCAAAGGCCGCAACAAGCTGAACGCGGCGTTCGCCTTCGGCGGGCCCAAGCTGCTCGTCCGGACCGTGGAGCAGGCGACCGGGATCCACATCGACCACTACGCCGAGATCGGCTTCGGCGGCTTCGTCGGCGTGGTCGACGCCCTCGGCGGTGTGGACATGTGCATCAAGGAGGACATCAAGGACCCGAAGGCCGGTCTCGACCTCAAGGCCGGCTGCCAGACGCTGGACGGCGGCCAGGCGCTCGGCTACGTGCGCACCCGCGCCTACGCCCGGGCCGACCTCCAGCGGGTGGAGAACCAGCGGCAGTTCTTCGGCGCGCTGATGAAGAAGGCCGCGAGCCCCGGGACGATGCTCAACCCGTTCCGCAGCATCCCGCTCGCGCTGAACGCCACCGACAACTTCCTCGTGGACGAGGGCGACCACCTGCACCACCTGGTCCGCATGATGTGGGCGATGAGGGGCGTCAGCGGCGGCGACGGCGTGACCACCACCGTCCCGATCGGCGGCAACGGCAGCGCGGCCGGCGTCGGCGCGTACATCACGTGGGACCGGACCAGGTCGTCCAAGCTCTTCAACGCGATCAAGCAGGACCAGGCCATCCCCGAGGACGCCATCGAGAAGTAGCGGGGCGCCGCCGCGTTTCACCCACGCCGGCGAGGGGACGGCCGGCGCTCCGTCCCCCGCCGGCGTACGGGTCGGCATCCGCTGTCCCGGCGAGCACTCCGACGGGACATGACCGTCTCTTTGCGTGCCGTCGATCTCCCTCTGGGCACCCCTGGGAAACACTCTCCGTAGTCATCAGACCGCAGAGGGTGGTTGAAGTGAACAAGAAGCACCTGAAGATCGCCGGCATCGCCTTCGGTGTGTGGTACGTCATCAGCAGGCCCGAGGGGGCGGCGAGACTCGTCAACAACGCACTGGGCGGGCTCGGCACCGCCGCCGAGTCGTTGTCGCAGTTCATGAGCGCCATCCCGAGCTGACCGGCGGGCTTCGCAGGCCCCGTGCCCACGTGGTGCGGGGCTTCTTCGCGCGCCGCCAGCGGACGGTTGCCTCCGCGTCACAGTAAAATGCCGCTTTACGGGCAGACGCGCCTGGGCACAATTGGATGCGGGTCAGTTGTGTCGTTGCGCTTGAACCAGGGACGGCGTACGGATGAAGAAGTACCTCCGCTGGACGGCGATCGCGTTCGTCGCCTTCTATCTGCTGAGCTCCCCCACGGACGCGGCCAACTTGGTCAACAACGCCTTCAGCCAGCTCGGCAACGCGGGCAACCAGCTCGCGACGTTCGTCACCGCCCTGGGAACCTAGCACCGTGTCGCCGGCGGGTCCGGGTCTCGTCGGCGACGGGGCAGCGGACGTCCTAGGGCAG
This sequence comes from Spirillospora sp., assembly GCA_036564055.1. Lineage (GTDB taxonomy): Bacteria > Actinomycetota > Actinomycetes > Streptosporangiales > Streptosporangiaceae > Spirillospora. Next base: position 8,004 of record DATCLF010000284.1, read on the forward strand.
GGCCGGTCACGGGGTGATCTCCTATGATCGGCCCCATGTCTGTCTTCGACGTGGAAATCGGCGGCCTCCAGGGCGGCTCCGCGAACCTGGGGCAGTACCGGGGCAAGGCCGTGCTCATCGTCAACGTCGCCTCCAAGTGCGGACTCACCCCGCAGTACTCCGGCCTGGAGCGCCTGCACGAGCGGTACGCCGAGCGCGGCTTCACCGTCCTCGGGGTCCCGTGCAACCAGTTCATGGGGCAGGAGCCCGGCACGCCCGACGAGATCGCCGAGTTCTGCTCGACGACGTACGGGGTCACGTTCCCGTTGACCGAGAAGGTCGAGGTCAACGGCGACGGCCGGCACCCGCTGTACCGGGAGCTGGTCGACACGCCCGACGCCGAGGGGCACACCGGCGACATCCGCTGGAACTTCGAGAAGTTCCTGGTCGCCCCCGACGGGACGGTGGCGGCGCGCTTCGCGCCCCAGACCGAGCCCGAGTCGGACGAGGTCGTCGCCGCCATCGAGGCGAACCTGCCGGCCTGAGCCCGGTCCCTTTCACGTCCGCGTCACGTCCGCCGGACGCCGCCCGCCGGCGGCGCCCGGACGTGTGAAACGCGGCACACGGCGGTCGCGTTGTCGCTATTCGATGAAGCGTCTAACTTGAGTGGTCGCATTCGTGAGGCCGGGAACCGACCGGAGGTGCCCATGCGCGGATGGACGGCACGCGACATTCCCGATCTGCGGGGGCGGCGGGCGATCGTCACCGGCGCCAACAGCGGCGTCGGCTACCACACCGCACTGGAGCTCGCCCGCCACGGCGCCGCCGTCGTGCTGGCCTGCCGCAGCGCCGAACGCGGCCGGGCCGCGGCCGACCGCATCACGCGGACCGTCCCGGACGCGGACGTCGTCCTCGGCTCCCTCGACCTCGCGGACCTCGCGTCGGTGCGCGCGTTCGCGGCCCGGTACGGGGAGGAGCCCCTCGACCTCCTCGTCAACAACGCCGGGGTCATGGCCATCCCGCGCCGCACGACGGCCGACGGCTTCGAGATGCAGTTCGGCACCAACCATCTCGGGCACTTCGCCCTCACGGGCCTGCTGCTGCCCGCGCTGCGCGCCGCCCCGTCCCCCCGCGTGGTCACGGTCACCTCGGTGGTCGCCTGGACGGGCCGCCTGAACTTCGACGACCTGCAGGGCGAGCGCCGCTACCGCAAGTTCGCCGCCTACGCCCAGTCGAAGCTCGCGAATCTGATCTTCGCGCGGGAGCTCGACCGCCGGATCGCCGAGGTCACCAGCACCGCCGCCCATCCCGGCTACGCCTCCACCGACCTCCTGCTCGCCGGCCCCAGGATGGAGGGCAGCACGCTCACGGAGAGGATCATCAGGGCGGGCAACGCCCTGGTCGCGCAGTCCGCCGCGGCGGGCGCCCTGCCGTCGCTGTACGCGGCCACGGCCCCGGACGTCCACGGAGGCGCCTGCTACGGGCCCCGCCTGCTGCAGTACCGCGGTGCCCCGACCGAAGTGGTCACACCCCCGCAGGCGAACCGGCCGGCGGACGCCGAACGCCTCTGGGACGTCTCCGAGACCCTCACGGGCGTCGCCTACACGGCCGCCGCGCCCTAGCCGACGTGACCGGCGGGGCGTTCAGCGCAACCCGTGCGTGGCCTGGGCGACCGTCGCCTCGATGATCTCTTCGGCGTCGCCGGGCGTGCGCTGCGCGAGGCGCGCGGCGGCGTCGACCATTCCCTGGATCAGCTCGGCCCGCAGCGTGGCGCGGGGGACGCCGCCGCCCTCCAGCGCGGCGACGAGCGGCCGCAGGAGCCGCGCGTGGCCCGCCCGGATGCGTTCGAGGGCGGGTTCGGCCGGCGCGTGCTCGGCCAGGGCGACCGCGGCGGCGTACCGCCCGTCCGTCATGACGTCGAGCTGGACCCTGATGTAGGACTCGACCTTGCCCTCCAGGTCGCCGCGACCGGCCAGGGCCTCCTCGACGAGGGACGCCCACCGGGGCAGTTCCTCCTCGACGATCGCCGCGACCAGGTCGTCCTTCGACCGGAAGTACTCGTACATCGCGGGCCGCGACAGCCCGACCCGCCGTGCCAGCGCCGCGAGCGACAGCGCCTCGACGCCCTCCTCGGCCACGAGCGTTCGCGCGGCGTCGAGCAGTGTCCGCCGCTGCCGGGCCCGGTGCTCGGCGACGGTCGGCTCACTGATCCTCGGCACGTCCCCATCCTACGTTTCGGCTGGTGACAGCCTCTGGAGACCGTCTCCCGCCCGGCACGGGCCCGCCGAGCCGCGCCGCGGGGCGGTCTCAGGGAGGGCGGGTGACGTCCCAGTCGAGGGTGGCGGGGATCGCGCCCTCCAGGGTGAGAAGCCAGCGCTTCACCTCGACGCCCGATCCGCCGCTGTAGCCGCCCAGACCGTTCGCGGCGACGACGCGGTGGCACGGCACGATGATCGGGATGGGGTTGGCGCCCATCACCTGGCCGACGACCTGCGCGTGGACGCCCGTTCCGCTGCGGTGGCCGAGCTCGCCGTAGGTGACGACCTGCCCGTACGGGACGGACGCGTGCAATGTCATGAGGACCCGCCGCTGGACGTCGGTGGTGAGACGCCAGTCGATCGGAACCTCGATGTCCTTCGCGTCGCCCGCGAGATAGGCCCGGAGCGCGGACAGCACGGGAGCCAGCCGGTCCGGGGCGTCCATGACGGGCAGGCCGGTCGCCTCGGCGACGCGGGCGCGGGCCGCCGGGGTGTCGCGGAAACGGAGCGACACGACCCCGGCCTCGGTCCCGGCGACGAGCAGACGTCCGAGCACGGTATCCACGCCGCCGAACGCGAGCGTCTCGGTCATCGCGCGGCCCTTCTCGATCAGGCGGTGAGCGTGCGGTGGAGGCGGGCGGCCTCCCTGATCAGCTTGCTCGAACCACCGCGGGAGGCGACCTGTGCGACGGCGGGGATCGCGCCTCTCGCGCCGGTCATCTCGGCGGTCCGCGTCGCCAGCTCCAGCAGGGCGGGTGTGTCCTTCGGCGCCCGTTCTCCCGGCGCGGGCAGGACGTGCGGGAGGGCCGCGGTGAGCGTCTCCCACACCGCGGGGCCCGCGCCCGCGTCGCAGGCGGCCGTGAGGGACTTCACCGCGCGCCCGAGGACGAGACGGCCGAGGGAGACGAGCCGTCCGAGCGCCTCGCCGGTCTCACGGGCGGGAAGCGCGCCCCGCGCGGTGAAGACCAGGAACGCCTCGGTCACGTCGGCGCGCACC
>DATCLF010000285.1:0-8454 GCA_036564055.1 Spirillospora sp.
GTACGCGGCCACGAAGATGATGTCGCCGTCGGCGTCGGCGATGCGCTCAGGGCTCAGCGGGGCCATGCGCCTGTCGTCCTTGCCTTCCAGCAACTGGGGCTTGGGACGGCCGACCCCGACGTCCCGCAAGACGATTCCGGAGAACGAGTCCGGGCCGTACTGGCGGATCTCGTCGGGCATGAACCGGATGACGCTCACCTTGATGTCGGCCGGGTCGCCGAGGGACTTGCCGAGCTCCTTGGCGCGCTTCTCATAGGCCTGGAGCTTCTGCTGGCCCTCGGCCTTCTTGCCGACGGCCTCGGCGTCCAGGAGGAAGTTCTCCTTCCACGTGACGCCGACCTTCTCCGTGAAGACGGTGGGGGCGATCTTCGCGAGCTCGGCGTAGTACTTCTCCTGCCGGAACTTCGAGCCGAGGATGAGGTCTGGCTTGAGCGCGGCGATCGCCTCGATGTCGGGCTCCTGCGTCGTACCGACGGGCTTGACTTTGGCGAACTCCTCGCCGAGGTACTTGGGCATGCCGGTCGCCTGGCTGGCGAGCGCGGCGCCGACCGGGGTGAAGCCGAGGGCGGCGAGGCTGTCGTACTTGTCGGTGTCGAGGACGACGATGCGCTCGGGCTTCTCCGGCACCTTCGTCACGCCCATCGCGTGCCTGACGGTCCGCGTGGGGCCGTCGGTGGTCGCGTCGCCGCTTCCGCAGGAGGTCAGGACGAGGCTCGCGGCCATGGCGGCTGCCGCCAGGGCGCCGAGCCGGACTCCGAATCTGAGGGATTTCACGGGATTACCTGCTTTCTGTTCGGGTCAGGCCGGAGCGTCCGGCACGACCATGGGCGCGCCGGTCACCGGGCACGGCACCACCACCCCGCCCAGTCCGAACACCTCGGCGAGGCGGTCGGCGTCGATGACCTCGTCGGGCCGTCCCTGGGCGACGACACGGCCCGACTTCATCACCACCAGGTGGTCGGCGTAGCGGCACGCCTGGTTGAGGTCGTGCAGCACCGCCACGACCGTGCGGCCCCCGTCGCGGTTGAGGCGCCGCAGCAGGTCGAGGATCTCCACCTGGTGGGCGAGGTCGAGGAAGGTGGTCGGTTCGTCGAGGAGGAGCGCGTCGGTGTCCTGCGCGAGCGTCATGGCGATCCACACGCGCTGCCGCTGGCCGCCGGACAGTTCGTCGACCGGGCGGTCCCGGAGCCCGCCGAGCTCCGTCAGGGCCAGCGCGTGCTCGACGGCGTCGGTGTCGGACGTGCTCCACTGCCGGAACCACCGCTGGTGGGGATGCCGGCCGCGGGCCACCAGGTCGGCCACGCTCAGCCCCTCGGGGGTGACCGGGCTCTGCGGCAGGATGCCCAGGCGGCGCGCCAGGTCACGGGTGGGCAGCTCGTGGACGGCGACGCCGTCGATGAGGGCGGCACCGCCGCGCGGGGCCAGCAGCCGGGCCAGGGTGCGCAGCAGCGTCGACTTCCCGCACGCGTTGGGACCGACGATCACGGTGAACGCGCCGCCGGGCAGCTCCAGGTCCAGGTCCTCGATGACGAGGCCGCCGCCGTAGCCGACGCTGAGCCCGCTCGCGGACAGCCGCACGGGCGGGCGCGTCTTCTCCTCGGTGGTCATGCCTTCTTCCTCCGTACGAGCAGCCACAGCAGGTAGGGGCCGCCCAGGGCCGCGGTGAGCACCCCGACCGGCAGCTGGGTCGGCGCGAACGCGGTGCGCGCGACCAGGTCGGCCACGACGGTCAGCAGGGCGCCGGTCAGCGCGGCGCACGCCAGCGGCGGACGCTCCGCGCGGATGAGGCGGCGCGCGAGCTGGGGCGCCGCGAGCGCGACGAAGTCCACGGCGCCGGCCTGCGAGGTGCTCAGCGCGGCCAGCACCACCGCGACGGCGCCGAGCGCGGTGCGGCGGGGCACGACGCGCACACCGAGGCCGCGGGCGGTGTCGTCGTCGAAGGCGGTGGTGTCCAGGGCGCGTCCCGCCCACAGAAGGACCGGCACGAGCAGCAGGAGCGGGATCAGCAGGGTGCGGGCCTCGGGGTAGCCCAGGCCGTTCAGGCTGCCCGCCAGCCAGATCCGCGCCCGCTGCCCTTCCATCGGGTCGGCGTCGACGATGACGACCTCGGTGAGGGCGCGCAGCGCCAGCCCCACGGCCATCCCGCACAGCACGAAGCGGTGCGCGGCCAGCCCGTACCGCCAGGACAGGGCGAACACCGCGACCGCCGCGGCCAGGCCGCCGAGGAGCGCGAACGGCCCCAGCCAGAGCATCCCGACGCCCGAGGTCATCGCGACGGTGGCGGCGAGTCCCGCGCCCGAGGTGATGCCGACCACGTCGGGGCTGGCCAGGGGGTTGCGTGTGATCGACTGCAGCAGCGCGCCGGCCAGGCCGAGCAAAGCCCCGACGGCCAGCGCGACCGTGACCCTCGGCAGCCGCAGCTCCTGGACGACGACCGTGAACGTCCCCTGGCCCGCCAGGGCCCGCGCGACGTCGGCGGGCGGCACGAACGTGCTGCCCACCCCGAGGGACAGGACGACCGCGGCGCCGGTCAGCAGCACGAGCACGGCTCCGACGACGGCCGGGCGGCGCCGCACGACGAAGCTGACCGGACCGCGGCCCACGACCACGGTGCCCGCGGCCGGGTGCGCGGTCACCATGCTCCCGCGTCCGCCCGCCGCGCTCATGTCGTCACCGCCCTGCCGCGGTTGACCAGGACGATCAGGAAGGGCGCGCCGAGCAGCGCGGTGACGACCCCGGCGCGGATCTCGGCGGGCGGCAGCACCACGCGGCCGAGCACGTCGGCGGTGAGCAGCAGCGCGGGGCCGAGCAGCAGCGACACCGTCAGCACCCAGGTGTGGGAGCCGCCGACCAGGGCGCGCGCGAGATGCGGGACGGCCAGGCCGACGAAGCCGATCGGGCCCGCCGCGGCGACCGCGGCCCCCGTGAGCAGGACGGCCGCGACCGCGCTGACGAGGCGGATCCGGCCGACGTTGCGCCCGAGCCCGCGGGCGACGTCGTCGCCGAGGGCGAGGGCGTCCAGGCCGCGGGCCACCGCGAACGCCAGCACCGCGCCGACGGCGAGGAACGGCAGCAGCCACAGCGCGACCTCGGCGGGACGCCCGGCCAGCGACCCGACGGCCCAGAACCGGTAGGCGTCGAAGGTCTGCGCGTCGACGGTGAGCACGCCGATGACGACGCCGGTCAGCGAGGCGTCCAGGGCGGCGCCCGCCAGGACCAGCGTCACCGGCGACGCCCCGGCCCGCGCCCGCGCCGCCACGGTGTAGACGAACGCCCCGGCCAGCGCGGCGCCCGCGATGCCGAACCACACGTAGGCGGGCAGCGTCGTCAGCCCGAACACGCTGATCGCGACGACGACGCCGAGGGACGCGCCGGAGGTGACGCCCATCAGCCGGGGTTCGGCGAGGGGGTTGCGGGTCAGCGCCTGCATCAGCACCCCGGCCAGCGCCAGCCCGGCGCCGACCGCGAGCCCGGTGACGGTGCGCGGCACCCGCATCGACCGGACGATCTCGGCCTCCTCGCCGCCGTCATGACCCAGCAGGGCGTCCACGACCTGACCGGGGGGTATGCCGCGGCTCCCCGCGACGAGACTGGCCAGCGCCGCCGCCACCAGGAGCGCCGCGCACCCGGCCGCCACGGTGTACCGACGACCGCGCATCACGGGCACCTGCCGCCACCTTCGCAAACGTGTGAGACGAGACTGCCTTAGGTAAGGCTTTCCTAAGCAAAGGGCATCGTAGAGGACGACCACCGAACCACCAAGTGCCGGGGTGCTCCTTCGGCCGGGCCTCTCCCCGAACCGGGCCGAGGAGTTGCCGCTGGTGAGCGCCGGCTCACGGACGAGCACCACCCGAAAGAGCCGCACCCGACGCCCCCGAACGTCCTTGTCGCCTGGGTGGGCGTAAGGGGGCCCGGGGTGGGCAGGTCGCGTGAGGAGGCTCGGTGAGACAGGGCTGGAGGAGGACCGATGCGAGCGTTGCGGCTGGCGGATTGGAAGTCCGACCCCGTGCTGGTCGAGGTCGACGAACCCGAACCCGGCCCCGGGCAGGTCGTCATCAAGGTCGGCGGTGCGGGGGCGTGCCACTCGGACCTCCATCTGATGCACGACTTCGAAGGCGGGCAGCTGCCGTGGGCGCCGCCGTTCACGCTCGGGCATGAGAACGCCGGGTGGGTGTCGGCGCTCGGAGACGGAGTGACGGGACTCGACGTCGGGCAGCCGGTCGCCGTGTACGGGCCCTGGGGCTGCGGGAACTGTGCGCGCTGCCGCCTCGGCATGGAGAACTACTGCGAGGACCCGGCGAACGCGCCCGTTCCGTCCGGTGGCGGCGGGCTCGGCCTCGACGGGGGGATGGCCGAGTACCTGCTCGTTCCCGACGCGCGGCTCCTCGTCCCGCTGCCCGACGGCCTGGAGCCCGCGCACGCGGCGCCGCTCACCGACGCCGGTCTCACGCCCTATCACGCCGTCCGCCGGTCCTGGGAGAAGCTGCCGCCCGGCGCGACCGCGGTCGTGATCGGCGTGGGCGGGCTCGGGCACCTCGCCGTCCAGATCCTCAAGGCGACCACCGCCGCGGCCGTCATCGCCGTCGACACCCGATCCGAAGCCCTCGACCACGCGTTGAGGGACGGCGCGGACGTCGCCCTCCCGTCCGATGACACGACGGTCGGGCGCATCCGCGACGCCACCGGGGGACGCGGCGCCGACGTCGTCCTCGACTTCGTCGGCTCCGACCCGACCCTCGCGACGGCCGCGGCCTCGGCCCGGACGCTCGGGGACGTGACCATCGTCGGCCTCGGCGGCGGCACCCTGCCGGTGTCGTTCTTCTCCGTCCCCTACGAGGTGTCCCTGCAGACGACGTACTGGGGTACAAGGCCAGAGCTCATGGAGGTCCTCACGCTCGCCGCACGGGGTTTGGTCCGACCCGACGTCGCCCAGTTCCCCCTGGAATCGGCGGTGGACGCCTACCGGCAGATGGAGACCGGGAAGCTCACCGGACGGGCGGTGATCGTCCCTTCCCGGCACGAATGACGAATCGCGCGGAATCCCCGCGGTACGCGGGGTCGGTCATCTGACCGTCCTGCGATTCTTCGAGGCGGCTGTGCGTGAGATGGGGGAACAGGGCCGCGTACCAGGGGTACGCGGCCCGAACTCGTGGCCACCCGGCCTGAGGCCGGAAGGCGCTTCAGTGCAGCCTCTCGCCGACGACGGTGATGAACGCCGCGAAAGCGGCCGCCCCGAGCATGGTCTGCCAGTCTGGAGATCGTTCCGAGGAGGGCGTCAGCCAGGATCGGGAAGCCAACGTTGTCCGCCACCAAGTCCTCGGCCGGGGCTGACGGCGGGCCGGAGCGGCGGTCATCCGTGGGAGCCGAGCGAGGTGAAGCCTCCGACCACCGTTCCGAAGACGACGTGGGCGAGGACGGTGACCACCGGTGTGCCGGGCCCGTAGTTGAGCATCAGGAAGCCCGGCGGTTCGAGCAGGGCCACCCTGGGGGCGCTCGTCAGGGGGCTGCCCATGCGCGGGTGGACCAGGGGCAGCAGGATGTTCACCAGTGCGGTGCCGGCGAACAGGCCGTGCAGCAGGCCGAGGAGCGCTCCGAGCCACCAGCCCGCGTGACCGATGGCGACGAAGACGGCGTAGTAGCCGAAGGCGAACAGCTGCCCGTTGGTGAAGTGCATGAGGTAGCCGATCACTTTGGCGCGGGCGCGGTTCGCGGTCACGACGGTGCCGAGCAGGAACGGCAGGTCCATGCGGGTGAGCTTGAGCTCGCTGGCCGCCGTCAGGACGGTGGTCAGGATCGTCGTTCCGACGGCGGCTCCCGCGGCGGTCCCCCAGGCGTTCACCGGCCCTCCCGTGCGGCCTCGGTGACGGTGCACGCGGTGCTGATCAGCGCCAGGTGGGTCAGTCCCTGGGGCAGATTCCCCAGGAACGCGCCGGTGTCCGGATCGATCTCCTCGCTGTAGAGGCCGACGTCGTTGGCCAGCGCGACCAGGTCGTCCATCAGAGCGACGGCCTCGTCGAGACGCCCGACGCGGGCCAGGCACGCGACCAGCCAGAAGGAGCACGCCAGGAACGCCCCCTCGGTGCCGCTCAGCCCGTCCTCGCCGGAGTAGCGGTCGACGAACGGGCCGCGCCGCAGCTCCCGTCCCACGGTGTCGACCGTGGCGCGGACGCGGGGATCGCCGTCGTCGGCGTAGCCGTAGAGCAGGCCCAGCAGGACGGCCGCGTCCAGCTCCGAACCGCCGGCGGAGCGCATGTAGGAACGGTGGCGGGACGAGAAGCAGCGTGATTCGACGAAGCCGCGGACCTGGTCCCGGACGAGCCGCCACCGGGCCGCGCCGCGGTCCGGGATCAGCCCACGCTCGGCCAGGTCGACGGCCCGGTCGAGCGCGACCCAGCACATCATCTTCGAGTGGGTGAAGTGCCGGGGTGCGCTGCGGACCTCCCAGATCCCCGAGTCCGGGTGCCGCCAGGCGCCGCACACGAAGTCGGCGATCTCCGCGAGGCGCCGGGCGAGGTCGGCGTCCGGGCGTCCGGCGGCCCCGGCGTGCAGCCACGCGGTCTGGAGCAGCTCGCCGTAGGTGTCGAGCTGGAGCTGGGCGCCCGCCGCGTTCCCGACCCGCACCGGCCGGGACCCGCGGTATCCCTCCAGGGGAAGCGCCCGTTCCGGGGCGTCGCCGCCGCCGTCCAGCCGGTAGAGGACCCGCAGCCGCGGATGCGTGAGCTGGGTGGCGTGCATCAGCCACCACAGGTAGGCGCGCGCCTCGGCGGTGCATCCCGTCCTGAGCAGCGCGTCGACGGTGAACGCCGAGTCGCGGACCCAGGAGTAGCGGTAGTCCCAGTTGCGCTCGCCTCCGAGGTGCTCCGGAAGCGAGGAGGTGACGGCGGCGGCGATCGCCCCCGACGGCGCGAAGATCAGGAGCTTGAGCGCGAGCGCGCTGCGCAGGACGGCGTCCGGCCACATGCCGTCGTACGCGCGACCCCGCGTCCAGTCGTGCCAGGCCGCGAGGGTGTGCCGCATCCGGGCGTCGCAATCGGGACGGGCCGGCAGGACGAGCGGCTCCTTGTGCGCGAACGGCAGCGCCAGCAGAGCCCGGTCGCCTCGCGTCAGTTCCACACGGCCGGTGATCTCGTGGTCGGCGCACCGCGGCTCCCCGGCGTCCCAGGCGCAGACGGCGAGCGCGTCCCCGCCCGCCGTCGCCACCGGGACGCCGGCACGTCGTGCGATGCGCGGACGGCGGGCGCCGTATCCGAACCGGGGCTGCACGCTCCAGCGCAACGGCACCGTTCCGGACACGCCCTCGACTCGCCGCTGGAGTTCCCTCATCGGCGTCAGCGTCCCGTCGTCCCCGCCCTCCAGGGTCAGTGCGTCGACGACCCGGACGCTGCCGCGCGCTGTGGTGAACGTGGTCTCCAGGACGTTCGTGCCCGGCAGGTACCGGCGGGCGACCGTGAACGGCTCCTCCGGTTCCGCGAGGAAGCGGCCGCCCCGGGCGGGGTCGAGGACGGCGGCGAACACCGAGGGAGAGTCGAGGTCGGGCACGCCCAGCCAGTCGACCGACCCGTCGGCGGCGACGAGCGCGGCGCTCCGCCCGTCCCCGATCACCGCGTAGTCGCGCAGCGCGACGTGGCTGCCGCTTCGGAACTCCGTCATGCCCCTCGACCGGACGAATCCGATGTCCCGGCCTCCATGCGTTCATGGTCGCCGCCCGCTACGGACGGCTGTTTCTCTCTCGTTCCATATGAGGTCAAAATTCCGTACTCCGGCGCGTCCGGTCAGCCGGAGCGGGTCCCGGTGGGCGTGGCCATGGACCGCACGGTGAGCTTCCGGATGAGGGTCACGTCGGTGGACCGTCCCGTGGACGCGGCGAATCCGAACTTGACCGCCGCAGGGACCGGCTGGGGCGCGGGGAAGCGCAACACCCGGCGAAAGCCCCTGCCGTCCCGGAAGTCGATGTCGACCGTCGCCGTCGAGCCGGGCCCCGGCGGCACCGCGAGGCGGACGACCCGCTTCGCCGGTTCCAGCCGGGCTTCGGCACGCGCGGGTGTGAGAGGGACGGGCATCGTTCTCAGATCGGCGTGGAGCCTCCCCGGCAGTGAGGAGGGCCAGGGCCCCGTGGTCGTCCGGTTGCTCGTCGTCGCGGCCAGGAAGCAGTACCCCCGAACGCCGTTTCCCGGGCCGCGGGCGGTCACGATGTCGGGGCCGACAGGGGGCACCCGGAAACGGGTTCCGGCCGGGGAACGCCGCTTACAGCCGTTGCCGCGCCCCTCCCCGTCGCCGAAGTAGTCGCCCAGCACGTCGAGCCCGATGCCGAGGTATCCGCGGTCGGCGCCCGGGACGAACGGTGCCCCGGGCCTGTCGGCGGGAAGCCTCTGGGCGTAGCCGAGGCTTCCGCCGAACGCGCCCGGCGTGGTGAGGCGTCCGGCGCCGTCGGTGAGGAAGAAGGAGATGCCGTCC
>DATCLF010000286.1:0-12971 GCA_036564055.1 Spirillospora sp.
CCGCCGGGCCGCAGCACCCGCGCCGCGTCCGCCACGAACTCGCGGGTCGCGAGCTCGGGGGGCATGGACGCCTCGTTGAACGCGTCCATGACGATGAGGTCGTCGGCCTCGTCGGCGAGCGCCGCGATGCCGGCGCGCCCGTCGGTGATCCTGATCCGCAGGCCGGAAATCCCCTTGACCGGGAGCTGCTCGCGGACGAGCTGCACGAGCCGGGCGTCCGGTTCCATGACGATCTGCCGCGAGCCCGGCCGGGTCGCCGCGATGTAGCGGGGCAGCGTGCAGCCCGCGCCGCCGATGTGGACGGCGTCGAACGCCTCGCCGTCCACGCCGAGGGAGTCGACCACGTCCCCCATGAGGCGCATGTACTCGAAGTCCAGGTAGGTGGGGTCGGACAGGTTCACGTACGACTGGGGCACGCCGCCGACGAGCAGCATCCAGCCCCCCTCCCGGTCGGCGTCCCGCAGCAGCTCCGCCTCTCCGCCGTCGACCCTGTAGACGTTCGGCCGGGGACCCCGCCTGCCCTTACGCGCCATGCCCCCACCCTACGGAAACCTCCGGTGGGAGCCGGGCGGAAAGTCAGGTTCGCCGGTGAGGCCCGTCCTGCGGCCACACGGGCCCACGGCCGGGCGCGCGTGGTCAAGTGCGTTCGGTCAGGGCGTCCTCGGCCGCGAAGTGGCAGGCGCTCGGGTGCGCGGACCCCTCGCGCTCTTCGAGGAGGGGCTCCTGTTCGGCGCACACGTCCCGGGCCTTCCAGCAGCGGGTCCGGAACCGGCAGCCGGACGGCGGATCGAGCGGCGACGGCGGCTCCCCCTCGACCGGCGCCCGGTCCGTCCAGACGGGCGCGTCCGGGTCGGGCACCGGGACCGCCGACAGCAGCGCCTGCGTGTACGGGTGGGTCGGATGCTCGTAGATCTGGGTCTCGTCGCCGATCTCGACGATCTTGCCCAGGTACATGACGGCGACGCGGTCGGACACATGCCGGACCGCGGCCAGGTCGTGCGCGATGAACACCTGCGCGAGGCCGAGCTCGCGCCGCAGCTCGGCGAGCAGGTTCATGACCTGGGCCTGGACGGAGACGTCCAGCGCCGACACCGGCTCGTCGCACACGAGCACGTCGGGCCGCAGGGCGAGGGCTCGGGCGATCCCGACGCGCTGGCGCTGCCCCCCGGAGAACTGGTGCGGGTAACGGTCGACGTGGCTCGGGTCCAGCCCCACGAGCTCCAGCAGCTCCCGGACCCGCGCACGGCGCTCGCTCTTCGGCACGACCTCGGGGTGGATCGCGAACGGCTCCCCCACGATGTCCCCGACCGTCATCCGGGGGTTGAGGGACGAGTAGGGGTCCTGCAGCACGATCTGGATGCGGCGGCGCAGCGCCCGCAGCTCGGGCTTCGGCAGCGCGAAGACGTCGCGTCCGTCGAAGCGGACCGTCCCGGCCGTGGGCCGCTCCGCCGCGAGCAGCAGCCGCGCCAGCGTCGACTTCCCGCAGCCGGACTCGCCGACGATGCCGAGGGTCTCGCCGCGGCGCAGCTCGAAGTCGACGCCGTCGACGGCCTTGACCCGCCCGACCGTGCGCTTGAACACGATCCCCCGGGTCACCGGGTAGTGCTTGACGAGCCCCTCCACCGTCAGGATCGGGGCCTCATCCGGGTCCGGCACCGTAGACCTCCTCGGCGAAGTGGCAGGCGGCGGTGTGCCCGGGCGCGACGGTGACCGCCGCGGGCTCCCGCTCGGCGCAGACGGCCTCGGCGCGGGAGCAGCGCGGCCGGAACGGGCAGCCGGACGGCAGCGCGGCCGGGTCCGGCGGCGCCCCCGGTATCGGGACGAGCGGCTCGCCGCGCCGGTCGAGACGCGGCACCGACGCGAGCAGCCCCCGCGTGTAGGGGTGGGCGGGCCGGGCGTACAGCTCCCGGGCGGGCGCCCGCTCTACGACCGACCCGGCGTACATGACGACGATCCGGTCGGCGACTCCGGCGACGACGCCGAGGTCATGGGTGATCAGCACCATGCCCATGCCGAGCTCGTCCTGGAGCCCGGCGAGCAACCGCATGATCTGCGCCTGGACGGTCACGTCGAGGGCGGTGGTGGGCTCGTCGGCGATCAGCACGTCCGGCTCCAGCGCCAGCGCCATCGCGATCATGATGCGCTGGCGCATGCCGCCCGAGAACTGGTGCGGATGGTCGCCGAGCCGCCGCGCCGCCGACGGGATCCGCACCCGCTCCATCAGCTCGACCGCCCGTGCCCTGGCCTCGCGGCGGCCGAGGCCCCGGTGCACCCGGTACATCTCGCAGATCTGGTCGCCGACGGTGAACACCGGGTTCAGCGCGGTCAGCGCGTCCTGGAAGATCATCGAGATGCGCTCGCCCCGGTACTCCCGGCGGCGCCGCTCGGGCATGCCGAGCAGCTCCTCGCCGCGCAGCCGCACCGACCCGCGCTCGATCCGCGCGGGCGGGGTGTCGAGGATGCCCATGACGGCCTGCGCGGCGACGCTCTTGCCCGATCCCGACTCGCCCAGGATCGCGACCGTCTCCCCCTCGGCGAGCGTGTAGGACAGGCCGTTCACGGCGTGCACGTCCCTGCCGCGCACGCGGAACCGGACGTGCAGGTCCTCGACCGCGAGCAGCGGCTCGGCCGGGCGCGGCGCCGGGACGGCCCCGTCCCCCTCGTGGTCCACCTGGTGCGTTCCCGCGGGCTGTCGTTCGGTCATCGGATCACCGCAGCTTCGGGTCGAGGGCGTCGCGGACGGCGTCGCCGAGCAGCAGGAAGCTCAGCACCGTGGCCGACAGGAACGCCGCCGGGAAGATCAGCAGATGCGGGTGGGACATGAAGGCGTCCTTGGCCTGGTTGAGCTGGAGCCCCCAGGAGACCTGCGGGTACTGCAGGCCCACACCGAGGAAGTCCAGCGTCGCCTCGCCCACGATGACATTGCCGACGTTGAGCGTGGCGACCACGATGACCGGGGCGACGGCGTTCGGCAGGATGTGCCGGACCATGATCCGGAGGTCGGACGCCCCGAGCAGCCGCGCGGCCTGCACGTAGTCGGCGTCCCGGACGGCGATGACCTGGCCCCGCATGATGCGGATCATCGTCGTCCAGCCGAGCAGCACGAGCACGAGGGTCATCGCGCCGACGCCGTGCCCGGGGAAGGCGACGAGGATCACGGTGCCGCCGAGGACGAACGGCAGCCCGAAGAACACGTCGGTGAGCCTTGCGATCACCGCGTCGAGGACGCCGCCGTAGTAGCCCGCCAGCATCCCGAACACCAGCGCGATCAGCAGCGCGAACAGCGTGACCGCGACGCCGATGAGCAGGGTGGGGCGGGCGCCGTGCACGACCTGCGCGTAGTAGTCGCAGCCGGCGAGGTCGGTGCCGAACCAGTGCTCGCCGGACGGGCCGAGCCTGGCCAGGTTCGGGTCGCAGCCCTCGTTGGGGTCCCGGCCGGTGAACAGCCCGGGCAGGGCGGCCATCACCGCGACCACGCCGAGCACCGCGACCGCGCCCCAGAAGATCCAGCGGCGGCGCAGGTCGTGCCACGCGTCGTGCCACAGCGAGGCGCCGCCGAGGTCGCCGCCGGCGACCGCCTCCGCCTCGGCCTGCGCCTCCTTCATCGTCACGGCCGGACCCCCTGGTCGTACCTGATCCGCGGGTCGAGGATCCCGTACAGCAGGTCCACGACGAGGTTGACCAGCAGGAAGATCAGCACCAGCACGGTGACCGCGCCGACCACGACCGGCCCCTCCTTGAGCTGGATCGACTGGAACACCTGCTGCCCGACGCCGGGCAGGTTGAAGATCCCCTCGGTCACGATCGCGCCGCCCATGAGGTTGCCGAAGTCGACGCCGAGGTAGGTCACCACGGGGATCAGCGAGTTGCGCAGGGTGTGGCGCCCGATGACCCGCGCCTTCGACAGGCCCTTGGCCCTGGCGGTGCGCACGTAGTCGGCCCGCAGGTTCTCCGCGAGGCTCGTCCGGGTCAGCCGCGCCACGTACGACAGGCCGAGCGAGCCGAGCACGATGCCGGGCAGCAGGTAGCTCATCGGCCATCCCTCGTCGGTCCCGGCCGTCGGGAAGATCTGCCAGTGCAGGCCGAACACGATCTGCGCGACGTAGCCGAGCACGAACACCGGGACCGCGATCACCAGGGTGGTGCCGCCGAGGACGAGGGTGTCGGCGAGCCTGCCGCGCCGCAGGCCCGCCCACACCCCGAGCGCGATCCCGACGACCAGCTCGAAGATCCAGGCGGTGACCGCGAGCTGCGCTGTCACCGCCCAGCGCCCGCTGAGCATCTCCGCGACGCTCTGCCCCGTGTAGTTCTCACCGAGGTCCCCGTGCAGGAGACCCCACATGTACTTCGCGTACTGGACCAGCAGCGGGTCGTTGAGGTTGTACCGGTCCCGGAGCGTCTGCAGGACGTTCTCCGGGATCGGCTTGTCCCCGGCGAGCGCCTGGATCGGGTCGCCCGGCAGCGCGAACACCATCGCGTAGATGAGCAGCGTGGTGCCGAAGAAGACCGGGATCGCCTGCAGGAGCCGCCGGACGACGAAACGCCACATCGCCGGTTACTTCACCGTCACTTCGGTGGCGAGCAGGCCCGTCGAGTACGGCGTGATGATGACGTTGTCGACCTTCTCGGAGTGCCCGCCCTGGCGCGCCCACGTCCACAGCGGGATCATCGGCATCTCGCGGATGGCGATGTCCTCGGCCCGGTTGTACAGCCTGAGGGCCTCCTGCGGGTCGGCCGTCCGGTTCGCCCTGGCGATGAGCTCGTCGAACTCCTCGTTCTCCCAGCCCATGCGGTTCTTGTCGGACACCCACATGTTCTCGAGGTAGTTCTGGGCGCTCGGGTAGTCGGCCTCCCAGTTCTGCCGGTAGGGGCCCCTCTCCTTGCGCGCCCGCAGCATGGAGAAGTAGTCGGACGCGGGCACCTGCCGGAACTGGATGTCCTGGATGCCGAGGTTGTCGCGCAGGGAGTTCGCGACGATCCGCATCCACTGGGCGTAGGTGGGCTGGGCGTTGGAGAAGTACAGCTCCATCGTCCCCTGGAACCCGCCGGCCTTGTCGAACAGCTCCTTGGCCTTGGTCGGGTTGTAGGTGCACAGCTCGCCGCAGGCGTTGTCGCGGTGGCCCGGGATGATGGACGGCAGCAGCGAGTCGGCCGGGAAGTAGTCGCCGTTGTAGACCGCCTTGTTGATGCCCTCGCGGTCGATGACCATCGAGATGGCCTTGCGCAGGTCGGGGTTGGCGAACCGCTTGTCGAACAGGGGGAAGCCCAGGTAGTCGATCGTGCCCATCTCCCCGGTGATGAACCGGTCGCCCAGCACTCGCTTGGCCTCGGGGACCTTGCCGGACGGGATGGTCTGGAGCACGTCGATCCGACCGGCCCGCAGGTCGGTGTAGGCGGTGTCGGCGCTGGAGTAGCTCTTCCAGATGACGCCCTTGTTCTTGGGCTTGCGCGGCCCGGTGTACTCGGGGAAGGGAACGAGCTTGATCTGCTTGTTGCGCTCCCACTTGCCGTCCACCATGTACGGGCCGTTGCCGATCGGCTTCTCGTCGAACGCCTTCGGGTCCTGGAGCCCGGCCTTCGGCATCGGCGCGAAGGCGGGGTAGGTGAGAAGCTGCGGGAACTGGTTGAACGGCTCGTTGAGCGTCACCTTGAGCGTGTTCTGGTCGACGACCTCGACTCCGGACAGCTTGTCCGTCTTGGGTTCGGCGTCCTCGTCCTCGGGGTTCAGGTCGTCGTATCCCTCGATCTGGGAGAAGTAGTCGTTGGCGCCCATGCCGTTCGGGCCATAGGCGGCGTAGTTCCAGGCGTCGGCGAAGCTCTGCGCCGTGACCGGCTCGCCGTTGTGGAACTTCTGCCCGGGCCGCAGCTTGATCGTCCAGACCTTCTGGTCGTCGGAGGTGACCGACGTGGCGGCCAGCGGCACGGCCTTCCCGTTCCGGTCGAGCGTCATGAGGTTGTCGAACAGCTCGCTGATCACGTCGAAGGAATAGCTGCTCGTCGTGTTGGCCGGCAGCAGATGGTCGGGCTCGGAATGACCCGCGACGAACGTTCCGTCGCTCGCGCCGTCACCGCCGCCGCAGCCCGTCAGCCCCAGCGCCGCGGCGAGCGCCACCGCCGCGAGCCCGGCGCCCCGACGGCGCGCACCCCTTCCAGCACCCCTCTGGCTTGGCATGTTCCTCCTCGCGCCCGTGCCGCGTCGCGCCGCGGGTGCCCCGTCACCCACCGCACCTACTCTGCTGGAAGCGTCCACTTACGGTGACGCTTTGAAACGGGGCTCACGGAGTCGAGACCGGATCGCAACCATCTTGATCACCGCCGGTGGGAACACGGCGGACACGGTGGAGGACGATGGACTCTCCATGCACGAGCGGCGTCCGGGGGTGACGATGCGCGACGACCCGGCGGGGGCGGAGGCGGCGGAGATCTGCGCCGACCTCATCCGCTTCGACACCACGAACCGGGGCGAGGGCGCGGCACGGCCGGAGCGGCCGGCGGCCGAGCACGTCGCCGCGCTGCTGGACGAGGCGGGCGCCGAGCCCGTCATCGTCGAGGCCGCGCCGGGACGCGCGAGCGTGCTGGCCCGCGTCGCCGGCACCGACCCCGGGCACCCCGCCTTCCTGATCCACGGCCATCTGGACGTGGTGCCCGCCGATCCGTCGGAGTGGACCGTCCCGCCGTTCTCGGGCGAGGTGCGCGGCGGGTGCGTGTGGGGGCGCGGCGCCGTCGACATGAAGGGCAGCCTGGCGATGACCCTCGCCGTCGTCCGCAGGCGGCTGCGCGAGGGGCGGCGGACGCGCGGCGACCTCGTCCTCGCCTTCCTCGCCGACGAGGAGTGCACCGGCGACTACGGGTCCCGGTACGTGGTGCGCGAGCACCGGGAGTTCTTCGACGGCTGCACCGAGGCGATCAGCGAGTCCGGCGGGTTCAGCGTGGAGACGGGCGGCGCCCGCATCTATCCCGTCGCGACGGGCGAACGCGGCACGGCGTGGATGAAGCTGACGGTGCGGGGCACGCCCGGTCACGGGTCCAAGCCCGCGCCGGACAACGCCGTCGCCGAGCTCGCGCACGCGGTGTCCCGTCTCGCGTCCTACGAGTGGCCGGTCCGGCTGACCCCGGGCGTGCGGGCGTTGCTGGACGGGCTCGAGGACGCTCTCGGCACCACCATCGACCTCGACCGCCTCGACGAGGAGGCGGTGCGCCTCGGGGACGCCGGCCGCCTGTTCGCCGGGACGATCCGCAACTCGGCGAACCCGACCAGGCTGGACGCCGGCTACAAGGTCAACGTGGTGCCGGGCACGGCCACCGCGCAGGTCGACGGGCGCTACCTGCCCGGCACCGGCGAGGAGTTCCTCGCCACCGTCGACCGGCTGCTCGGCCCCCGGGTCACCCGCGAGTTCATCAACCACGAACAGGCCCCGGCCGCCGACCCCGCCGGGCCGACGTTCGCCGCGCTCGCAGACGCGCTGCGCGCCGAGGACCCGGACGCCCGCCCCGTCCCGTACGTGATGGCGGGCGGCACCGACGCCAAGGCGTTCCACCGGATCGGCATCGCCAGCTACGGGTTCGCGCCGCTGCGGCTCGGGCCGGGCCTCGACTACCTCGGGATGTTCCACGGCGTGGACGAGCGCGTCCCGCTCGACGGGCTGGCGTTCGGCACCCGGGTGCTGGACCGCTTCCTCGACACCCGCTGAACTCCTCGACGCCGCCGAAGCGGGCGGGCGAAGCGGGTAGGGGACGTGCGTGGACTTCTCCAGCGCGGCCGACGAGCTGTACGGCGTCCCGCCCGCCGCGTTCGTGGCGGCGAGAAAGCGGCTGGCCCGGCGGGCCAGGGACGCGGGCGACCGGTCCCTGGCCGGGCGCATCGACGGGCTGCGGCGCCCCACGGTGTCGGCGTGGGCGGTGAACCTCCTCGCCCGGTCCGCCGCCGAGGATCTCGGCCGGCTGCTCGACGCCGGCGCCGAGATCCGCGCGGCGTGGGGATCGGGCGGCGGGCTCGGCGACCTGGAGCGGCGGCGCGCCCGGCTCGTCGTCGCGCTCGTGCGCACCGCGGGCGACCTCGTCGCCGGGGAGGGCGGTCACCTGCGGGAGCAGGCCGTCCGCGAGGTCGAGGACACCCTGATGGCCGCCACCGTGGACGCCGACATCGCGGCGGAGGTGCGGGAGGGACGGCTCTCCCGGCCGCGCAGCCACACCGGATTCGTCCCGGCCGCGTTCTCCCCGGCGCCCGGGGACGGCGAACGGCCCGCCAAGCCGACGGCCGCCGTCGCACGCGCGACCAAGAAGAAGGCCGAGGCCAAGGCCGAACGCGCGGCCGACGACGAGGACCGGAGCGAAAGCTCCGCCGTCACGCGGACGAGCGCGGCGCGCAGGCGGCGCGCGGCGGCGGCGCGCCGCCGTGCCGAGGCCGCCGAACGCCGGCTCGCCGAACGCGAGGAGCGCGCGGCGGCGGCGCGACGGGAGGCCGAGGAGGCGTCCGCCGAGGTGGGGCGGCTGCGGCGGGCGCTGGAGAAGGCCGTCGCCGCGCGGGACGCGGCGGTGCGGCGGGCCGAGCGCGCCGAGCAGGGCCGCGACCGGGCGCGCGAGGAGGCGCGGGAGGCCCGCCGGGCCGCGCGCGAGGCGCGCGAGGCCGCCGAGCGGGACGCGCGCCAGGGCTGATCACCACCCCCGGATGCACGGGGGACGATCGCCATGAAGTACGTTCTGTTCGAACGACATTCCAGAATGGGCGAGACCGTCGAGAGGACAACGGGGGGCGCGGTGACGGCACCGGTCGTGGAGCAGCCGACTGACTGGACCGAACCGGGCGCCCACCCCGTGGTGCCGGGGGTGCACAGGATCCCCCTGCCGTTGCCCGTCCCGTCGCTGCACGCGGTCAACGTCTACGTGATCGAGGACCCGTCGGGCCTCGTCCTCGTGGACTCGGGCTGGGCGATGCCCGACGCCCGCGCGTCCCTGGAGCGCGCCCTGCGCCACCTCGGGTACGGGCTGGACGACGTCGCGCAGTTCCTCGTCACCCACGCGCACTGGGACCACTACTCGCAGGCGCTCGCGCTGCGCGAGTCGTTCGGGACGCGGGTGCGGATCGGCCGCGGGGAGCGCACGTCGATCGAGGCGTTCGACGTCCGGCGCGGGCGGCACCCCCGGCAGGTGGAGCATCTGCGGCGCTGCGGCGCGGACGCCATCGCCGACGAGATCGCGGGCATGCCGATGGACGTGTCCGAGCAGGACGTGCTGCCCGCCCATCCCGACGCCTGGCTCGACGACGGCGAACGACTCGACCTGGCGCGGCGCAGCCTCGACGTGTTCGCCACTCCGGGCCACACGCGCGGCCACATCGTCCTGCGGGACGCCGACGCGGGACTGCTGTTCGCGGGCGACCACATCCTGCCGCACATCACCCCGTCGATCGGCCTGGAGACCGAACCGGAGCCGAAGCCGCTGCGCAGCTACCTGGACTCGCTGCGGCTGGTGCGCGACATGCCCGACACGCTGCTGCTGCCCGCGCACGGCCCGGTGACGCCGAGCGTCCACACCCGGATCGACGCGCTGCTGAGGCATCACGCCGAACGGCTCGACGCCGCCGCCGCGCAGGTCCGCGCGGGCCGCGCGACGGCGTTCAAGGTCGCGGCGGCCCTGCCGTGGACCCGCCGCAGGCGCACCCTGGAGGAGCTGGACGTCTTCAGCCGGATGCTGGCCGTCCTGGAGGTCGAGGCCCATCTGGACGTCCTGGTCGACCAAGGCGTCCTGGAGTCCCACGACGAGGCGGGGATCCGCAGGTACGCCGTGCGGCGCTGACCGCTCCACCGCTCCCGCCCCGCGGCCCGGCGCCGCCGGAGCCGGGGAAGATCCGGGGAGATTTCGTAATCGATGGGTCACAGCGAGACGATCTCTCCTAAGTTACTGCCCGTGGAGCCTCAGACGCCGCACACAGAGTCATCGCCCACGCACCCGCCGCTGGAGGCGCTCGCCGTCCAGCCGCTGGTCAACCGCGACTACGAATCCCGTCCCGCGCTGTTCTATGAGCGGCTCCGGGCCGAGTACGGCCCGGTCGCGCCGGTGGACGTCCTCGGGGTGCCGGCGTGGCTCGTGATCGGCTACGCGCAGACGCTCGAGATCCTGCGCGACCCGCGCGGAATCTGGAGCAAGCGCCTCGACTCCTGGCGGGCGCGCCGGGAGGGACGCGTCCCGGCGGACTGGCCCCTGATGCCCGCGTTCGAGGTCGACAACTCGGTGTTCCGCGACGGCGCGGAGCTCCGGCGGCTGCGCGGCGCCTGGAGTGAGGGCCTGCGCCCCTTCCAGGACCGCTCGCAGCCGCAGGCGAAGGAGCTGGAGGCCGCGGTCCGGCGGTACGCCGACGAACTGATCAACGGCATCACGGAGAGCGGGGGTCGCACCGGGTGGGCCGACCTGTCGGCGCAGTACGCCCGGCCGCTGCCGCTGATGATCGTGGGCAAGCTGCTCGACTTCGATCCCGCCCGCGGCGACGAGATGGTCATGGACATGTGGCGGATGCTCGACGCCGGGCCGGACGCCGCCGAGGCCGTGGGACGGCTGAACGCCGAGATCACGGCCGTCTGCACCGCCAAGATGGCCTCCCCCGGCGAGGACCTGCCGTCCTACATGGTCGCCGCGGTGCCCGACCTGACCATCGACGAGCTCACCCGCGAGATGATGATGGCGCCCGGCCTCATCGGCGACTACGTCGGGACGCTCATCGCCAACACGATCACCGAGGTGCTCGTCGGCGAGACCGGCGTGCGCGACAGCATCTCCGCCGGCATGCTGTCCGAGGCGGTCAACCGCGCCGCGATCAGCAGCCCGCCCATGGCCAACCTGACGTTCCGGTGGCCCAAGGTGGACGTGCGCGTGGGCCGGTTCGTGATCGCCGCCGGGGACCCGGTGATGCTGTCCCCCGCCGCCGCCCACCTCGACCCCGCCTTCACCGGCGGCTCCGGCCCCGACTCCATCTACAGCTCCCGCGCGCACCTCGCCTGGGGCGCGGGCCCGCACGCCTGCCTCGGCCGCGAGCTCGCCACGACGATCACCACGATCGCCGTGGAGCGGCTGTTCGACCGGTTCTCCGCGCTGCGGCTCGCGCTGCCCGCCGACCAGCTCCCGTGGCGGTCGTCGCCCATGATGCGCGGCCTGCGGTCCCTGCCGGTCACCTACGAGCTGGCCGAGGCTCCCGCGGCCCGGCCGGCGGGCACGGCGGGCACGGAGGAGCCGGCGCGGGCGCCGGAACCGGAGGACGCCGCCGCGGCCGAGCAGATCTCGCTGGTGCGGCGCGTCCTGCGCCTGATGCGCCTGTCCTAGGTTCGGCGCCCTCGCCGCGGCGGGGCCGTGGTCCCCGCCGCGGCGAGCCGGGCTCAGAGGTCGGGACCGGCGCCGACCTGCACGGCGTCGACGCCCTTCCTCCGGCGGCATGCGCCGCGCCGTGTCGTGTTCCTCCGTCGTGTCGTCCTGCGCGATCGCCCCATGTTTGGCCGCGCCCGCCCGGGAACGAACCTGACTCAGGCGAGCAAGGAGGGCGAGGAGGACGAACGAACAATGCCAGATAAGAGCGACAAGTACGGCGCGCGGCTGGACGAGGAGATCGAGCGCGAGACCCACGGCATGATCATCGGCGGTCACCCCACCCACGCCGAGGAGTTCAAGGAGACCGAGCCCTTCTCCAACGACGATCCCGCGGACCCGACCGCGCCGGCCGCCCCGTACCGGGAGGGCACCCCGCCCGGGATGAGCGCGCGGGACGTCGAAGGCCGCAGCGCCCTCGCCCGGATGCTCAACGGCGTGCGGTACCCGGCGCGGCCCAACGAGCTCATCCGGCACGCCGCGCGGCACGGCGCCCCCGACGCGGCGGTGGAGGCCCTGCGGACGCTGCCGAGGCGCGAGTACGAGAACGTCGCCGACGTGGCCGAGGAACTCGGGTACGGCCGCGAGGAACGCCGTTACTGAGCGGCCCGCCGAACGGCCGCACCACGCCGAGCAGCCGCGCCGCCGAGACGGACTCTGGCGCCGAAAGTCCTCCGGAACGCCCGCCGGGTCAGGTCTCCGCGTCCCCGCGACCGTCGGCCCCCGCGGCCGTCGATCACCGTGACACGTCAGCCCCCGGGGACGCCGCCCGCGGGACGCGGTTCGTGGACGGCCCGGTCCACGGGCGGCCCGCACCACCGGTGCAGGGCGTCGCGGATCGCCGCGGCCCGCCGGTCGGGCGCGGTCTCGTCGGTCGCCCACGCGACGTACCCGTCCGGCCGCACCAGCGCGGTCGTGCGGGTCGCGCCGCCGGCCAGGGCGCAGTGCACGCGTCCCGCCCACCGTTTGGTCGCCAGGTAGGTCACGGCGGGGTCGTTCGTGCCGGTCACGAGGACGAACCGGCCACCGCCGAGCAGCCCGTACAGACGTCCCGGGTCTCCCGCGAGCGGGACGTCGGGTGCGCGTTTCCCCGCCAGCCGATGGGATCCGCGGGGCGCCGGGTAGGCGATGTCGAGGCCGGAGACGGCGCCCGCGAGCCGGCGCTCCACCGGCCGGACCCGGGTGACCGCCCACGCCGCCGCCAGGCGCGCCGGGCGCAGCCACGACGGCTGGGTGAGGACGAACCGCAGCGCCGCGCCGCTGCCGCGCACGGCGCGCCGCCCGACGGGGTGCCGTTCCTCGTGGTAGCTGTCGAGCAGCCACGACGGCGCCCAGCCCCGCAGCTGCGCCGCGAGCTTCCAGCCGAGGTTCGCCGCGTCCTGCACTCCGGTGTTGAGGCCCAGCCCGCCGACCGGCGAGTGGACGTGCGCGGCGTCGCCCGCGAGGAACACCCGCCCGACCCGGTACTCCGGCACCTGCCGCTCGTCGCTGCGGAACCGGGACGTCCAGCGGGGGTCGTGCATGCCGTGGTCGGTGCCGAGCGCGCGGCGCGTCACCTCGCGGAGCTCGTCGAGGTCGACGGGTTCGGACTCGGGCGGCTGGTGCCGGCGGTTCCAGGC
>DATCLF010000287.1:0-13510 GCA_036564055.1 Spirillospora sp.
GGATCGGGGGACGGACCCATGAGATCTCCCGGCTGATCGGCCGTTCGCTGCGCGCGTGCGTCGACTTCAAGGCGCTGGGCGAGAACACCGTCCAGCTCGACTGCGACGTGCTGCAGGCCGACGGCGGGACCCGCACGGCCGCGATCACCGGCGCGTACGTCGCGCTCGCCGACGCGGTGGGCTGGATGCGCGAGCGGGGCATGCTGAAGGGCGACCCGCTCATCGGCTCGGTGTCGGCGGTCAGCGTCGGCGTCGTGGACGGGGAGGCCCGTCTCGACCTGTGCTACGAGGAGGACTCCGTCGCCGGGACCGACATGAACGTCGTCTGCACCGGCGACGGCCGCTTCGTCGAGGTGCAGGGCACCGCCGAGGGCACACCGTTCAGCCGCGACGAGCTGAACGCGCTGCTCGACCTCGCGGCGCGCGGATGCGCCGAGCTGACCCGGCTGCAGGAGGCGGCGCTCGCCCGATGACCCGGATCGTCCTCGCCAGCCGCAACACCGGCAAGATCGCCGAACTGCGCCGGATCCTCGACGGGTTTGACGTCGTCGGCCTCGACGCGTTCCCCGGCGCGCCCGACGTGCCCGAGACCGAGCCGACGTTCGAGGGCAACGCGCTGCTCAAGGCCCGCGCGATCGCGGCGTTCACCGGCCTGCCCGCGGTCGCCGACGACTCCGGCCTGTGCGTGGACGCGCTGAACGGGATGCCGGGCGTGCTGTCGGCGCGCTGGTCGGGCCGGTTCGGCGCCGCGAGCGGCGACAGGGACAGGGCGAACCTCGAGCTCGTCCTCGACCAGGTCGCCGACGTGCCCGACGAGCGCCTGGGCGCGGCGTTCGTGTGCGCGGCCGTCCTCGCCGTCCCGGGCGGCGGCGACCACCGTGTGGAGGGACGGATGCGCGGCCGGCTGATCCGCGAGCCGCGCGGCACGGGCGGGTTCGGCTACGACCCGATCTTCGTCCCGGACGGCGAGACCCGCACGACCGCGGAGATGTCCCCGCCGGAGAAGGACGCCATCAGCCACCGCGGCAAGGCGTTCCGTGCCCTCGCCGACCTCGTCGCGACGACGGGTCTGCCCTGAAAATCCCGCGCGTCCCGGTACCCGCCTCGTGCAGGATCGGAGGAGCCGTCGCCGCCCGGCGGCGGCCGGGCCGTGCCGGTGTCCGGAACGCCCTGCGACACCGGACTCCCTTTCGACACTGGGCCGGCGGGAGCGGGCATGGAGAAAATCCCCACGATCTTCGAGCGCGACGACCGTTTCCGGGTGATCGACCGGCCCCGCGCCGAATGCGCGTGGGTCTTCGACGGGGAGGGCGTCGCGACCGAGAAGCTCGACGGCACCAACGTCCGGCTCACGGTACGGTCGGGCCACCTCGTCCGGGTGGAGAAGCGGCGCAACCCGAGCCGGGCGCAGAAGCAGCAGGGCATCGTGGACGGCTGGTACGTCGACGCCGTCGAGGGCGCACCCGAGGACAAGTGGATCCTGGAGGCGGCCCGCAACACCGACGTCTCCGGGTGGCCGGACGGCGAACACTCCTGCGAGGCGCTCGGCCCCCGCGTCCAGGGCAACCCGCTGAACCTCGACGAGCACCGGTGCGTGCCGTTCAACCTGGACGTGCCGGTCTACGAGGACGCGCCCCGCACCTACGAGGGCCTGCGGGAGTTCCTCGCCTCGCTGGAGAGCGAGTACTCCCCGGGGAACCTCGCCGAGGGCATCGTCTTCCACCACCCCGACGGCCGCCGCGCCAAGATCAAGCGGAAGGACTTCCCGCGCGGGTGACCCGGCCCGTCACCGCCCGGCGTCCGTGTCGCAGTGGACGCGCAGGCGGACGAAGGTTCCGTCCCAGCCCGCCCGCAGTTCCATCAGGTCGACGAGGAGGCGGACGGTCCACAGGCCGAAGCCGCGCTGCAGGGCCGTCTCCGGCGGGACGAAGCCCGTCAGCGGGCTCGGCGCCGGGTGCCACAGGCCGTTGTCGCCGATCTCGCAGACGACGTCGCCGCCGTCCCGCCAGATCCACAGGCCGACCGGGGGCGTGCCGTGCTGGACGGCGTTGGCGGCGACCTCGTTCGCGGCCGTCACGAGGTTCCGCGCCGCCTTGCGGGCCAGGCCGTGCCGGACGGCGCGCCCGCCCACGAACGACCGCAGGCCGTGCAGGTCCTCGCCCTCGATCGCGAGGTACTCGGCGCCGGCGGGACGGACGCGGCGCGGGCCGGGGTCGCAGGCGGCCCCGAAGGTCTCCGGGTCGACGTAGTCGTCGCTCGGGCCGTCGTGCCCGGGGGCGATCAGGAGCGGATGGGTCCGCCGCGCCTCGGCGACGACGCCGGGCGGCAGCGCGCCCGTGTCGTAGGGGCACAGGGCGCGTGCGTCCGACCCCTGGAACACGACGTTGATGAGCGACTCGTAGCGGATCCACTCCAGGGTCTGGCGGTCGCTCCAGCCGTCCCAGACGGGTTCGGCCACCGCGCGCACCCTGCGCGGCGCGCTCTCCCGCACGACGGTCTGGTAGTCGCGCAGGGTGCGGACGGGATGCCGGTAGAACCGCGCCGAGTCGAAGAACCGGATCGGCGTGTCGCGGGCGAAGATGTCCCTCAGCGCGGTCAGGTTCGGTTCGCGCACGACCGCGATGACCGCCTCGTCCTTCTCCAGCCCGGACTCCAGGTAGGGAACGGCGACGGACAGGAAGTCGTCGGTGCCCTGATACAGGAACGCCTTGTGCTCCATGCTCATCGGGTCATGCCCCCCGCGTCCGGCGGCGTCCGCCCGGCGCCGCGGACGAGCCCGGGAAGCCGGTGCCAGCCGACCATCTCGATGACGTTCTCGACCTCGGGCGCGATGTTGTCGAGCACGAGCGGCCGGTCGGCCGGGAGCCGGACGGCGTGCCGGGCCAGCAGGTGCAGCCCGCCGAGGTCGATGAAGCCGAGCCGGGAGAGGTCGAGGTGTACGCGGCGGGCGGTGCCGATCTGGGCGAGCTTCTCGGCGAACACCGCGTGCCGCGCCGCGTCGAGCTCGCCCTCCAGCCGCAGGCCGTCGGGCTCGAACGTGCGGACGATCTTCAGGATGCCGTCGTCGAACTCGGGATCCACTTCCACGAGAACCTCGTGCGTGTCGCGAAGGGCGGTGAGCTCGTCCGGCGGGCACGCGTGCCGGTCGATCTGGCAGAGCGCCATGGCCATCGTGCTGGGCGACACCGCGTTGCCGACGCGGTGTTCGCAGCCGAGCATCTGGGCCAGGTCGGGCGGCTCGGGCCGCCGGACCAGCCAGCTGTAGTCGGTGGTGATGCGCACCGCCCGGAAGCCCTCCTCGAACGCCTTGTCGACCTCGCGGCCCATCGTGTCGACCAGCATGGCCGGCTCGAACCCGCCCCGGTGGTCGAGGCAGGCGTCGCTCCGCGGGATCACGCGAAGCTGACCCGTGCGGCCGTAGAGGTCCACGTCGACCCCGTGCCGCGGACCGAGTCCGGGGAGCCGGTCCGGAGGGGCGTCGGTGACGTACACGACCTTCTCGTTGGTCCGCAGGCCCTCGCGGACGAACGTCCCGACGACGCGGTCGCGCTCCTGCGGGCCGCTGTAGGCCAGCCAGCCGTGATCACCTGGTCGCAGCTGGCCGACGGGACGCTCGGCGAACCAGGGGGTCTCCCGCTCGCTGATCATGGGTCCTGCCCGGGGGATCGGAGATGTGCGTCCAAGCGTACGCCCCTCGACGCGGATGGGAAGCCCGACGCGCACAAATGATCACTCTCCGTCCGGGAGCGTGAACCTGAGCCGGACGACGCTGCCGTCGTCGCCCGTCCTGATCTGCACGGCCGAGCACAGCAGCCGCACGGCCCACAGCCCGAACCGGCTTCCCGCCGCGGAGTCCGCCGGGCGCGGCGGGATGAGCCCGTACCCGGTGCCGGGCTCCCAGCGGCCCCCGTCGGCGACCTCGCAGACGAGGGCGGCGCCGGCGGCGTCGACCTGCGTCCACTGGCGCAGGACGATGGGCGGCTCGCCGTGCCGCATCGCGTTGGTGACGACCTCGGTGACCGCGACGAGGAGGCGCTGGAGGTCCTCGTCGGGAAGCGTCGTCCGCCGCGCGTACTCGGTGACGTAGGCCCGCAGCCAGTACAGGTCCGCCCTGTCGAGCTTGAGGGTGTCGGCGTCGGGCGGCGGCGGGGGCAGCGGCTCGCTGTCGCACTGCGCGCAGTAGGACCAGGGGTCGACGAACCCGGGGTTGGGCACGACCCGTCCGCCGCGCACGGTCTCCGGGTGGGTCTTGCGGGCCGCGGCGACGATGCCCGCCGGAAGCGACGTCGAGTACGGGCACATGAGCGACGCGCCGGTCTCGCGGAACGCGACGTTGAGGACGGCCTCGATCCGCTGCCATTCGGCGATCTCCAGCGGGTTGCGCGACGTCCACGCCGGTTCGGCGAGGACGCGCAGCCTGCGGCCCCGCGAGGCCGTGTCGTCGGCGACGCTCAGGCAGTCCGACAGCGTCCGCGCGGGATGGGCGTACCAGGTCTGCGGGTCGCGGAACTCGACGCCGGCGTCGGCGGGACCGAGGGCGTCGCGCAGCAGCATCTCCTGCCCGATGCCGCAGACGACGATGACGCGGTCGCCGGTTTCGAGGCCGTCGACCAGGAACGGCAGGGCTCCGTCGAGGAACCGGTCCGCGCCGTCGTAAGGCAGGAGGCGGTGCGTGAAGGAGCCGTTCACGCCGTTCCCCGGCGAACTTGTGATCATGGCGTCACCGACTGTGCCGACGGGCGGATCCACTCAGCCTAGGACGCCCGCCGTGGTTCTGCCGAGACCGCCGTCCGAATATCACGGCCGATATGGCGGCGTGCCCGTCCGCAATGACGGCGAGGGTGCGTCCCTTACCCGGCCGGCCCGTGCGCCCGAGAGTGAGCCGCTAAGCTGAACGCGCCTTCGGCGAAGTGCGCGGGCGTGGCGAAATCAGGTATACGCGGCAGGTTTAGGTCCTGTTGGTGGTGACACCGTGGGGGTTCGAATCCCCCCGCCCGCACCCTTCCCGCGGACGCGTGAGGGCCGGTCCCGCGCGGGACGGCCCTCGGCTCCGGCCGCGCGTCCGCCATCGGCCGTTCCCCGCGGGGCGCCCCGGCCGGACCGGTCAGAGGCCGAGGTCGCGGCGCAGGCGCTCGACGTGCCCGGTGGCCTTCACGTTGTAGTACGCCTTCTCGATCCTGCCGTCGGCGTCGATGAGGAAGGTGGAGCGGATCACGCCGACGACGACCTTGCCGTACAGCTTCTTCTCCCCGTACGCGCCGTAGGCCTTCAGCACCTCGGCGTCCGGGTCGGAGAGCAGCGGGAAGGTCAGCCCCTCCTTCTCACGGAACCTGGCGAGCTTGTCCGGCTCGTCGGGGGAGACGCCGACGACCGCGACGCCCGCCGCCTCCAGGTCGCCGAGGCTGCTCTGGAAGTCGACCGACTCCTTGGTGCAGCCGGGCGTCATGGCCGCCGGGTAGAAGTACAGGATCACGCGCTTCCCGCGCAGCGAGGCCAGCGACACCGGGGAGCCGTCGGCGTCGGGAAGCTCGAAGTCGGGGGCGACGTCGCCCGGCTGCAGACGCTCGGACACCTGTCCCGCCTTTCGTTCGGATGGGTGGGTCCAACCGTACCCGCCCGGGGGTGTGACGGGCGTTCGGGGGGAAGACCTGCCAGACTGTTCGGATCATGCTTCGCTGGTCACGGTTTCGCCCCATACGGTAAGGACACCTCATGTCTGACAGGCCCAGCGACCCGGAGGCGCTGGAAAGGTATATCGAGCGCAACGTGCAGGAACTCGCACGCGCGGTCGACGAGGTCGTCGACCGGGTCAGCCCGAAGAACGCGGCGCGGCGGGGCGCCGTCCGGCTGAAGGAGGAGGCGGGTCAGGTCGCCAAGGTCGTGGGGGCCATGCTCGGCCCGCCCGCGGCCGCGGGCGGCGGGGACGACGCGAGCACCGGGCGGTCCGAAGGCGGGATCGACAAGCGCGTGGTGCTGGCGGTCGGCGCCGCCGTCACCGTGACCGCCCTCGTCCTCTGGGGCCGTAGGCGCAGACGCCGCTGAGTCCGTTCGGCAGGGCGCCGGTCCGCGGTCTGCGGCCGGCGCCTCGGCGTGTCCGGGCCGCCGCCGGAGGCGCCGGCGGTGCCGCGGGAGCCGTGGGCGCCGTGGGTTCCGGGTGCTGCTGGACGCTGCGGGCCAGCAGCTCGGCGACGGCGCGCAGCTCGTCGAGTTCGGCACGGCAGGAGGCGCAGACGCTCAGATGCGCCGACAGCGCGTCCGCCTCGGCGCCGGGCAGCCGTCCGAGGGCGTAGACGCCGAGTCCGATGCGGTACTCCCCGCAGTCCGTTCCTCCCACGTCATGGAGTACGGACCTGCGACGTCTCCCGTTCAGGTGAACGAGGTCACGGTCAGGTGAACTGGGGCAGGTGGTCGCGGTGCGCGGCCAGACCCTCGTCCAGGATCTTCTCCGCGGTGTGCTTGCTCCGCACGAACGGATGCGCCATGAGGGCCTGCAGCGCGGTGCGGCGGTCTCCGCTGACGGCGGCCTCGGACGCGAGCCGCTCGTAGGCGTGGATCGCCTGGGTGAGGCCCCGCACGGGCGCGGGAAGCGGCCCCATCGTCAGCGGCACCGGCCCCGAGCGTCCGACCAGCGCGGGGACCTCCACGATCGCGTCCGGGTCGAGGGAGGAGATCGCGCCGTTGTTGCGGGTGTTGACGATCATCCGGCGGCCCTCGTCGCGGTGCAGCGCGCAGATCACGTCGACGGCGAACTCGCCGTGCTCGCCGCCGCCGCGCTCGCGGGACGGGTCCGGATCGGGCTCGTCCGCCTCGGCGGCGACCTGCGCGTAGTAGCCGGGGAGCATGGCGAGGACGTCCTGCGCGCGGGTCGTGCCCCTCCTGCGCAGCTCCTCGACGACCTCGTCGTGGAAGAAGTAGTACTTGGCGTAGGAGTTCGGCAGGAACCCGAGCGTCTTGGCCAGTTCCGCCATGCGGGACGGGTCGCGCCACGGTGTCGCGCCGCCGCCGGGGACCTCCAGGTCGTCCAGCAGCGCCGGGAGGTCGAGCTCACGGCCGTCGACACGGAGCCGCTGCGCCCACGTGGCGTGGTTCAGCCCCATCCAGTCGGCCTCCAGCCCGGCCGCGGGCAGCCCGAGCAGGCCGGCCCACATCTCGGTGTCGCCGATGGCCTGGTCGCACAGCCCGATGATCCGCGCGCCGGTGGTGCGGGCGACGGCGTCGGTGACGATGTTCGTCGGGTTGGTGTAGTTGACGATCCAGGCGCCGGGGTCGGCGGCCGCGACGATGTCCAGCAGGACGGGGACGGACCGCAGCGCCATGAGGAACCCGCCCGGTCCGGCGGTCTCCTGGCCGACGACGCCGTGCCTGAGGGGGATCGACTCGTCGAGGTGACGCGCCGCGAGCCCGCCGGGCCGGAACGTCGTGAGGACGTAGGACGCGCCGTCCACGGCGGCCTTGAGGTCGGTGTGGGCGGAGACGGTGAAGCCGGCGCCACGCGCGGCGATCATGGCCCGCGCCAGCCGCGTCATGATCGACAGGTGCTCGGCGTCGATGTCGTGGAAGGACAGCGCGGTGCCCGCGAGGTCGTCCGCGCGGTGCAGCAGCCCCCGGATCAGCCCGGGCATGTAGCCGCTGCCCGCCCCGATGATCGCGATCTTCACCGCTGCTCCAGGTCGGGCGGCGACACGGTGAAACGGGCCTCGACGGCGGCGCGGACGACCTGCGTCGCCGGCTCCAGGTCGATGGGCTCGGGCTCCCCGGACGCGGGCGCGCCGTAGCTGGCGGCGGCGAGCGCGACGGGCGGTTCCTGGGGCCTGCCGAGCCCCTCGTCCGACAGTTCCACGAGGCCGGTGAGCCGCGATCCGAGCGCCTCGGCGTAGCCGCGGGCCCGTTCGACGGCCTCCCGCGCCGCCTGCTGCGCCGCCCGCCGGTACACCTCGCTGTCGCGCCGCAGCCGCCACTCGGGACCGTCCACGTAGGCGCGCTCCAGGTCCCCGAGGCGGGTGACGAGCTCGCCGAGCACCCCGAAGTCCGCGACGGTGATCCTGATCTGGACGGTGCCCCGGTACCCGCGCACGCTGCCCTCGCGCCGTCCGCCCCTGAGCACCGGCATGATCGACAGGCCGCCCGTCTCCAGCTCCTCGACGGCCTCCCCGTAGGACCGGATGAGGTCGAGGCACCGCCGGTTCTGTTCGGTGAGCCGGTCGAGGGCCTTCCTGCGGTCGGTCTCCTGCGACTGGACGTGCACCGTCAGCCGCGCGATCTCGGGCTCGGCCTCCACGATGGCCTCACCGCGAACACGGACGGTAGGGCGGTCGCTCATGAGTTCACGTTATCTCCCAGGGGGGCGACCCCCTGGAACCCCCGTTGCGGGCGGGTCGGGCGGCCTGCGGCGCTGGGCGCCTCCGGCCGCCCGACCCGCGGGGTGCGTGGCTGGTGTTGGCGTGCGTGCTGAGGTTCTCTCCAAGAACGCGATGGCGACTCGGCCGCGTTCTCGGCACCGGTCAAGGAGTACCGGTCAGAGGAATGTCTTGCCTTCGCCCCTGTACGTCGGGACCGTCTTCGTCACCTTCTCGCCGTCGATGAGGTGGAGGGCGTCGAAACGTTCGCAGAGTTCGCCGGCCTTGGTGTGACGGAACCAGACGCGGTCGCCGACGGAGAGGAGGTCGGCGGTGCGGCCGAGGAGCGGTGTCTGCACCTCGCCCGCGCCCTCGTTGGGGTCGTAGGACAGGCCGGTCGGCAGGTACGGCTGGGGGAGCCGGACGGCGTCGCCGGGGCCGGAGGCGAGGTAGCCGCCGCCGAGGCAGGTGACGACGCCGGGCGCGGGACGGCGCACGACGGGGAGGGCGAACAGCGCGGCGGGACGGCCGGTGAAGTTGGAGTACTGGTCGAACAGGTGCGGGTGGTAGAGGCCCGAGCCCGCGGCGACCTCGGTGACGGCGCGTTCGGCGGCGGTCTTCTCCACGCTGCCGGTGCCGCCGCCGTTGACGAACTCGAGCTCGGTGAGCTCGCCGACGGCGCGGACGACGGCGGCGCGGCGGCGGGCGAGCTCGACGCGGGACCGTCGCTGCATGGCGCGGATGACGCGGCCGCGGGCGGGGCGTCCGGGCGGCAGGTCGCCGACCCCGGCGATCTGGGATTCGTAGGCCATCAGCCCGGCGAGGCGGAGCGTGGGCCGCTTCAGGATGGTCTCGGCGAACGCGCGGACCTGGGCGGGGGTGCGCAGGGGGGAGCGCAGCGCGCCGATCCTGACCCGCCCGCCGAGGGGCCGGTAGGAGGCGTCGACGTCGATGCAGACGCGGATCTCGCGGTTGCCGGCGGCGGATTCGATCAGGTCGAGGTGCTCGGGGCAGTCGACCATGAGCGTGATGGCGCGGGCGGCCGCGGGGTCGGCGGCGAGGGCGGCGACGGCTGTCCGGTCGGCGGTGGGATAGGCGACGAGGATGTCGTCGCTGACGCCCTTCGCGGCGAGCCAGAGCGCCTCGGGGAGGGTGAACGCCATGACCCCGGCGAACCCGTCCATGGCGAGGACGTCCTCCAGCAGTGCGCGGCAGCGCACCGACTTGCTCGCGACCCGGATCGGCTTGCCGGCGGCGCGGCGGACGAGCTCGGCGGCGTTGGCGCGGAAGGCCGCGAGGTCGACCACGGCGAACGGCGCCTCGAGCCCGGCGGTCGCGGCGTCGTAGCGGTCCCGGAGGTTCATGACGGTCAGCCTGCCACACGATCAAGAACGTGAAAACCTCTCACGTATGGCCGGGGCGTCATGGCGGGCGGGACCGGCGGACGGGGCGTAAGCTCGAAGAACCGTCCTGAGCTGCGCCGTCGCGCCAGGGCACCGACCGTCCCGCCGGCGACGAGAGATGAGACCGTTGAACGAGTACGTGCTGACCCTGTCCTGTCCCGACCGGCCCGGCATCGTCGCCGCCGTCTCGGGCCTGCTGGCCGAACGCGGCTGCAACATCGTGGAGAGCCAGCAGTTCGGCGACGGCGAGTCCGGCACCTTCTTCATGCGGGTGCAGTTCACGACCCTGGACGACACCGACCCCGACGAGCTGCGGGGCGCGTTCGCGTCGCTCGTGCCCGAGCTGGGGCTGGAGTGGAGGCTGCACTCGCTGGCCGAGCGGCCCCGCGTGCTGATCATGGTGTCGAAGAGCGGGCACTGCCTCAACGACCTGCTGTACAGGACGCGGTCCGGGCTCCTCGACATCGACGTCGTCGCGGTCGTGTCCAACCACCCCGACCTGCGGCCCCTCACCCAGTCCTACGGCATCGACTACCACCACCTGCCGATCGGCCCCGAGGGCAAGGCGGCGCAGGAGGCCGAGGTCCTCACGCTGGTCGAGCACTACCGCGCCGACCTCGTCGTCCTCGCCCGGTACATGCAGATCCTCTCGGACGACTTCTGCGCCAAGCTGCCCGGCAGGATCATCAACATCCATCACTCGTTCCTGCCGAGCTTCAAGGGCGCCCGTCCCTACCACCAGGCGCACGCACGCGGCGTGAAGCTGATCGGCGCGACCGCCCACTACGTCACGCCCGACCTCGACGAGGGCCCGATCATCGAGCAGGAGGTCGCCCGCGTGGACCACAGCCACAGCCCGGAAGAGCTGGTGGCCGTGGGCCGCGACGTCGAGTGCCTCGCCCTCGCCCGCGCGGTCCGCTGGCACTGCGAGCACCGGGTCCTGCTCAACGGGAACCGCACCGTCGTCTTCCGCTGACCGGCCGCGCCGGCCGCGCACCTCCGGTGAACGCGTGGGATGTCGGCATGGCGTGTTTCACTCCGCGTGACGATCCATCACCATGGGTGACATTGCCAGACATGCCGATGGTTCACGGGGGTGGCAGTGGCGGAGAAGCTGGTCGAGAACCTGATCGAGGAGGAGCGGAACACGCGGCAGGCGTGGCGGCTCGCCGTCCGCGAGTTCCGGCCGCGCCGCACGTGGGCCGGGATCGCCGCCGCGCTGCTGCTGGCCACGGTCTGCGGGGCGGCCGCGATCGAGCTGCTGGCCGCCGCGCTCGGATCCACGGTGAACCCGGTTCCGGGGATGTCCGCGGTGGAGGGCGCGTTGCGGCGCACCTCCTGGCGGGAGGCGCTGCCGGTCAGCGGTGCGGTCCTCGCCGTGGGCGCGGTGTTCCTGCTGGCCGCGGTGCCGGGGCGGCCGCGGGCCGTCCCGCTCGCCGGGTCGGATCCGCGGCAGGCGGGCGCCATCGGCCGTGCCGCCCTGCGCCGCGCGCTCGCCGCCGCGGCGCTCGGCGTCCACGGCATCGAACGCGCTCGCGTCCGCCCGCGGCGGCTGCGGCGCGGCGGGCTCGTCGTCCGCGTCGCCACCCACTACCGCAACCCGTCGAACCTGGCGGATCTCGTCCGCCTGGCGGTGGAGGCGCGGCTGGACGCGATCGAGCCGGCGCGCCGGCCGCGGGTGGACGTCCGGCTCGGCTGGCGGAGGGACTGACGTGAGGATCGCGGTCGCGGCGACCGGGGCCGTGCTGGCGGCCTGCGGCGCCGCCGCTCTCGCCGCCGGCCTTGGCGCGTTCGGGTCCGGCGTCGCGGACCGGCCGGTGCTGGATCCCGCGCTCGCCCGGTTCGCCGCCGGTCACGGCTGGTTCCTGCCGGTCGCGGCGGGCGTCGCGGAGGTCTTCGCGCTGGTGGGCCAGTTGTGGCTCGTCGTCCAGGTCCGGCGTGTCGTCCATCTGTGGTGGCCGGACGTCGACCCGGGAACGCGGGAGCGCGCCAGAGCCGCCGCGGAGGAGCTGAGCCGCGAGGCGCGCACGATGCCCGGCGTCCGCAGCGCCGGTGTCCGGCTCACGGGCACCGCCGGCCGGCCTCGGCTGCTGATGAGGCTCTTCTGCGCCGGGGACACGCTGGTCGGCGAGGTGTACGGGGAGCTGGGGGCGGGGCCGGTCGAGCGGTACCGGCGGGCCGTCGGGATGCCCGACCTGCCGGTGGTGATCCGTTTCCGGTTCGATCTTCCGCGTTCGGCGCGGCGGCGGCGCACCGGGCCCGAGGTCGCCTGAACGGCCCGCGGCGGCCGGGTGCACGGGGCCCGGGATTCGTGGGGGCCCTGGGGTTTGTGGGGCGGCGCCCGTCCGGATCAGGCCCGCACGAACTCGGATGCCGGACGGGCGCCCGCGCCCCGGGCAGACGCCCATGTGCCGGCGGAGCGGGCACATGCACACGTCGGGCGCCTGCGGGGAAGGCCGCTCGGGTGAGGCGGTGAGCGGCCGAGGTCTCGCTCTGCACCGCGGCTGTGCACCGCGGCTCTGCATCGTGACTATGCGCGCTCCGAAGCCGCTGGTCACCGTTGTGTACATTTCGTTCACGGTGAGGCCGAGACGAAAGGTGCGCGAGTGCGGCGTCCCGCATGGACCGATCCCGGCCGCTGGAGCCTGGCGCGGCAGCTGCTGGTGCTGCAGGCCGCGATCGTCGGTCTGCTCGTGGCCGCGGGCGCGACCGTCGCCTACGTGGACGCCCGGCGCTCCGCCGACGACGCGGCGGCGCAGACCGTGACGGCGCTCGCGAAGAGCATCGCCCAGTCCGCGGACGTCCGCCGCGCCCTCGCGTCCCGCGACCCGAGCCGGCTGCTGCAGCCCTACGCCGAACGCGTCCGCCGCGAGACCGGCGTCGACTTCATCACGATCATGAACCCGGCGGGGATCCGTTACACGCATCCGAACCCGGCCCGGATCGGCGGGCGGTTCGTCGGCAACACCGGGCCCGCGCTCGCCGGGCTGACCTTCACCGAGACCTACACGGGCACGCTCGGGCCGTCGGTCCGCACCGTCACGCCCGTCTACGAGGGGCCGCGCGTCGTGGCCCTCGTCGCGGTCGGCATCACGATCCGCGCCATCTCCGTCGAACTGCGCCAGCGGTTCGTCTCCCTGGCCGTCGTCGCGGCCGCCGTCCTCGCTCTCGGCGTCGCCGGCAGCTCCCTCGTCGCCGCGCGGCTGCGCCGCCAGACCCGCGGCGTCGCGCCCGCCGAGCTGCGCGAGATGTTCGAGTACTACGAGGCGATCCTGCACACGGTCCGGGAGGGTCTCCTCCTTCTGGACCGCTCGGGACGCGTGGTCCTGTGCAACGACGCCGCCCGCGAGCTGCTCGACCTCGGCGCCCCGGACCCGCGGGGCCGGCGGGTCGCGGAGCTGGGGCTGCCGGACGAGTTCGTCGCCACCTGCGTCTCGGCGGAGCCGCGCTCGGACGAGCTCCACGTCGCCGACACGCGCGTCCTCGTCGTCAACACGCAGCCCGTCCGGTCCCGGGACAGGGCGATGGGCAACGTCGTCACGTTGCGCGACCACACCGAGCTGCAGGAGCTGAGCGGCGAGCTGGACACCGTGCGCGGGTTCGCCGAGTCGCTGCGCTCGCAGGCCCACGAGGCGGCCAACCGCCTGCACACCGTGGTGTCGCTGGTGGAGCTGGGACGTCCCGAGGAGGCCGTCGAGTTCGCGACCGCCGAGCTGCGGACCGCGCAGCGCCTCACCGACCGGGTCGTCGGCTCGGTCACCGAGCCGGTGC
>DATCLF010000288.1:0-8444 GCA_036564055.1 Spirillospora sp.
CGCTACGAGCGCTCCCTCGAAGTGCTGACCCGGGCGCGTGAGGACGGCCTCGTCACGAAGTCGAACCTCATCCTCGGTCTGGGCGAGACCCGCGAGGAGGTCTCCCAGGCGCTGCGCGACCTGCACGCCGCCGGCTGCGAACTGGTCACGATCACCCAGTACCTGCGGCCGAGCCCCCGCCACCACCCGGTCGAGCGGTGGGTGAAGCCCGAGGAGTTCGTGGAGCTGGCCGCCGAGGCCGAGGAGATCGGTTTCGCGGGCGTGATGTCCGGGCCGCTGGTCCGCTCCAGCTACCGCGCCGGCCGGCTGTACAAGCAGGCGATCGAGGCGAGGAAGGGCTGAACGCGCGGCGCTCCGGCGCCACTATTCTTGGACTCATGTCGAACAAGCCCGCGGACGGGGCCCAGGAGCGGCCGGGCCGCCTCAAGCAGATCCGCATGGTCGCCCAGCTGCTGCGGCAGGTCGACCCGAAGGCGCTGCCGATCGTGTTCGCCTCCGCGATCGGCGCCCTGGTCATCGTCGTCCTCATCGGGGTGGTCTTCGGCCAGCTGTGGTTCTTCATCCCGCTCGGCATCCTGACCGCCCTGGCCGTCGGCATGATCGTCTTCGGTCAGATGGCCCAGCGCGCGCAGTACAAGATGATCTCCGGGCAGCGGGGGGCGGCCGCCGCGGTCCTGAAGAACATGCGGGGCGGCTGGACGGTCACCGAGGCCGTCAACGGCAACCGCAACCTCGACATGGTGCACCGCGCGGTGGGCCGTCCCGGCGTGGTGCTCGTGTCGGAGGGCCCGCCGAGCCGCGTCGGTCCCCTGCTCGGCGCCGAGAAGAAGCGGACCGCCCGCGCCGCGCAGGAGGTCCCGATCTACACCGTGCAGGTCGGGGAGGAAGAGGGCCAGATCCCGGTGGACAAGCTGCAGCGCCACCTGATGAAGCTGCCCCGCAACCTCAGAAAGCCGGAGGTCGCCGAGCTGAACGACCGGCTGCGGGCCCTTCCCCGGCCGGTGCAGATGCCGAAGGGCCCGATCCCGAAGGGCGTGAAGATGCCCAGGATGCCCAAGCCCAAGATGCGCTGAGCGCGTTCCCGTGTACGAGGCGGGCGTCCCCGAAAGCCGCGCTCACGCGAACCGCACTCAGAGAAAAGGCGCCCTGCGGGGCGCCTTTTCCATGGTCACGGGCTCTGGTGATCTCGACGGGCGCCGAATTCTCCCTGGGCGCGAAGCGGTCTACATGAAGCGGTCTACATATTGACGACGACCGTGTTGGCGGCGCGGTCGTGGAGCCCGCGGTAGTCCCGGTCCCAGAGCAGCGCGGGAACGACCAGCAACAGAAGAAGCGTCCTCGCCAGCGCCCAGCCGAGCCCCACGGGCCGCCCGTCCAGCCGGACGACGCGGATGCCGCACAGCCGCTTGCCGATCGTCGTGCCGAGCAGCGCGGTCAACACCCACGCCTGGACCCCGAAGACGACCAGCGTGCACAGACTGCGCTCCGCCGGCTCCCAGCCGAACGAGCGCGCGAACAGGCTCGCCACCAGCATCGACAGGCCCCAGTCGACGAACAGCCCGACGAGCCGCCGGCCGTAGGAGGCGACGGCGCCGCTGCCGCTCGCCGGAAGGCCGAGCCGCGCCCCGGGCTCCCCCAGATCGGCGCCGGCCGCACGCGCCCCGCTCAGCCACGTCTGCGTCCACCGCGGTCCGCCGGCCTTCGCCTTGCCACTGCTCATGCCCCTACGCTATCCGGTCGTCCGCGGGACCCGGATTCGGCTCCGGAAACGCGCGGGGACCCGTAACACAGCGGAAACATATGGGACACGGCCGGGAAACGGCCTGGCCATAGCCTCGGGGCCAGCCAAGTAACGCCCCAAGGAGGCTGGATGTTCAGCAGCGCCGAAGAAGTCCTGAGCTATATCAGGAACGAGGATGTAGAGTTCGTCGACTGTCGGTTCGTGGACCTGCCCGGCAAGATGCAGCACTTCACGTTCCCCGTCGAGAGCTTCGGCGAGAGCGTCTTCACCGAGGGGCTGATGTTCGACGGGTCGTCGGTCCGCGGCTTCCAGGAGATCCACGAGTCGGACATGCTCCTGCTCCCGGACCCGACCACCGCCGTCGTCGACCCGTTCCGCCAGCACAAGACCCTCAACCTGAACTTCTTCGTCCACGACCCGCTGACCGGGGAGCCCTACAGCCGCGACCCGCGCAACGTGGCGAAGAAGGCGCAGGAGTACCTGCGCGGCACGGGAGTCGCCGACACCTGCTACTTCGGCCCCGAGGCCGAGTTCTACATCTTCGACGACGTCCGCTTCGAGACCAAGGAGAACGCGGGCTACTACTACCTCGACTCGATCGAGGGCGCCTGGAACACCGGCCGTGAGGAGCCCGGCGGCAACCTCGGCGCCAAGCCCCCCTACAAGGGCGGGTACTTCCCCGTCCCGCCGATGGACCACTACACCGACCTGCGCTCGGAGATGGTCGCGAAGCTCCTGCGCGCCGGCATCCACGTCGAGATGCAGCACCACGAGGTCGGCACCGCGGGCCAGGCCGAGATCGACTTCCGCTTCGACACGCTCCTGAAGACGGCCGACAACCTGCTGCTCTACAAGTACATCGTCAAGAACGTCGCCCGCGCCGCCGGCAAGACCGTCACGTTCATGCCGAAGCCGATCTTCGGTGACAACGGCTCCGGCATGCACTGCCACCAGTCCCTGTGGAAGGACGGGGCGCCCCTGTTCTACGACGAGGTCGGGTACGCGGGCCTGTCCGACACCGCCCGCTACTACATCGGCGGGCTGCTCAAGCACGCGCCGTCCCTGCTGGCCTTCACCAACCCGACGGTGAACAGCTACCACCGGCTCGTGCCGGGCTTCGAGGCCCCGGTCAACCTCGTCTACTCCCAGCGCAACCGGTCGGCCTGCATCCGCGTCCCGATCAGCGGCTCGAACCCGAAGGCCAAGCGCATCGAGTTCCGCGTCCCGGACCCGTCCTGCAACCCGTACCTGGCCTTCTCCGCGATGCTGATGGCCGGTCTGGACGGCATCAAGAACAAGATCGAGCCGCCGGAGCCGATCGACAAGGACCTCTACGAGCTGCCGCCCGAGGAGGCACGCTCCATCCCGCAGGTGCCCGGCTCCCTGCAGGAGGTCCTCGCGGCCCTGGAGGAGGACCACGAGTACCTCCTCGAAGGCGGCGTCTTCACCCAGGACCTGATCGAGACCTGGATCTCGATGAAGAACGAGTTCGAGATCGACCCGATCCGCCTGCGCCCGCACCCGCACGAGTTCGAGCTGTACTACGACGTGTAGGCCGCGGGCCGGAGCGGTTTCCCGCTCACCCCGGGTCTCACCGGGCCGCCGGTCGCGTCCTTCCCGCAGGAAGGACGCGACCGGCGGCCCTTCTGTTTCGTCCAATGAACCGTCCGGACCGGCCGGATCGCCGTGCCGGACGGGCGCGACGAAACGGGCGTGCTGGCATCATGTGCCCGGAAAGCACGGGTGAGGAGCGGTATGGCATACGAACCCGGGGACGTGCTTCGGGACGGGCGGTCACTGCTGAGCGCCGCCCGCGATCTTCTGTCGGACCACGGGCGGGCACTGGCGGAGGTGCAGCAGGCGCTGGAGCCGCTGCGGGACGAGGCGGCGCGCGAGCAGCTCGCCTCGGTGCCCGTCGAACGGCTCAAGGACGTCACCGGCGGGTGGCTGCGGGTCAGCGCGCTGGAGAAGGCCGGGTTCGCCACCGTGGCCGACGTCCTGAACGCGACCCGCTACCGGCTGCAGCTCGTTCCCGGCATCGGGCCGCAGACCGCGGCGCAGGCGCTCGCGGCGGCGAACAACCTGGCGGACGCGGCCAAGCGGTCGGCCGGGATACGGCTCGACCTGGAGCGGCGGGACGCGTCCACGACCCCGCTGGTGGTCGCGCTGCACCGGCTGGTGAACGCCGGGCCGGACCTTCCCCGCGCCCGCGCCGCCGCCGAAAGGATCGACGAG
This sequence comes from Spirillospora sp., assembly GCA_036564055.1. Classification (GTDB taxonomy): domain Bacteria; phylum Actinomycetota; class Actinomycetes; order Streptosporangiales; family Streptosporangiaceae; genus Spirillospora. The sequence goes on from DATCLF010000288.1 coordinate 3,977, forward strand.
CGGCTCACCCCGCTGGTGCGCGAGGCGCGGACCGCGGCGACGTGGTGGCGCAGGGCGTTCGCCCGGCCGTCCAGACGGCGCCGCGCCGCAGAGGCGCTCGACGAGCTGGCCCGGGTCCTGGCCGCCGAGCAGGAGCGGCAGACCCGCACGCTCATCTCCCAGGCGTCGGTCGACCTGCTGAGGCCCGCCGTCTCGGGCGACGAGGCGTGGATCGACTTCGAGCTGCGCGCCTCCGAGTACCAGACGCTCCTGGCGGAGGTGGCCTCCCTGGAGCCCGCCCCCGAGGCCGCCGAGGGGTTCGTCCCGGAGGACCTGGCGGCCCGGGTCAGGGCGCAGCCGCTCGACGACACCCACCGGCGGGTCTCGCTGCGCGGATACCAGTCGTTCGGCGCCCGGTTCGCCCTCGTCCAGGAGCGAGTGATCATCGGCGACGAGATGGGGCTCGGCAAGACCGTGCAGGCGATCGCCGCGATGGCCCACCTCAGGGCGGAGGGCGCGACGCACTTCCTGGTGACGTGCCCGGCCAGCGTCCTGATCAACTGGGTGCGCGAGATCGAGGCGCGCTGCACGATCCCCGCCCACGCCCTGCACGGCCCCGAACGGCAGGAGGCGGTGGCCCGGTTCGCCGCCGAGGGCGGCATCGGCGTCACGACGTTCACCACCCTGCCGTCGCTGAAGCTGCCGTCCGGGCTCGACATCGCCATGTTCGTCGTGGACGAGGCCCACTACGCCAAGAACCACCAGACCCAGCGCGCCAAGGCCGTCGCGAAGTGGTGCCGGCGGGTGAAGCGCGTGCTGTTCCTCACCGGAACGCCGATGGAGAACCGCGTCGAGGAGTTCCGCAACCTCGTCGCGCACCTGCGGCCGGACGTGGCCCGGAAGGTGAGCCGCAGCGCGGCGGTGCTCGGACCGCGGGCGTTCCGCTCGGCGGTCGCCGCCGTCTACCTGCGCCGCAACCAGAAGGACGTCCTCGTGGAGCTGCCCGAGATCGTCCACATCGACGAGCTGGAGGAGTTCAGCGCGGCGGACCGGGAGGCCTACCGGCAGGCGGTGGCGGAGGGCAACTTCATGGCGATGCGCCGCGCCGCGTACGCCGTCCCCGGCCGGTCCGCCAAGCTCGCCCGGCTGAAGGAGCTCGTCGAGGAGGCCGAGGTCAACGACCTGAAGGTCGTGGTCTTCTCCTACTTCCGCGATGTGCTGGCCACCGTGGGCGACGCGCTCGGCCCACGGGCGTACGGCCCGCTGGCGGGCGACATGCCGCCCGCCAGACGGCAGGAGGTGGTGGACCAGTTCACCGCCCAGCCCGGCCACGCCGTCCTGCTGGCGCAGATCCAGGCGGGCGGGGTCGGCCTGAACCTCCAGGCGGCCTCGGTGGTGATCCTGTGCGAGCCGCAGGTGAAGCCCACCCTGGAGTCGCAGGCGATCGCCCGCGCCCACCGGATGGGCCAGGCGCGCACCGTGCAGGTGCACCGGCTCCTGACCCCCGAGGGGGTGGACGAGCGCATGCTGAAGATCCTGCGCGGCAAGGCCAGGCTGTTCGACCAGTACGCGCGGCGCAGCGACCTCGCGGAGCAGGCGCCCGAGGCGACCGACATCTCCGAGCAGGCGCTCGCCCAGCAGATCATCGCCGAGGAGCAGGAGCGCCTCGGCACCTAGAGGACCCCGTCCGCCGGGTGCCCGTGCGGCACGCGGTCAGCTCTGGAGGAACTCCAGCAGATCCCGGTTGAAGCGTTCCTTGTCGCCCGGAACGAGGGCGATGCCGTGCGAGGATCCCTCGTAGATCTTCAGTGTGGAGCCGGGGATCAGCTGGGCGGTCTTGCGGGCCGTGGCGTCGATCGGGACGATCTGGTCGTCGTCGCCGTGCACGATCAGCGTCGGGATGTCGAACCGCCGCAGATCCTCGGTGAAGTCCGTTTCCGCGAAGGCCGTCACGCAGTCCACGCCGGCCTTCACGCTCTCTTGCATCGCCATGTACCAGAACGCGTCGCGGTTGCCCTGGGTGGCCTTGCTTCCCGGCCGGTTGGTGCCGAAGAAGCTCTCGGAGGTGTCCATCCAGAACTGTGAGCGCTCGTTGAGGATTCCCTTCTTGATGTCCTCGAAGACCTGGGCGGGCACCCCCTGGGGATTGTCGTCGGTCTGAAGCATCAGCGGCGTGATCGCCGACAGCAGGACCGCCTTGGAGACGAGACGGGTGCCGTGCCGTCCGATGTAGCGGGCCAGTTCCCCGCCGCCCATCGAGTGCCCCACCAGGACGACGTCCCAGAGCCCGAGCGCGCTGATCAGGTCGTTGAGGTCGTCGGCGAAGGTGTCGAAGTCGTAGCCGTCCCAGGGCTGGGACGAGCGGCCGTGGCCGCGGCGGTCGTGGGCGATGGCGCGAAAGCCCGCGTCGGCGACCGCCTTCATCTGGTCGTCCCACGCGTCGCCGTTCAGCGGCCATCCGTGGATGAAGATGACCGGCTGTCCCCGGCCCCAGTCCTTGTAGTGGATCTCGGTGCCGTCCCGTGTCTTCACGTAACCCATCGGTCCCCCCGAAGCGATGTGATGCGTGCGGCAGCCGTGCACCGCCTCACCGCACGCATACCCGTATGGACCAGAGCAAACTGGGTCGGTTCACGTGCGGGGAAGAAGACGTCCGGTACGGCTGTTGCGTGCACGGGACCGGTTCGCGAACGGAACCGGCGTTCACACGGATCGAAGGGAATGCCATGGCCGAGGTCAGGGTGGAACGCACCGGCGACGGGTTCCGGGCGGTCAACGACCGGGGGGCGGCGGTCGCGATCGGCGACGCCGACGCCCAGGGCGCGTTCACGCCCGTCGAGCTGCTGCTCGCGGCGCTCGGCGGCTGCGAGCTGGTGACCGTGGAGCCCCTGACGGCCAAGCGCGGGCACCGGATGGCGCGGCTCGCGGCCACCGTGAACGCCGACAAGGTCGCGACGAGCACGCTCGGCACGATCACGATCACCTACGACGTCGAACTCCCCGAGGGCGACGAGAAGGCCGAGGAGGTCCTGAAGGCCGTGGCCGCCCGGGTCCACGAGAAGTACTGCACGGTCGGCAACGCCCTGCGGGAGCCGATGACGGTCGAGCAGGTCGTGTAGGCGGCCCGGTGCGAACGGTGCGAGCGGTGCGGACGGGGCGGACAGGGCGGCCTCAGCGGCAGGTCGCGCCGGCCGCGGGGACCGTCCCCTGCAGGAGGTAGGCGTTGACGGTCCGGCGGACGCACGGGTCGCCCGTGTCGTAGGCGCCGTGGCCGTACCCCTCGAAGGTGAGGAGCCGCGCCCGGCCGCCGAGGTTCCTCGTCAGCGCCGACGCCCAGGCGTAGGGGGTGGCCGGGTCGCCGGTGGTGCCGACGACGAGGATCGGCGGGGCGGACGGGGCCGCGACCTCGCGGGAGGCGTCGTCGCCCTTCACGGGCCATCCCGCGCACTGCAGCAGGCCCCACGCCATGGACGTCCCGAAGACCGGTGAGACGGCGCGGAACTTCGGCAGCAAGCGCCGCACGTCCTGCGGGCCGGGACGATCGGCGATGTCCGCGCAGGTGATCGCGGTGTTGGCGGCGGTGAGGTTGGTGTAGGTCCCGTCGTCGTTGCGGCCGTTCTGGACGTCGGCGAGCAGGAGCAGCAGTGAACCGTCGCGCCGCTTGACCGCGTCGGCGAGCCCCTGCGCGAGGTAGGGCCAGGCGGCCCGCGAGTACAGGCCGGCGGCGACGGCGGTCGTGGCGAGGCTCTGGGTCAGCTTGCGGTGCCCGGACGCCGGGAGCGGCCTGCGGTCGAGCCGGTCCAGGAACCGCCCGACGGACCTCACGACGGACGGGCCGTCGCTCCCCATCGGGCAGTGCTTGCGGCCGAGCCGCGCGCAGGCGGCGCCGAACCTCCCCAGGGCGCGCTGGAACGAGGCGGCCTGCTGGAGCGCGAAGTCCACCGCGCTGATCTCGGTGTCGACGCCGGCGTCGAGGACGGCGCGTCCGACCCGGCCCGGGAACCGGCGGGCGTAGACGCCGCCGAGCCAGGTGCCGTAGGAGATCCCGAAGTAGTGCAGCTTCTCGTCCCCGAGGGCCGAGCGGATCAGCTCCAGGTCGCGGGCCGCGTCGAGGGTGCCGACATGGGGCAGCAGGTCGCCGGAACGGGTCGCGCACCCGCGTGCGAAGGCGACGCGGCCGTCGATGAACGCCTTCTCCTCGGCGGCGGTGTCGGGGCTGTCGTCGAGGGCGACGAGCTCGTCCATGCGCCGGTCGCCGACGCAGGTGACCGGTGTGCTGCGTCCCACGCCGCGCGGGTCGAACGCGACGAGGTCGTAGCGGGCGCGGAGGCCGGCGTAGCCGTCGGCCGTCTGGGCGAGGGTGCCGACGCCGTCGCCGCCGGGGCCGCCGAAGTTGAACAGCAGCGAGCCGATCCGGTTGCGCGCGTCGGTGGCCGGCACCTTGACCAGGGCGATCTCGATCGTCCTGCCGGACGGGTCGGCGTGGTCG
>DATCLF010000289.1:0-7052 GCA_036564055.1 Spirillospora sp.
CCGAAGATCAGGTAGTAGACGGCCGCGTTCAGCAGCGGCGTCAGCACCTGCCATACCTGGCCCAGGCGCGAGTCGCTGTGCTTCGAGATGTTCTTGGCCGACGCGAACGCCCAGATGAAGTTCCGCCGGGCCCACACACTCTGGAGGTAACTGCGCAGCGGGGGGCGCGCCGCGCTCTGCCTCAGCCCATGACGTGCGGCGTAGTCGGCCAGCGTTTCGTTCACGTGAGGAGGCTCCGCGATCGTTCCGACCGACTCGCCACCCGAGGAACCGAGTCGTTCCGGGTGACTCATGTCCGGAAGCCTATTGCAGTCGCCGGCTCCCGCGTGACGTCTGCCCGCATGTGACCCCCGATTTGAGATCTTTACGGAATCATGTGGACGGTGCTGGGGATACCCGGGTCATGCACGTCAACCATGCGCGGCATCCCTCCGCGCCGGAACCGGCCGTGGTCCGCGGGCGGCGCCCGCCCCCGGAGCACCGGCCGCGCCTGCGCCGGTCCCGCGCGCTGCGCAGGCTCGGACGGCTGGACCGGTGGGCCTTCGACCGGGTGGCGGCGGCCCGCCTGCCCGGGCTGGAGTACGTCCTGCCGAGGCTGTCGCGGTTCGCCGACCACGGCGTGCTCTGGTTCACGACCGCGGGCGCGCTCGGGGCCTGCGGAGGGGCCCGGCTGCGGCGGGCGGCCCTGCGCGGGTCGATCGCGATCGCGGTGGCGAGTCCGGCGGTGAACATTCTCGGCAAGCACGCTTTTCGTCGCAAGCGGCCCGTCGTGGACCTGGTTCCGCCGTACCGCATCCGCTGGAAGCCGCCCACCTCGCACGCCTTCCCGTCGGGTCACTCGGCGTCGGCCGCCGCGTTCGCGACGGGCGTGGCGATGGAGGCGCCGCCGCAGGTCGCGGCGCCGGTCGCCGCGGCGGCCGCGGCGGTCGCGTTCTCCCGCGTCTACACGGGCGCCCACTACCCGGGGGACGTCCTCGCGGGAATCGGGATCGGCGCGCTCGCCGCGGTGGGGACGCGGGCCGTGTGGCCCGCGCGGACCCCGGTCGCCCGGGTCGCGCCCGCGGAGGACGGAGCCGGCCGCGTCACGCCCGACGGGCGGGGCGTCGTCGCGATCGTCAACCCCGGCTCGGGCGGTGAGGCGCCCGCCGGGATCCTGCCGGGCCGCGCCGAGCTCGCGCTCCACACGCTCGTCCGGGAGCTGCCCGCGGCGGAGGTCGTCGGGTTCCGGCCGGGCGACGACCTCGACAAGGTGGCCGGCGAGGCGGCCGAGCGGGCCGCCGTGCTCGCCGTGATCGGCGGGGACGGCACCGTGAACGCGGCCGCGCGGGCGGCGCTGGACCACGACGTCCCGCTGCTCGTCGTCCCGAGCGGCACCTTCGACCACTTCGCCCGCGCGCTCGGCATGGACACCGCCGCCGACGCGGTCGCCGCGTACAAGGAGGGGCGGCTCGGCCGCGTCGACGTCGCCCACGTCGCACCGGCGGACGGGGACGCGGGACGGGAGGAGGAGCACCCGTTCCTCAACACCGCCGGGATCGGCGTCTACACCGAGCTGCTCGAACGGCGGGAACGGCTGGAGCGGCGGATCGGCAAGTGGCCCGCGCTCGCCGTCGCCGCCGTCCGGACCCTGCGGCGCTCCGAGCCGGTCGAGCTGGTCGTGGACGGCCGCGTGCGCCGCGTCTGGCTGGCGTTCGTCGGGAACTGCGTCTACGGCTCGCGCGGCGCCGCTCCCACCTGGCGCGGGCGGCTCGACGACGGCCTGCTCGACATCCGCATGATCACCGCGGGCCGCCGTGTCTCGCGCGCCTCCCGTGTCCGCGCCGTCGCGGCCGTCCTGGCCGGGCACCTGCACCTCGCCCCCGGCTACCGGGCCTGGAAGGCGACCGCGCTGAGGGCGGAGGCGACGGACGGGGACGTGCAGGTCGCCCGTGACGGGGAGCTCACCTCGCTGCCGGCCGCGGTGCGGTTCGGCAAACGCGCCGGCTCCCTCAGGGTGTTCTGCCCGGCGGACGCCATCGCCCGACCGTCCTCGACCCGGGTGACGCCGCTTCCGGCGCCGTTCGAACTCGCGTCGGGCCGATGACCCCGGCGGCCTCGTCTTGGTCGCGGGTTCGTCTTGTTCGGTTAAAGATCCGGGCGTGGATCGTGGGGGAGCGGCAGGGTCCGTTGGAGGATCCGAAGGGATCCTCGGGGGGTGTGATCTGTGGGGCGGACCCGGCCTGGCCGGAAACGGCGGTGTCATCGACACGGGCGTCGCGAGGGCTCACGCCGCGAACGGCCGCCACGCCGTGAACGGTCACGGGGCGGACGGCCGCGGGGAGAGCGGCCGCAGGGCGAGCCGCGGAGCGGGAGGCCCGAACGGCGCCGTCGAGCGGGGCGGCCCGAGAGGCGGCGGCTCGCGCGGCGAGGCCGCGAGGCGATACGCCGCGGCCGTGGCGCGCGCGGCGCCCTCGGAGGGCCCGCTCGCGGCCGGTGGCTTCGTGGGGCGTGGCGTCGAGGCGCCCAGCCGAGGCTGCGCGAGTGCGTCCGGTGCTGGTGGCCGTTCGTGGCCGGGGCCCTGGCGACGACGGGGCTGCTGCTCGGCGCCTACCTGTGGGCGCCGCGCGAGCCGGGGGACGGGGCCGCCGCCCTGGCGATCCGCGGCGCGGCCCCGCCGGGCGCCCGGCCGGGCACGAGGGTCGCCCCGGCCGCGGAACGGCCGATGAGCACCTACACCACGCACTTCACGCCGGGGGAGCCCCGCGTGCGCAACATCGAGCTGGCGGCGGCGATGCTGGACGGTCACGTCGTCGCCCCCGGCGAGACGTTCTCCTTCAACGACGTCGTCGGGCCGCGCACCCGGCGCCGCGGCTACGTCCCCGCGCCGACCATCATCGGCGCCCGGCTGGTCAACGACGTGGGCGGAGGCATCTGCCAGGTGTCCACCACGCTCTTCAACGCGGTCTTCCGGGCGGGCCTGGAGATCCGCAAGTCGCGGGCGCACACCATGTACATGCCGGAGTACCCGGAGGGGCGCGAGGCCGCGGTGGCCTACCCGGACCTCGACTTCACGTGGCGGAACGACACCAAGGCCCCGGTGCGCATCGAGGTCGACTCCACGGCGTCGTCACTGACGGTGAGCCTGTACGGGGAGCGCAGGTACGAGGTCCGGTCGAAGACGTCCCGCCGCTACGGGTTCAAGCCGTTCGGGACGGGCGTGGGCCACGGACGCCGATGCGTCCCGACGCCCGGCCGCAGGGGCTTCGAGATCGACGTGTGGCGGACGCTCCTGGACGGGGGCCGGAGGGTCCGCCGCGAGAAGTTCCACACCGAGTACCGCCCCCAGCCGAGGGTGAAGTGCCTGTGAGGGGTGTGCGCGGGACGCACCGAGGCCCGTGACAGGGTGGGAGACATGGCGCTACGCGAGGGAACGCACGAGCTGGGGCCGGACGACGGACGGCTGCTGGTCAGAACGGGCCGCAGCGGCCTCGGACGCCGGGCGGGCCACGACCTGACGATCGAGGCGACGCGGTGGACGGCGACGGCCGAGGTCCGCGAGCCCCTGGACGCCTCGTCGGTCGAGGTGAGCGTCGACGTGGACGGCTTGGAGGTCCGGGAGGGCACCGGGGGCGTCAAGCCCCTCACCGACGGCGACCGTGCCGAGATCAAGAAGAACCTGCTCGCGGTGCTGGACGCCCGCCGTCATCCGCGCATCACGTTCACCTCCACCCGGATCTCGGACGACGAGATCGAGGGCGACCTCACGATCATGGGGCGGGTGAAGCCGGTGCGGGTGCGGGCCGTCCTGGACGGCGACCGGGTGCGCGGCGGCGCCACCGTGACGCAGAGCCGGTGGGGCATCAAGCCGTACTCGGCGTTCTTCGGCGCCCTCCGGCTCGCCGACGACGTGGAGGTGGAGTTCGACGTCGGGCTCCCCTCCTGACGCCCGCGTCACCGGCTCCCGGACTCCTCGTGCGCACGCCTGGCGCGGGCGGCGCGGGTGAACTGGTCGTCCAGGGTGCGGGGGAACGGCAGCATCCGGTGGATGTCCCGCCAGGGCGCGAACTGCCGGACGGCGTTGAAACCGGCCGCCGTCACGATCCGTTCGACGTTGGGGCCCGGCGGGCAGGCGGGGTAGGCGTCCAGGTACGCGACGCCGGGAGGCAGACCGTCCGGCTTGCGGGGCGACACCAGGGTCATCGGCGGGCGGACGCCTTCGGCGGCCGCCATGTCCCGCGCGTAGGCGACCAGTTCGAGCGTCTCCGCCTCCGGTCCGCTGTGGACGATCATCCACCCGTCGACGTCGACCGGCTCTGAGGGCGGGTCGGTCAGCGTGAGCGGCAGGATCTCGTCCGAGACGCCGCGCAGATAGGCCTCGTGCTCGGGCGCCAGCGGTTCGAGGACGTACGTCCGGTGGAAGCGCGGGGGATCGGCGGGCAGCCTGGGCGTGTAGGCGTCCCAGCGGAGCAGCCGCGCCAGATGCGTCACCGTGGCGCCGGTGGCGAGGGCGTCCCGGGTGAGCCGGCCGCGCAGCCCCGCGGGGAACGCGTCCACGATCACCTCGTCCGGCGTCCCGCCGGGCAGGTCGTCCGGCATGGGGGGCATGGGGAAGGTGTCCCGTGCGATGCGCCACCCGCCGGTGATGCGCGGGTCGTCCGCGAACGGCGACCCGGTGACGACGGTGACGGGCCCGTCCAGCCCCAGGGTGTGCAGGAAGGACCGGACCCGGGTCAGATGCCCGAGCCCGTCCCCGGACGCGTAGCAGAGGATCATCGGACGGCGTCGAGGACCGCGAGGTACCCGGCGGTCTCGGCGGCCGGGGTGAAGTCGCGGCGGACGCGTTCGGCGCCGGCCGCGCCGAGCTTGGCCAGCTCCTCCGCACTCGCCCGCGCCGCCCGGTCGATCGCCGCCCGGCAGCCGTGCGGGTCGCCGGCGGGGAAGGTGAAGCCGATCTCGTCGTCGGCCATGTCCGCGAGGCCGCCCGCGTCCGAGGCGATCAGCGGGACGCCGAGCGCCGCCGCCTCCAGCGCGACGTTCGGCATCCCGTCATAGAACGAGGGCAGGGCGACGAGATCGCAGCTCGCGTACACGCTCGGCAGGTCGTAGCGCTCCAGGAACGGCATGAACGAGTGCGGCACGTCGTGGGAGGCGAGCCACGCGGTCACCGACTCCTCCACCTCGCCGACCAGCAGCAGGTGGAACGCCCCGCCGTGCCCGGACGCCTCCAGCGCGTCCAGGAAGAAGCCGACGCCCTTCTTCACCTTGAGCTGCCCGATGAGGCCGATCGTCCGGCGCCCCGGCTCCACGTTCTCCTCCCGCCAGGCCCGGCCCCGCTCCCGCTCGGACGGAAGGATCCGCCACTGGGCGGTGTCGACGCTGTTCGCGACGTGCGTGACGGGGGTGTCCGGCGCGATCGCCGACACCAGCGGCGTGTGCGAGCGCGCGACGACGCACACCCGGGACGAGGCGCGCAGCGCGTCCGCGAGCACACCGCGCCGCCGCATCGAGAAGACGCCGACGTCGATGTCGTTGCCGCGCAGCAGCGTGACCAGCGGGGCGTCCAGCAACGCGGACAGGACGGGCGCGGCGAGAATCGCGTACGTGCCGCCGAACGCGACCACATGGCTGTAGTCGGTGAGGTCTTCCGCGGTGAGGGTCGTCCACAGCCGGCGCAGCGCGTGCTCGGGGTCGTCGCCGAGCGGCGCGGTGATCAGCCGTCCGCCGTGCTCGCGCCCGGTCCGCCAGGGGCGGGCGCGGCGGGTCAGATGCGCGACGTCGATCTCCACCCCGGCGGCGCGCAGCCCCCGGACGATGCGGTCGCACGACTGGGACATCCCGCCGCGGCTCGGCGGGTAGTGCTCGGTGATCCACAGGACGCGGTGCGCCGGACCTCCGCCCGGACGCCCTGTACTCGGACGTTCGCTCATCAGCTGTCCACGAAGCCCGCGTCGTCGTCCGCTTCCCAGCCGCCGCTGTGCCTGCGGCCCGGGTTGAACGCTCCGCGGTCGAAGGCGTCGAACGTCGCGTACCAGTTGGGGTCGTTGTAGGTGCGCGACGTCCTCTCGTAGTAGGACCGCCGGAAGAGGCCCACCCAGGCCGGGTCGTGCGCGTCCCGTCCGGCGTAGTTCTGGGCCACGGCGCACTCGGGGCAGAAGGGGCCCTGCCAGGTGTGCTCGGTGCAGATCGCGCGCGAGCATCGCGCGCAGGTCGCCGTGGCGGGCCGCCCGCAGTGCCCGAGCACGAAGAATCCGGTGGTCACTCTGCAGCGGTTCACGCGTGCCTCCTCACGGCCGGATCCGGCGGCGTCCACCGGAACGGCTCCGTCAGCACCTGCATGATGCGCATCAGCACGTGCTCGTCCTCGTGCGGCTCGGGCCACTTGGCCCTCGCCCGGATCGCCAGCCGTCTGCCCTGCTTGGCCTGGACGGCGATCCGCTGGGGCGGCCGCGTCGGCGGCCGTTGCGGCTGCGCGTCCTTCGGCAGCCGCCGCGTCACCTGCACCGTCTGCACCGTCTTCGTCTTGTGCTTGTACTTGGTCTTGCCGCGCAGGTTGCGCTTGCGGTAGGTGCGATGCCGGATGCGGTCGATCACCGCCACGTCCACGACGCTGCCGTCCCGCAGCTCCGCCCGCATCCTCAACCACGGGTCGTGGACGAACCACTGCTTGAGCTTCGAGATCGGCCTCTGGGAGGGCAGGTCCTGCTGGGGTCCCGCCTTCTCCGCGATGTGCGGGCCGCGCATGTCGACCGCCACCGACAGCGTCCCGTTCGGGGGCATGTCGGCCATGAGGATCCGCACCATCGGCACGACGACGAGCGGTACCCGCTCGTGCAGCCGCCACTTGCGGCGCCGGATCTCGTCCTTGTGCCGCGCCAGGCTCTGGATCAGCGGTTCCCAGTCGTCCCGGCGGAGCGAGACGGAGAACGCCTTCTCCAGGGTCAGCGTCTTGTGCAGGGGATGGAACCGCTCGATGGCGGCCTTCTGCTTACGCCAGAACATGACGAACCCCTATCGCCACCTATCGCCACCTATCGAACCCGTTCGTGCGCCGGCTCGGTGAGCGAGCGGTAGAC
>DATCLF010000290.1:0-2100 GCA_036564055.1 Spirillospora sp.
GTGCGGAAGGGCCCCGCCGAGGAGCCGCTCAAGGAGTACCCCGTGCAGGTCAAAGGCGACGGCATCGTCGTGACCTGAACCCCGTCCCGCCTCCGGCCGGCCCGCCGGTGCCGCCGTCCGGTCCCGCGAAAAAATTGGTTCTGTTTTGAACCACCTTGCACTCCGGCGCGTGATGCCTGGTGACACACCGGAATCACGAACGTCACTGGAGGGTGAGAATGCCACAGGAGTCCGGGACGCGGACGGACGAGGCGAGCCGGGCGCAGGGCGGCGACCGGGCCGCGGACAGGACGCGCCGCAGCGTCCTCCTCGGGGCCGGAGCCGTGGGCATCGCCGGGCTCGCCGCGGCGTGCGGCGGCTCCGGCGACGGCGGCGACTCGGGCGGTTCTGGGGGAGCCGAGGGCGGTTCCGGCGGCTCCGGCGGCGGACAGGCCCTCGCGTCGGTCTCGGAGATCCCCGTCGGCGGCGGCAAGGTCTTCGAGGACGCCAAGGTCGTCGTCTGCCAGCCGACACAGGGCCAGTTCAAGGCCTTCTCCGCGGTCTGCACCCACCGTGGCTGCAGCGTCGACGCGGTCGCCGACGGCCTGATCAACTGCCCGTGCCACAAGAGCAAGTTCAAGATCACCGACGGTTCGGTCGCGGCCCCTCCGGCGGACAAGCCTCTGGAGGAGAAACAGATCACCGTCCAGGGCGACCAGATCATGCTCGCCTGAGCACCACGGCGTGCGGCGGGCCGCTCCCGCGCGGGTCGGCTCCCGCGCCGGGCGGCCCGCCCGCGACGCCGGGCGCCCCGCCCACCGCCGCGTCCCGGCCTGGAGCGCGGGACGGGACGCCGGACGGGAGGTCGGCACCGGCTATTAGGCTCTGGGACGTGGCTGATCCGGCGACCTACCGACCCGCACCGGGCTCGATCCCGGAGTCCCCCGGCGTGTACCGATTCCGCGACGAGCACGGCCGGGTCATCTACGTGGGCAAGGCGAAGAACCTGCGCCAGCGCCTGAACTCCTACTTCGCCGACTTCTCCGCGCTGCATCCCCGCACCCAGACGATGGTCCGGACCGCCGCCCGCGTCGACTGGACGGTCGTCGCCACCGAGGTCGAGGCACTTCAGCTCGAGTACTCCTGGATCAAGGAGTACGACCCGCGGTTCAACGTCCGTTATCGCGACGACAAGTCCTACCCGTACCTCGCCGTCACCCTGAACGAGGAGTTCCCGAGGGTGATGGTGATGCGGGGCGCCAAGCGCAAGGGCGTGCGCTACTTCGGGCCGTACTCCCACGCGTGGGCGATCCGGGAGACGGTCGACCTGCTCCTGCGCGTGTTCCCGGTCAGGACGTGCAGCGCCGGCGTGTTCAAACGGCAGCACCAGCTCGACCGGCCCTGCCTGCTCGGCTACATCGACAAGTGCTCGGCGCCGTGCGTCGGCCGCGTCACCCCGGAGGAGCACCGCCTCCTCGCCGAGGACTTCTGCGACTTCATGGCCGGCCACACCAGCCGCTTCATCAAGCGCCTCGAACGCGAGATGCGCGAGGCCGCCGACGCCCAGGAGTACGAACGCGCCGCCCGCCTCCGCGACGACATCCGCGCCCTGGAGCGCGCCCTGGAGAAGCAGGCGGTCGTCCTCCCCGACAGCACCGACTGCGACATGATCGCCTTCGCCGAGGACGAGCTGGAGGCGGCCGTCCAGGTCTTCTACGTGCGCGGCGGCCGCATCCGCGGGCAGCGCGGCTGGGTGGTCGACAAGGTCGAGGACGTCACCACCTCCGACCTGGTCGAGCACTTCCTCCTCCAGATCTACGGCGACAGCGAATCGGTGCCGCGGGAGGTGCTCGTCCCCGCCCTGCCGCCCGACGAGAAGGCCATGAGCGAGGTGCTGGCCGAACAGCGCGGCGGGCCGGTCCGCCTGCGCGTCCCGCAGCGCGGCGACAAGAAGGCGCTGCTGGAGACCGTCGCGCGCAACGCGCACGAGGCCCTCAAGCAGCACAAGACGCGCCGCGCGTCCGACCTGACGACCCGCAGCCGGGCCCTCCAGGAGATCCAGGAGGCGCTGGAACTCGACGAGGCGCCGCTGCGCATCGAGTGCTACGACGTGTCCAACCT
>DATCLF010000291.1:0-6015 GCA_036564055.1 Spirillospora sp.
GTCACCCCCTCAACCCCTAACGACCGTGGGGCGGTGACGAGCCAGTGAGGAGAGGCGGTCAAACAGACCGCTGGCATGCCGGCGTCCCGCGTCGAAATAGGTGGTACACGTGGCCGAAGAAAGCACAATCTACCATCCCGAGATCATCAGTCCTCAACGGACGATCGGGCGGCGCACCTTCGATTTCTCCCGGCAGATCGCCGTGATGGCGATCATCAATCGCACGCCGGACTCCTTCCACGACCGCGGACGCACATTCGCACTCGACCAAGCACTTCTCGCCGTGGACAAGGCGCTCGCCAACGGCGCCGACTGGCTGGACATCGGCGGCGTTCCGTTCGCTCCCGGCCCGCCGGTCGGCATCGACGAGGAGATCGAACGCGTGGTGCCGGTCATCGAGGGGGCACGGCCCCGCACGGACGCCGTCATCTCCGTCGAGACCTACCGGCCGGACGTCGCCCGGGCCGCATTCGCCGCCGGGGCCGACGTCCTGAACAACACGAGCGGGCTCCACGACCCCGCCCTCGCCGACGTGGTGGCCGAGGCGGGCGCCGGTCTCATCATCACGCACAGCCTGGCCGACCCCAGGACGCCCTACCCCCGTCCGCAGTACGACGACGTGGTGAGCGAGGTCGCCGAATTCCTCCGCCGGCGGGTGGCCCTCGCCGAACAGCGCGGCGTACCGGCGGACCGGATCATCATCGACCCCGGCCACGATCTCAACAAGAACACCTACCACTCGCTCGAACTGACCCGCCGTCTCTCGGAGATCGCCCGCATCGGCCACCCGCTGCTGGTCGCCGTGTCCAACAAGGACTTCATCGGCGAGACGCTGCACCGAGGTCAGGACGAGCGCGTCGAGGGCACCATAGCCACCCTCGTCTTCTCCATCCTGAACGGTGCGCGCATCGTACGCGTCCACGACGTCGCAGAAGTGAGGCAGGCCGTCAACATGGTCGAGAGCATCCTCGGCTGGCGCCCACCGGCCTACGTGCGGCACAACGTCGTCTAGGGCCGCGCCATGCGGTAGCGCAAGAACACGTAGTCGCCGTCCTGGATCACGTGGCAGAGTTCCATGTTCTGCGCGCCGATCGCGGGGCCGTCCAGAATGCGCGCGGCGTCGCCGCCGGTGACGATCGGACTCAGCGTGAGGCACAGCTCGTGCAGCCACCCCGCGGCGGCGACCTGCGCCAGCACCGCCGGGCCGCCCTCGCAGAGCTGGCGTCCGTACCCCTCGTCGGCCAGCCGCCGCAACGCCCGCCCCATGTCGACCGAGCCGGTTCCGCACACCATGACCTCGGCGCGCCTCTCGGCCTCCCGCAGCCTCTCACCCGGCGCCTCGCCGCAGGTGATGACGATGGGCGGTGCGGGAGCCCCGGTGAAGAGCGGCCCGTCGAAGTCGAGCCGCAGACTCCGCGAGACGACGGCCAGCCTCGCCGCGGCCGGCGGGTACGTCTCGTACTCCCGCACGGTCGACGCACCCATGATCACGACGTCCGCCAGCGTCCGCAGATGCCGCATGAGAAGCCGGTCGCCCTCATAACCGAGCGCGCTCGTGCTCCCCTCGTACCGGATCCCCCCGTCGAGGGTCGCGATCATGTTCGCCCGAAGCCAGGGCACGACATCCGGATACGCGTACTTCTCACCGACCTCGTTGATGTCCATCACCGTCACTCGCCGATCGCGGGGGTGGAGCCCTTGCCGAGCCTATGAATCGTCCGGGCGGTCGGTGGCGTTCTCGTTCTCGGCCCCCGACACCGAGGTGACGGGGCCGCTGATGTCGCGTCCCATGATCACCGGCCCTTGGGTGAACCCGCCGCTGATGGTGTTGGACACGGAGCCCTCGCCACCGACGCCGGGAGTCTCAGCAGCCCGCGATGCCTCGGCCTCTCCCGTCGAAGGGGGCGATGGGGACGGCGGGGGCGAGCCGAGGGTGACCGGGCCGCTGATGTCGCGGCCCATGATCACCGGGCCCGTGCTCGTCGCGTCCCTGACGATGTTGACGGTTCCCGCTCCGGCCGGCCCGTCGGCTCGTTCGGCCTCCGACGGCCGCCGTCCCGGCCGGGACGGCGACTGCTCGTACAGAAGGATCGCCAGTGACGCCAGGGTGGCGAAGCCGCTCAGCACCCCGGCCAGCCAGCCTGCCTCCTCCAATCCCTCGGCTCTCCAGAACACGGCCAGCGCGACGGCGGCCACCGCGGCCACCGCGACACCCGCCCACACCAGTACGCGCCAGGGCACGCCGTCATCCTCTCAGCAGGCCGCGAGTCGTCACCGTCCAGCTTGCAGCGGCCGTCCTCGCCGGTAAAGGGCACGCTCGTGGCGGACGCACCATCGTGAGCCGTCTCCGGGTCCGGGCCTTCGTCCGGTGGCGCGGGACTCAGGGTGTGCGGGCGAGCCGGTCGGCGAGGGCGGTGAGGGCGTCGGCGCCCACCAGGTCGCCGGGCAGGAGCGGCACGTCGACCAGCGGCACGTCCGGGATCCGCCGCCGCAGCCGGGCGAGATGGTCGTCCTCCCGTTTCCTGCGCCGGGCGAGGAGGTCACCGGCGTCCGCCGGGGAACGGCGGTTGGCGACGAGCGCGGTCACCTTGACGCCGAGGCCGACCAGCTTCTCGTACACCTCCGTGGTCTCGGCGATCGGAAGCGGTTCGGCCGTCAGCACGATGACGAAGCCGGTCCGCGCCGGGTCCGTGACCACGTCGCGCAGCCGGGCGAAGCGGTCGCGGCGGCGGATGAGGATCCGGCGCAGCTCGGCGTCGCGGTCGGTCTCGTCCCGGCCGCCGCCGAGGCCGCGGACCGCCGCGCCGAACCGTTCTGCTCGGTCGCGGTTGGCGAGCAGCGTCTCGGACCAGGTGGTCAGCTGCTCGGGCAGCGAGAGCACCCGCATCGTGTGGCCGGACGGGGCGGTGTCGAAGACGACCAGGTCGTACGCCTCGTCGCCGAGCTCCACCGCCGCGGCGATCCGCTCCAGCACCGCCGACTCGTGCGTCCCGGGCGCCTGCCGGGCCAGCTCCAGGTGCCGGGCGGCCGGTCCGTGCATCCGCTCGGGGAGCAGACGGCGCATCGTCGCGGCGACCGCGGCCAGATGCCGCTCCACCGTCCGCTCCGGGTCGATCTCCAGTCCGTCGACGTGACCCGCCGTCCCGGAAGGGGCGGCGAGACGCACGGGTTCGTCGCCCACCGGGCGGTCCCAGAGATGGCCGAGGTTGTGGGCGGGATCGGTGGAGACCAGCAGCACGCGGGCGCCCGCCCTGGCACGGCCCAGGGCGAGCGCCGCGGCGATGGACGTCTTGCCGACCCCGCCCTTGCCGCCGACGAAGACGACCTTCTGCGAGGCGACGAGGTCTAGCAGCACCCGACGTGCTCCAGTGGCGAACGGTCCATTCCCATCCGCCGGTGCCAGGCGTGGAAGTCCTCGTAGAGGGCGGGCATCAGCTCGGCGGTGTAGTACGCCGCCGGGTCGGGCACGCCCAGCGCCTCCGCGAGGACGACCATGCGGAAGAAGTCGTCCTCCTCGCGCCGGGCGCGGGCGAAGGTGCGCCGGTAGGGACCGGCGTAGAACTCCTCCAGCCCGGCCCGGAACGAGGCCCAGCGGGACGTCACGCCTTCGCCTCGGTTTCCTTCACGTCGGCGTCGGGGGCCTCCGGCGGTTCACGGGACGCCCGCCGCGTCGCGACGAGCGCCTCGAACGCGACCCACACGGCCGTGACGATGATGAGGACGTCGATGGTCAGCAGGAGCCAGTCCCGTTCGTCGTAGAGGTCGCCGAGCTGCACGAGCGCGGCCCAGAACGACATCACGAAGACGAACGCGAGCGGCACCAGCACGGGCAGCGGGTTGCGCCGCTTGCGGATCAGCATGACCACGATGATCGACAGGGTCAGCGCGGCGAGAAGCTGGTTGCTGGTGCCGAACAGCGGCCAGATGCGCAGGCCGCCCTCGCCCTCGGAGCCCTGGCTGAAGGTGAGCCCCAGCCCGATGAGGACCACGATGAGGGTGGCGAGCGGGTTGTTGATCCTCACCTTGGCGATCTCGCCGGCCTCCTGGACGACGAAGCGCAGCAGGCGCACGGCGGTGTCCATGGTGGTGGCGGCGAACAGGACCGCCATCGTGGCGAGGACCGTCGCGCTCACCGACGCCGGCAGGCCGAGGCCGTCCTGGACGATCGCGCCGCCGCCCTTGACGAACGCTCCGACGCCGGCCTCGCCGAAGGCGCTGTAGACGGCCTCCCAGTCGGCCACGGTGCGGAAACCGGCGACGGTGGCGATGGTCGCGCCGAGCGCGAGCATGCCCTCGCCCACGGCGCCGAAGTAGCCGACGAAGCGGGCGTCGGGCTCCTTGTCGAGCTGCTTGGAGGTGGTCCCCGAGGAGACCATGCCGTGGAAGCCGGAGATGGCGCCGCACGCGATGGTGACGAACAGCAACGGCAGGAGGTCCGGGGTGCCCTCGGGCACCGAGGAGTTGTAGGCGGGGGCGACGATGCCGGGGGCGCTCAGCAGCACCGACACGAACAGGATGCCGAGCCCGATGAAGAGCTGGATGCCGTTGATGTAGTCACGCGGCTGCAGCAGCACCCACACGGGCAGCAGGGACGCTATGCCGCCGTAGACGAAGAGGGCGACGATCCAGAAGGCCGCCGGAGACATGCCCAGGAACGGGTCGGGCAGCTCCACCGGAACGGCGTCCCCGAGGAAGATCAGGCCGTAGAGGATCGCGACGCCGACGACGGTGACCAGGGCGAGGTTCATCTTGAAGCGGTAGACGGCCTGGCCGACCAGCACCGCCACCACGATCGCGCCCCAGGAGGGGATCACCACCGAGGGCGTGGAGATCATCAGGTTCTTGATGACCACCGCGAACGCCGCGATCACCATCAGCAGCAGCAGGAAGATCACGACGAGGAAGAGGTTGGCGCCCCGGCGTCCGATGTAGCGGCCGGACAGCGTGCCCATCGAGCGGCCCTTGTTGCGCGCCGAGGCCCACAGGGCGCCGAGGTCGTGCATGCCCGCGAAGAAGACCGTGCCGAGCGTGACCCACAGGAACGCGGGCAGCCAGCCCCAGATCACGGCGACCGCGGGACCGACGATCGGCGCCGCGCCGGCGACCGAGGTGAAGTGGTGGCCCCACAGGATGAACTTGTTGGTCGGGACGTAGTCGACGCCGTCCCGCAGCTCGTGCGCGGGGGTCTGGAAGGACGGGTCGAGCTTGTAGACGTGGTTGCCCAGGAACTTCGAGTAGAGGAGGTACCCGGCCGCGAACATCGCGAGGCCGATCAGGAGCAGGGGGAGTGAGTTCATGCGAACGCTCTCAGGGGGTGGGTTGGGGGTGTCCGATTTCGGTTCGCAGACGACGCGTCAGGTTCCGGGCGACGGGCCCGAGCGCACGGCCCATCGGTCGCCCTGTACACCCGGCCTGCTCGTCATCGCCCCACGACAATGCCACTGACCAGCGCTCTTGCGCCAGAGCGGGGGCACGGGGGACGGCACCTTGACCTCTCACGCATCGTCAGACGGGTTCGGAACCGGTCAGGACGAAATGCCCAAGATCGAGTTCGGTCAAACGCGTGGGACACCGGCGACGATCGGCACGACGGCCACGCCGTCCCGGGCGTCACGTCCCCCGGCGGGCAGGCGCGGGGCCTGACCTGTGGCCGGGTCGTTCACGGGCTCCGATCTCGACCGGCCGGCGTCTGCTTGATCAACTCATCCCGGGAGAAGGGAACCGCCGGACGCGGTCCCACCACTGACCGCCTCACGCGGGGCGAGGTGCCGAAAACCTCATGACCGCGATATGGAACACCCGCAAGTCACAATCGCGAGCTGATGTTTCGCGGAAGCGTGGAAACCGATATTTCCGACTTAAGCATCAAATGATGTATTTCGGACGAGCGGCCGCCCGCCCTCCGCACGTCGTTCAGCCCCGAGCGAGCACAGACCGCCGACGTGAACTGCGCCTCCGCTTCAACGTCGCGAGCCGACCCGACATCGCCGAGCGCCCGTCCTTCGACGCCTGAGC
>DATCLF010000292.1:0-28942 GCA_036564055.1 Spirillospora sp.
CCACCGGCGCCTGCGCGGCGCGCACGACCGTCAGGATGAGCTCGGGATCGATCTTGCCGTGGCCCAGGTTGGCGTGCCGGTCGGCGCCCGACCCGAACGCGTCACGGCTGTCGTTGCAGTGCACGAGGTCGATGCGGCCGGTGATGGCCTTGACGCGGTCGACGGCGTCGACGAGCTGCTCGCCCGCGGCGTGCGCGTGGCAGGTGTCGAGGCAGAAGCCGAGCTTGTCGTCCAGCCCGGGCACCCCGGACAGCACCTCCCACAGGCGTGCGATCCGGTCGAACGTGCGCGCCATGGCGTTCCCGCCGCCGGCGGTGTTCTCGATGTAGATCGGGATCGGGCATTCGATCCGCTCGAACACCTTGCGCCAGTTCTCGAAGCCCGTCTCCGGGTCGTCGTCCTTCAGCACGTGCCCGCCGTGGACGATGAGTGCCTTGGCCCCGATGGACGCCGCCGCATCGAGCTGCTGGGCGAGGTTCTTGCGGCTCGGGATGCGGATCCTGTTGTTGGACGTCGCCACATTGATCGTGTACGGGGCGTGCACATAGACGTCCACCCCGGAGCCCTCCAGCGCCTCCACGCCCTCCGGCAGGACCGGCTTCTTCCAACCCTGCGGGTCGCCCAGGAAGAACTGGACGACGTCCGCGCCGACCGCGCGGGCGTTGTCGAGCGGGTTGGTCTGGTCGACGTGGGCTCCGATGCGCATGTCACGAGCCTAGCCCGGCGGTCGGACGGCACGGGCGGACACCGTGAGAGGACGCCGGGGGCACGGGGGACACCGCATGCGGGGTGTGCGGGGGCGGGCGTCAAAGCGAGAAGCCGCCGTTGCTCAGCGCGAACGCCAGGCCGAGGAACGAGGTCACCATGCCGATGACGTTCAGCCACCGCTCGTTCGTCGTCGCGGAGATCATCTGGGAGTAGAGCGCGAGCGGGAGGCCGATCAGGCCGGCGATGGCGCCGGGGAGGTGGGTCGTCTCGATCCAGCCCATGATGAGCGCGGCGACGCCGATCGTGACGGAGGCGACCGCGAGCCAGTCCTGGAGCCGGTGGGATTCGAGGCTTCCCTGGCGGTCGACGCCCTGCCCCCCGCGGGCCACGCCCTGCCGCCCGCGGGTCACGCCCTGCCGCCGTGCACCTGCAGCCTCGTCTGGCATCGAACCCTCCTCGGATCATTCCCCCGCGTCGGGGCGCACGCGGGACCGGACGGACCATGCCTCCCGGAGGATGCCCCCGGACATGGGGATCAATCCGGCGCGGGCGCGCGGAAAATGTCGGCGCGACCCGATAGTGTCGAACATGGATTCGACGAGACCGCCACGGTCCGGCCCCCGAGGAGACCCGGGGGAGAGCAGGAGGTGCACGATCGTGACGCAAGCGGACTTGGGGCTCATCGGCGACGCGGAGCTCGTGGAGGAGCTCTCCCGGCTGACGACCCAGACCGCCCGTATGCGCGCCCGGATGGCCGACATCCTGGCAGAACTGGAACGACGGCGGTGCGCCCGGAACTCCCGTCAGGCCGCGCGTCGCTGACGGCGGCGCGACCGGATCCGGCTCGCACGCCGTCAACTGTTGGTAGCCTGGATCGGTCTCGCGGCAGGTGCCCCCGTGGTTCCGGGTTCCGGCGCGGCCGCGGGGGACGTACGAGCCCTCCTGTCACGGAGAGACCGTGACCGCCCGAGTCCAGAGGAGGTAGGGACACAGCATGCGTCGTTACGAAGTCATGGCGATCCTCGACCCCGCCATCGACGAGCGCAACGCCGGTGCGGCGCTCGACCCGTTCCTGAAGGTCGTCAAGGACGGCGGCGGAACCATCGAGAAGGTCGACATCTGGGGCCGCAGGCGCCTGGCGTACGACATCCAGAAGAAGTCCGAAGGCATCTACGCGGTGGTCGACCTGTCGGCTGAGCCCGCCACGGTCAAGGAGCTCGACCGGCAGCTCAACCTGAGCGAGTCGGTCCTGCGTACCAAGGTCATCCGCCCCGAGGTCCACTGAGCCAGGCTCAGCCCTCTCACCAGCCGGAGCGAGCCCATGGCAGTAGGCGACACCGTAATCACGATGGTCGGGAACCTCGTCGAGGACCCGAACCTGCGCTTCACCCCCAGCGGGCAGGCGGTCGCGTCGTTCCGCCTCGCCTCGACCCCGCGGTACTTCGACCGCCAGACGGGCGAGTGGAAGGACGGCGAGGCGCTGTTCCTCACCTGCAACGTCTGGCGGCAGGCGGCCGAGAACGTGGCCGAGACGCTGCAGCGCGGCATGCGGGTGATCGTGCAGGGACGTCTCAAGCAACGGTCGTACGAGACCCGCGAGGGTGAGAAGCGTACCGTCTTCGAGATCGAGGTCGACGAGGTCGGCCCGTCGCTGCGCAACGCCACCGCCAAGGTCAACAAGACCCAGCGGCAGGGCGGCGGTTACGGCGGCGGCCAGGGCGGCGGCTTCGGCGGCCCGCAGGGCGGATTCGGCGGCGGTCAGCAGGGCGGCGGCTTCGGCGGTCAGCAGGGCGGCGCCCCGGCCGACGACCCCTGGGCCACCGGCGGAGGCGGCGGCTTCTCCGACGACCCGCCGTTCTGACGGCCCCCCGAGCCCACCGGCATCATCCAGTCCACGTCCATTCCCGCGTGAGCGGGGCTCTTTCGAAGGAGCACCACGATGGCGAAGCCACCTCCGCGCAAGCCCAAGAAGAAGGTTTGCGTTTTCTGCCAGGAGAAGATCTCCTACGTCGACTACAAGGACACCGGTCTGCTGCGGAAGTTCATCTCCGACCGCGGCAAGATCCGTGCCCGGCGGGTGACCGGCAACTGCACGCAGCATCAGCGCGACGTCGCCACGGCGATCAAGAACGCCCGCGAGATGGCGCTGCTGCCCTACACGAGCACGGCGCGCTGAGGCAGGAGGAGACGATCATGAAGCTCATCCTGACCCAGCAGGTGTCCGGGCTCGGCGAGCCCGGGGACGTCGTCGAGGTCCGCAACGGCTACGGCCGCAACTACCTTGTCCCCCGCGGCTTCGCCATCCGGTGGACCCGCGGCGCCGAGCGCCAGGTCGAGTCGATCAAGAAGGCGCGCAAGGCCCGTGAGATCGCGACCGTCGAGCGCGCCAAGGAGATCGCCGAGGAGCTGAAGTCGCTGCGCGTGACGCTGCGCACCCGCGCCGGCAGCGGCGGCCGCCTGTTCGGCGCCGTGACCGCGGCCGACATCGCCGAGGCGGTCCGCGCCGCCGAGGGCCCCGAGCTGGACCGCCGCCGCATCGAGATCGAGAACCCGATCAAGACGGTCGGCACCCACCGGGTCAGCGTCCGCCTCCACAGCGAGGTCACCGCCACCATCGACATCGACGTCGTGGCGGCCTGACGCACGTCACGAACGGCCCCCGCGCACGGCCGTGCGCGGGGGCCGTTCGCGTTCACCGCCGTCACCGTCCCGAAGCCGTGGTTGCGGGTGTCGAGCGAGAAGGCCGCGGGGGTCGGGGGCGTGCGGTGGGTGGTTCAGGGGTCGGCAATCTCTCCTGCAAGATCGGGCGTGTCCCCGTTCAATGCGGGGTGATGCGCTCGGGGTTTCATGTGAAACGTCCCCGAACCTCCCGGTGTTTGGGTGATCACCTAGCGGCCAATACGTTCCGTAATCGGATCGAGTCGGAACGAAAGAGGTCGAGGGTGAACGCGCATTCGGGGGACGGCGCGGACCACGGGGCACCGTGCGGCTCGCAGATGACGCGGCGGGCGCTCATCGGGGGTGTGATGGGCGCGGGCCTGTTCTCGGTCGGATCATCGCTGCAGGGGGTGGCGATGGCGAACGAGCACCCGGCGGGCATGGACCACCGGGACGCCGAACCCGTCGCGTTCAGGGCGGACGCGCCTCAGGTGTACACGCGAGCCCAGTGGAACGCGCGGCCGCCGAAGCGTCCCGCGGAGATCACCGGGCGTCCCGACCACATCGTGGTGCATCACACCGCCACGGCGAACACCGCCGATCGTTCGATCGGGCACGCGTTCCGGCTGTCCAGGCAGATTCAGAACTGGCACATGGACCACAACGGTTGGAACGATTCGGGTCAGCAGCTCACCATCAGCCGCGGCGGCATCGTGATGGAGGGCCGCAACAGGAGCCTGGACGCGATCAGGACGCGGAATCTCGCGGTCGGCGCGCACGTCCTGCGGCACAACCGGCACACCATCGGGATCGAGAACGAGGGGACCTACATGAAGGCGCAGGTCCCGGCTCAGTTGTGGAGGTCGCTGGTGGAGGTGTGCGCGTGGCTGTGCCAGGTGTACGACCTGGATCCGTCGAGGGCGATCGTGGGTCACCGGGACTACAACTCGACGTCGTGTCCCGGGGATGTTCTCTACGCTCGGCTGCCCGCTCTGCGCAGGCAGGTCGCGGCGCGGATGTCGGGGGCGGGGAAGGGCCCCGGTTCGGCGGGCGGGGGGATCACGTCGATCCTGCCGCCTCTGGGGAACGTGGGCTGACACGGCGCCGGGCACCGCAGATCGCCGGCGCGAACCCTCTGATGACACGTCACCTGGGTGGACGGGCGTGCCTTCGTCCCGGCGTCCCGTTCGCGGGTGTCAGGTCTCCAGGGTGGTGTACCGGGTGCGGCGGCGGGCGATCTCCGGGTCGATGCCCTCGACCAGCGACCAGATGCATGCGACGCGTTCCACCAGGATCTCCGGCGGCAGCCCGGCGAGGCCCTCGGCCGCCAGGTCGTCGATCGCCTGTGTCAGACGGGCGATGCGCTCGCCATCGGTGGAACACATGTTCGAATCGTAGCGGGTGTGACGGCGGGTGCACGTGCGATTCACGGAAATCGGCTCTCAGCGGACGGCGCCGGTGACCATCCAGCGGTCGCCGCGGGCGCGCAGGCTCAGCGTGACCAGCCGGGTCAGCATCCACAGGCCGATCGCCGCCCAGAGGCCGAGGAGCCCGGCGTCCGCGCGGTAGGCGGCGATGGCCGCGGGCAGGAAGACGATCGTCGCGAGCAGCGTCGTCACGGCGAGGTACGTCCCGTCGCCCGCCCCGATCAGGATTCCGTCCAGGACGAACACCACGCCGGCGACGGGCTGCAGCGCCGCGACGACGAGCAGTGAGGCGAACAGCAGGTCGTGAACGCCGCGGTCCGAGGTGAACAGGCCCGGCAGCCAGGGGCGCGCCGCGAGGATCAGCAATGCGAACACCGCGCCGGAGACGATGCCCCACCCGACCATCCGGCGGGTGACGGCCCGCGTGCCGGCGATGTCGGACGCGCCGAGGTAACGCCCGGTGATGGCCTGCCCGGCGATCGCGATGGCGTCGAGCGCGAAGGCCATGAGCGTCCACACCTGGAAGCCCACCTGGTAGGCGGCGATCTCCTCGTCGCCCATCCGGGCCGCGACGGACGTCCCGACGATCAGGACGATGCGCAGCGCCGCCGTCCGCATAAGCAGCCCGAACCCCGCGCCGGCCGCCGTCTTCAGCCCGTCCAGGTCGGGACGGACCGGTGAGCCGTGCCGCCGCGCGGCCCGCAGCACCACCCGGACGTACACGGCGGCGCTTCCGGTCTGCGCCACGACGGTCCCCCACGCCGAACCGGCGATCCCCCAGTCGAGGACGAGGACGAACACCGCGTTGAGGACGACGTTGAGCGAGAACCCGCCGACCGAGATCACCAGCGGGGTCCGGGTGTCCTGCAGGCCGCGCAGCACGCCCGTCCCGGCCAGGACGACGAGCATCGAGGGAATGCCGAGCAGGCTCACCGTCAGGTAGGTCTCGGCGTACGGCGCGACGGCGGGCGAGGCGCCGAAGGCGTCCACGATCGCGGGGACCAGCGGCCATCCGGCCGCGATCAGCGCCGCACCGATCGCGAGCGCGAGCCACATGCCGTCGATGCCCTGCCGGATCGCCGCCCGGAGGTCTCCGGCGCCGACCTGGCGGGCCACCCCGGCCGTCGTGCCGTAGGCGAGGAAGACGCACAGGTAGACGAGCGTGTTCAGGGCCTGCCCGGCGACCCCGAGACCGCCGAGGGGCTCGGTGCCGAGCCGGCCGACGATGGCCGAGTCCGACAGCAGGAAGAGGGGTTCGGCGACCAGGGCGCCGAAGGCCGGGACGGCGAGGCGCAGAATCTCGCGGTCATGCGCGGCCGCGGGCCGCCGGGAGGTCGTCACCGCGCCGAGGGTAGCAGTCGCGTAATCCACGTCATCCAGGTGGCGCCTTACACAGGCCGGGACGCCGAACTTTCTTTCTCGCACACCCGGTGGATGACGTTTCCCCAGATCAGAAGCTTGCGATGAGGGCCGTCCACGACACGTCCACAAAGTTGTCCACAGGTCGTGCACAACCCCTTCGGCGTGTCTGCACAGGCTGTCCACAGCGTTGTCCACAGGACGCTTTGCCCGTCCCCGCGTGCGCTCGCGAGAATGTCACACGCTCCCGGTAGACCAGGGACGGACGGTCGGTGAGGGGCGGACGGGGCAGCGGGCGACCGAGATGAAGGGGGTGCGACGGTGAGCGTTGCCGAGATCGGCGGATCGCACGACCCGGAGTTCGAACGCACTCCACCGCACGACATCGCCGCCGAACAGAGCGTCCTCGGCGGCATGCTGCTGTCCCAGGACGCCATCGCCGAGGTCATCGAGGTCCTGCGCACGCAGGACTTCTACCGTCCCGCCCACCAGATCATCTTCGACACCATCCTCGACCTGTACGGCCGCGGCGACCCCGCCGACGCGGTCACCGTCGCCGGCGAGCTCACGAAGAACGGCGAGATCGGACGCATCGGCGGCGCCCCCTACCTGCACACCCTGATCTCCTCGGTGCCCACCGCGGCCAACGCCGGGTACTACGCGCGGATCGTGCGCGAGCGGGCGCTGCTGCGGCGGCTCGTCGAGGCCGGAACCCGCATCGTCCAGATGGGGTACGCCGCCGACGGCGCCGACGCCGACGAGATCCTCGACCGCGCCCAGGCCGAGATCTTCGCCGTCGCCGACAAGCGCTCCGGTGAGGACTACCTCCCGCTCAGCGAGATCATGCCGGGCGCGCTCGACGAGATCGAGGCGATCGGCAGCCGCGGCGGCCAGATGGTCGGCTGCCCCACCGGCTTCGCCGACCTCGACGCCCTCACCAACGGCCTGCACCCCGGCCAGATGATCGTGATCGCCGCACGGCCCGCGATGGGGAAGGCCTTGGCGCTGGACGTCCCGCTTCCCACCCCGTCGGGATGGACCACGATGGGCGAGGTGTCCGTCGGCGACTACCTGATCGGAGCCGACGGCAGGCCGACCCGGGTCGTCGCCGCGACGGAGGTGATGTACGGGCGTCCCTGCTACGAGATCGAGTTCTCGGACGGCGAGGTGATCGTCGCCGACGCCCAGCACCAGTGGCGCATCACGGCCCGCGCGAGCGACGACCGGCACGGTGGGGCGTTCGAGCGTGTCCGGCGGGCTCCGACAGGTGGGAGGGAGCGGCACCGCCGGCGCGTCGCTCATCGCCGGGCGGTCGCCGGAGCCGCGCTCGGCACGGTCGCCCGGGTGCCGGGGCACGCGGGCACCGCTGTGAAGCGCCCCGTCCGTCACGCATGCGCGAGCCCCTTCCGCGGGCCGGTGCACCGTGCCGTCCTGCCCGAGCACCCGGCCGCCGTGCCGGCGATCAGGACGACCGAGGAGATCGCCGCGACCCTCCGCCGCGACGGCCGGCCCAACCACGCCGTCGAGGTGGCCGCGCCGTTCCGGCTTCCCGAAAGGGAGCTGCCCATCGACCCCTACGTTCTGGGCGCGTGGCTGGGAGGCGGGGACGGCACCCGCGTCCCCGGCCTCGTCGACGAACTCCGCGCACTGGGGTTGGCGGACGACAAGCACATCCCGGCCGAGTATCTGCGGGCGTCCGAGGAGCAGCGGCGGGCCCTGCTGGCGGGCATGCTCGACGCCGCCGGGCACGTGTCCGAGACCGGGCGGGTGAGGCTCGCGCTCACCGGCGCGCGCCTGGCCGAGGACGCGCACGAGCTGATCCTCACCCTCGGTCACCGGGCGACCAGGACGCCTGCGCCGGCCGAGGAAGGGTCCCCGGAGAACCCCGTCCACTGGGTCGAATTCACGCCGGCCGAAACGGCGTCCCGGCGGCACCGGACCCCCGGCCCCGACG
The DNA here is from genome assembly GCA_036564055.1 of Spirillospora sp. GTDB lineage: Bacteria > Actinomycetota > Actinomycetes > Streptosporangiales > Streptosporangiaceae > Spirillospora. Next base: position 8,107 of record DATCLF010000292.1, read on the forward strand.
CGCGGGTGCGGCACATCGTGGCCGTCCGGCGCGTCGAGAGCGTTCCGGTGCGGTGCGTGCAGGTCGACAACGCCGACCACATGTACCTGGCGGGACGGTCGTGCATCCCGACCCACAACTCGACCCTCGCGCTTGACTTCGCGCGGGCCGCGTCGATCAAGCACGGGCTGACGTCGGCGTTCTTCTCCCTGGAGATGGGCCGCAACGAGATCACCATGCGGCTGCTGTCGGCCGAGGCGCGGGTGGCGCTGCACGCGATGCGGTCGGGCACGATGCAGGACGAGGACTGGACCCGGCTGGCACGGCGGATGAGCGAGGTCGCCGAGGCGCCCCTGTTCATCGACGACTCCCCCAACCTGTCGATGATGGAGATCCGGGCGAAGTGCCGCAGGCTCAAGCAGCAGCACGATCTGCGCCTGGTCATCGTCGACTACCTGCAGCTGATGACCTCGAACAAGCGCGTCGAGAGCCGCCAGGTTGAGGTGTCGGAGTTCTCCCGGTCGCTGAAGCTGCTCGCCAAGGAGCTGAGCGTCCCGGTCATCGCGCTGTCGCAGCTCAACCGGGGCCCCGAGCAGCGGACCGACAAGAAGCCGATGGTGTCCGACCTCCGCGAGTCCGGCTCCATCGAGCAGGACGCGGACATGGTGATCCTGCTGCACCGCGAGGACGCCTACGAGAAGGAGTCGCCGCGCGCCGGTGAGGCCGACCTGATCGTGGCCAAGCACCGCAACGGCCCCACCGCCACCGTCACCGTCGCGTTCCAGGGCCACTACAGCCGCTTCGTCGACATGGCCCAGTAGCACGGCGTGCCCCTGTCCTCTGTGCAAGGGGCGGTGACCAGACGGCCGAATGTCCGTAACCCGGATCGTGAAGCGCGGGTGAACCGACCGGCCGGCGCCGCTCGTATCGGGGTCGAGGCCTCGGGGACTGGATCCCCGGTCGAGGGCGCCGCCGGACGCGGACCCGAGGCGAACGGGGAGACGCGGACGGGCGGGCGTCCCCGCCCACGGCGGGGACGGTGGTGCGACATGCGGCTTCGGGAGTTCGGGCCGACGGCGCCGGGCGGCGGCGTCCGGGTGGTCATCGGCATGGGCTGCGGCCTGGCGTCGGGACTCGCGGTCGGTGCGCTGATGGCATGGCAGGGGCTGCTCGCGTCCCACGGCGCGTACGGGTGGGCGGCGTTCGCCCTGTACGCGGCGGTCGTCGGGGAGCTGCTCGGCGCGTTCGTCGGCCGGCGGCCCGCGGGCCCGGCGGTGTCGGCGGCCGGCGGGCTGCTGCTCGGGCTCCTCGGCTGGACGCTGTGGTGGCTGAGCCTCGACCCGTGGTTTCGGGGCGCCGCGCCGAACTGGTCGGCCGACGCCGCCATGACCGTGTACCCGGAGCTCGTCGGCTCGCTGCTCCAGGGGACGGTGGCGGGTCTGCTGTTCCACCTCGCGGTGCGGCGGTCGCGGGGGCGTTCCCCGAAGCCGGCGGCGCCCGCGCCCCGCGTCGTCATCGTCGGGGGCGGGTTCGGTGGGGTGGGCGCCGCGCGCCGGTTCGAGCGGCTGAACATGCGGGGGCACCGCATCGACGTGACGTTGATCAGCGACTCGAACTATCTGCTGTTCACGCCGATGCTGGCGGAGGTCGCGTCCGGCGGGCTGGAGGCGCAGCACATCAGCTCGCCGGTCCGCGCGGCGGCGTCCCACACGCGGTTCCGGCACGGGCGGGTCGCCGGGATCGACGTCGCGCGGCGGCGGGTCGTCCTCGAAGGGGGCGAGTCGATCGGGTACGAGCATCTGGTGCTGGCGGTCGGCTCCGTCCCGTACTTCCCCGACCTGCCGGGGGTGGCGGAGCACGCCCTGACGCTGAAGTCGCTGAGGGACGCGGTTCGGCTGAGGGAGCGGGTGCTGGCGCTGCTGGAGCGCGCCGACCAGGAGGCGGACCCGGCGGAGCGGAGGCGTCTGCTGACGTTCGTCGTGGCGGGCGGCGGGTTCGCCGGGACGGAGGCGGTCGCCGAGCTGTACGACCTCACGCACGACGTCCTTCACTTCTATCCCGGCATCGACCCGGACGAGCCGCGTTTCGTCCTCGTCCACTCGGACCAGCGGATCCTGCCGGAGCTGTCGGCCCGGCTCGGGAACTACGCGCTGGAGAAGCTGCGGTCCCGCGGCATCGAGTTCCGCCTCGGCGTCCGCGCGACCGCCGCGACCGCCCGGACCGTGCACCTCGACGACGGCGAAGTGATCGAGACGGCGACGTTCGTGTGGACGGCGGGCAACCGGCCGAACCCGATGCTGCGGACCCTGCCCGGCGAGAGCGGGCGTCGCGGGTCGGTGGTCGTCGACCGGGCGCTGCGGGCGTTCGGGATGGACCGCGTCTGGGCGATCGGCGACTGCGCCCGGATCCCCGCCGAGGACGGCGCGTTCCAGCCGCCGACCGCACAGCACGCGATCCGCGAGGGCAAGATGGTCGCCGACAACATCGCGGCGGTGCTCAGGGGACGGCGGCCGAGGCCGTTCCGCTTCAGGACCTTCGGGACGTTCGTGGCGCTCGGCCACCGCACCGCCGCCGGAGAGATCCGCGGCCGTCCCTTCTCCGGGCTGGGCGCGTGGCTGCTGTGGCGCGGCGTCTACCTCGCCAAGCTGCCCGGCGTCGAGCGGCGGGTCCGCGTCCTGCTCGACTGGGTCCTCGACGCGGCGTTCCCGCGCGACATCGTCGTCACCGGCCCGCCCGCCGACGCCGCGGTGCCGCTGCCCGGACGGAGTGCGCGGTGACGGCGCAGGCGGCGGCACGCGAGCCGGCGCCGTTCGGGCGCGGTGTCCCGGCCGGCGCGTTCGCCGGTGCGGCCGGGGGACTGGTGTGGGGCGCCGCGATGGTGTCGCTGGGGACGCTGCCCGACGTCGCCGTCCTCGTGGGGTCCGGGGCGCCATGGCTCGGGTTCGTGCTCAACATGCTGATCGCGGTGGCGGTGGGCGCGGTGTTCGGCCTGTTCGCCGTGCACCAGAGGGTCCGGTCGAGCGAGCTGCTGTTCTGGGGCCTGGCCTACGGGGTCTTCTGGTGGTTCCTCGGGACGTTGACGCTGTTGCCGCTGCTGTCCGGGGAGCAGATGACCTGGGGGCTGGACGCGGCCCAGGAGGCGCTGCCGAGCCTGTTCGGCCACCTCTACTACGGGGCCGTCACCGCGGTGGTCTTCGCGTTCCTGCAGCGTGACGGCACGTCCGTCGTCGCGGACCATCTGCGTCCGAAGGCGTTGCTCCGCGGTCTTCTCGCCGCCGGGATCGTCGCCGGTCTCCTCGTCCTCGCCCTCGATGACGATGCTCGCCTCGGTCGGCTGCCCGTCGTCGCGCTCTGCATGGGCGCCGGGTATCCGCTGCTGTTCACCGGGCGCGCGGAGGGCACCGGACCGGCGGTCGTCCGCGGCACCGCCTACGGTTTCCTGTGGTGGGTCGTCGCGGCGCTGACGGCCGGGCGGCTCCTGGACGACGGGCGGCTCGACTGGTCGCGGCCCGTGGTCGCGGAGGCGACGACGACGCTGCCGCCGTACCTGCTGGCCGGGGCCGGGATCGCGGCGGTCTTCGGCTGGCTCGGCTCCGCCGGCCGCGCCCTGTTCGTCGACGACGTGCGGCTGCGGACCCGCGCGGCCGGGTCGCGGGGCCTGCGGGTCCTCGGCTACGGGTCGCTGTCCGGGCTGATCGGCGGGGTCCTGTTCGGCGTCGTGTGGGGCGTCGTGGACGTGATGCCCACCGTGGCGAAACTCGTCGGCGCGAACGGCACCGTCGCCGGGTGGGTCGTCCACCTGCTCATCGCGCAGGGGATCGGCGTGTCCTACTCGCTGCTGTTCCGCGGCCGCGGCTACGACCTGGTGTCCGGGGTCGGCTGGGGACTGTCGTACGGCTTCTTCTGGTGGGTGTTCGGGGGCCTGACCCTGATGCCCGCGGTGCTGGGCGTCCCGCTGTGGTGGACGCCCCCGACGATCGCCGCGGACTTCGCGAGCCTCATCGGGCACCTCGCCTACGGGGGCGCGCTCGGCGCCGTCCACGCCTGGATGGAGCACCGGGAGAACCCGTGGTGGCTGGCCCGCAGCGACCGGGAGGCGGCCCGCGCCACCGCCCGCCGCGACCAGGTCCTCGGCTCGGCGCCCGCCCTGTGGACGCTGACCGCCCTCATCGCCCTGACGATCCCGGTGATGGTGGTCGCGCCCTGACCGCGTGCCCGACTCCGTCCACGTCGCCCGACGGGACGGAACCCCCGGCTGACCATTGACATGCAAGTATTGGCTTGCCTATTGTGAACGAGCGTGGGCGATGTGTTCAAAGCCTTGGCGGACCCCACGCGGCGGATCATCCTCGACGAGCTGACCGACCGGAACGGTCAGACGCTCTTCGAGATCTGCTCCCGCCTGGCGACCAAGCACGGGCTCGGCTCGTCCCGTCAGGCGATCTCGCAGCATCTCGACGTCCTGGAGAGCGCCGGCCTGGTCGAGACCAGGCGGGAGGGCAGGTACAAGTTCCACTACGTCAACACCGCCCCGCTCGAACCCATCGTCGAACGGTGGCTCACGAAGACACCCGGCGGCCGCGACGGCGGCGGTGAAGGAGACCGAGATGAGGATTCACCTGACGAGCGTCCTCGTTGACGACCAGGAGAAGGCGCTGCAGTTCTACACGGAGAAGTTGGGCTTCGTGAAGAAGCACGACATCCCGATGGGCGAGGCCCGCTGGCTGACCGTGGTGTCCCCGGAGGACCCGGACGGCACGGAGCTGGTGCTCGAACCCGGTGACCACCCGGCGGTGAAGCCGTTCAAGGAGGCGCTGGTCGCGGACGGTATCCCGTTCACCTCGTTCGCCGTCGACGACGTGAAGGCCGAGTACGAACGCCTCCGCGCCCTCGGCGTGCGCTTCACCCAGGAACCCACCGAGATGGGCCCGGTCACCACGGCCGTCTTCGACGACACCTGCGGCAACCTCATCCAGATGGCCGCCCAGCCGAGCTGAGAACAGGCTGCCCACGAGCGCCGGACGTGCACACCGCCTCCGGCGCTCAACCTTTGAACAGCTCAAGAAGAACCCTGAACTCCTTCCGCCCCACCACCAACCGCACACCTTCGGATTCTTGGGGTCCCGGACGGTTTCCCGCCGAGCGGTTCGCGGAGTGGGGTGTCGGCGACGACCACGTGGGGCGGCTCGTCGCCTGTGAGCTTGTCACCAACGCCTGTCCGCACGGCAGAGCGCCGATCGTCGTGCGGTCGCTGCGCGACGAGCGCGGGGTGGCGTGGTCGTCGAGGTCTGGGACGGCGGAGAGCAGCGGCCGCTGATCCGGCCGGATGACCTCGCGGCGACGTCCGGTCGGGGGTTGCGCCCCGGTCGCGGAGTCGATGAAGGCGTGGGGGTTTCCGTCCTCTCGACGAGGGCGGAAAGGACGAGGGCGGAAAGGACGTGTGGGCGAGGCTTCGGTAACTGCATGGACGGTCAGCGACGTCGGGTCTGAAGTGCTTGTCGAGGTGGCCTTCTTCCCTGTGGCGCGGACGATCTCCTTCAGGTGGAAAACAAATCAGAGAACGGGAGAACGTCATGAGCACACTGGGTGCTGTGCAAATCGGCGTGATGAGCGTGCAGGGACTGACGACGGCGGTCACTGTGGTGCTCATCTGCAAGCTGGTGTGGAAGAAGAAGAACCTTTGGTCCATTCTGGGCGGCATCTTGTCGAGCGGCGTGATCGTGTTCGCCTTCGCCGCGACGGCGGGGTTTCTCTCTTCTCCGTGCTGACCGGCTCCACCCGCGCCGGGCCCCACGGGGGCCCGGCGTCTTCTTGGGTGAGGCTTCGCTGATCGTGCTGTCTCACGTGATGTCGTGACAGGTGACGAGCGCGGTCAAGTGGGGGGACACGTGACGTCGTCCATACCGCTGCGGCCCTCGACTGAGCTTCGACTACCCGTCATCGTGTCAAGGCCGGGGCCGGTCTCTTTTCTTTTTCACGCCCTCGCCTGTTCAGTGCCGGTCGGTCCGGGTGAAGTGGAAGGGGCAGTGCGAGCCGCCTAGGCCGATGGTGGTGGGCCTGTCGAACCGGAAGCCGTGCTTCGCCGGGTCGATCGCCTCGATCCAGTTGGCGTCGAACGCGCACATCACCGGGGTCAGTTCCGATGCGGAGTTGGCGACCAGGACCTCGTGGTAGAAGCAGCGGTGGACGTCGGCGAAGTAGCGGTCGTCGTCGTCCACCGGGTGCCGGAAGGTGAATCCGGCGCCGAACGCGTGCTCCTCCCTGGTCTTGGCGGAGGCGACCATGGTCCGGAACGGGTCGGGCGAGGCGTCGAGCATCGCCCGGGTGCCCTCCCGGACGGTCTCACCGAGCGGCTCGACGAACGCCGCCCGGACGAGGGCGACGGCGTCGTCGCGGCCGAGGCGCGGGAGGAGGATCTCGTACGCGGCGACGAGCGCCAGCGTCGCGCGGAGGTTGTGGACGGACGCCTCGTCCACGATGAGGTGCCTGTTCGCCGCCGTGAGCTCCTCGTGGCGGGCGCGCATCGCCGCCATGACGTCGGAGTCGCCGAGCGTGGTGGCGAGGTGGTCGAAGAAGCCGTCGATCAGCGCGGTCGTCTCGGCTTCCGGGTCGGGAACGTAGTGGTCGGCGGTCATGTCGTGTGCCGTCCTTTCCGGTCGGGCTCGGCCCGAGCACGGCGGCACGGCACCCGGCGGGCACACTGGCCGTGCTCGCGACCGAGCGAGCACGCCAGCGCACTCCACCGACCTACCAGGCGCTGACACGCTTCTGCTGTTCTCTGACGGACGCGATGTTATCCGACATCGGCCGTCCGCTCGAAGGGGAGTTCGCGGCAGGCGCCGTTTCAGGGGCGGTGGTCGGCGTGGTGCTCGGTGACGCGGATGAGCAGGGCCGTGAGCTGGTCGCGTTCGGCGGGGGTGAGGGGCGCGAGGAGGTCGTCCTGGACGCGGTCCACGACCTTCTGGAGTTCTTCCAGGTGGCGGGCGCCGTCCGGGGTGAGCGTGACGATGTTGCGGCGCCGGTCGGCCGGGTCGGGGGAGCGCTCGACGAGGTTCTTGGCGGCGAGTTCGTTGAGGGCGGCGACGACGTCGCTGCGGTCGATGCCGGTGTGGCGGCCGAGGGCGGCCTGGCTGGACGGGCCGTGCTCGTCGAGGGCGGCGAGCAGGCGGTAGTGGTAGCCGCGGGCTCCCGCGGCGGCGAACCGTTCGTGGACCAGGCGGTGGCTCTGCACGGACGCCAGGTTGATCAGCCAGCTCGGGGTGCGGCGCAGGCGGGTGAGCGTCCCGGTTTCGGCCTTCGTCACGCGGGTCAGTCTACGCGGATTGTTGGTTGAGCCAACGGTGGCTATATTGTTGGAACAACCAATGTTGGCTAAACCAATGGATGACTGTCATGAGCGATCACCATGCCTTCTCCGTGCTGGTCACGCGGTTGGGACGGTGGCTGGACGACGGGTGTCCGGGCGATGGGCACGACCTCTTCACCGCCGACGTGGAGGTGCGCACCGCGGGCGGAGTCTCGAAAGGCATCGACGCGGTCGTCGCGCAGGCGCGCCGGAATCACCGGGTCCCGACCCAGCACTTCATCACCGATCCGCTCGTCGACGTGAACGGGGACCGGGCCGCGATCGACGCCAATCTGCTCGCCGTCTTCGCCGGGGAGGACGGGCCGCGCCTGCTGGGCGAGCGTTACGCGCTGGAGGCCGTTCGGACGGGCGGTGAGTGGCGGCTTTCACGGATCGAGGCTCGTCCCGTGTGGGAGGTTGCGCATGTCTGAGATCAAGCCGTTCCGTCTGAACGTCCCGCAGGAGGATCTCGACGACCTCGCCGAGCGGCTCGACCGCACGCGCTGGCCGGACGAGCTTCCCGGGATCGGCTGGGAGCACGGCATCCCGCTCGGCCGGGTGAAGGACCTGGCCGCGCACTGGCGCACGGGATACGACTGGCGGGCGCACGAGGCCGCGCTCAACGCGTTGCCGCAGTTCGTCACGGAGATCGATGGAGCGAACATCCATCTGGTGCACGTCCGGTCACCGGAGCCGGACGCACTGCCGCTGATCATCACCCACGGCTGGCCGAGCACGGTCGCCGACTTCCTGGACGTGATCGGCCCGCTCACCGACCCGCGTGCGCACGGCGGCGACCCGAGGGACGCGTTCCACCTGGTGATCCCGACGCTGCCCGGTTACACGCTGTCCGGACCGACCCGCGAACCAGGGTGGGACGTGAAGCGCATCGCCCGTGCGTGGGCCGTGCTGATGGAACGGCTGGGCTACGAACGGTACGGCGCGCAGGGCGGTGACTGGGGTTGGCCGATCTCCACCGCGCTCGGGGCCCTCGTCCCGGAGAAGGTGGTCGGCGTCCACCTCAACTACCTCGGGTCCCCGCCCGCCGGCGACGCCGCCGTCCGGCTCTCGAAGGACGACGAGGAACGGCTGGCACGCCAGAAGGCGTACCTGGCCGACCCGGCCGGCTACTGGCAGATGCAGGCGACCCGGCCGCAGACCGTGGCGTACGCGCTGACCGACTCCCCCGCCGGTCAGCTCGCCTGGATCGCCGACAAGGTCACCGAGTGGACCGACCCGGGGATCGGCGTCGACGACGACCGGCTGCTCACGACGGTGTCGCTGTTCTGGTTCACGGGAACGGCCGGGTCCTCGGCGAGGCTGCACCGGGAGAACGCTGCGCGCGGTGGTCCTCCGGCGCCGTGCCGGGTCCCTTTGGGGGTCGCGGTGACCGCGCACGATCTCGTCCGTCCGGTCAGGTCTCTCGTTGAGCGGGTCTACGACGTTGCCCACTGGACAGAGTTCGACCGTGGCGGACACTTCCCGGCCATGGAGATACCTGACCTGCTGGCCGATGACATCAGGGCGTTCTTCAGGCGGCTCAGGGAGAGGTGAGCTGTTCGGAGATCTCCCGGAGGCGTGCTCGGGCGTCGGGGTCGTAGGCCTGGGCGGCCGCACGGCTCTCCTTGAGGCCGTTGTAGTAGCGGCCGGAGACGTCGTCCAAGGCGGGGTCTGTGACAAGGCGGTGTGTTGCCTCGACCCCCTCCTCCAGGGTGCTGATCGGTGAGGTGACCATCTTGGTCGGCATGTACGTGGCCGGGTGGAGCGCGTTCGCGGTGACGCCCGTCCCGGCCAGTTCCTCGGCGAGGTCGACCGTGAACAGGATCTGGGCGAGCTTGCTCTGCATGTAGGCCCGCATGGGCTCGTAGCCGCGGGTCAGCATGACGTCGTCGAAGTCGATGGGCTGCTGGCCGGCGCTGCTGACGTTGACGATCCGGGCCGGGGCCGACGCGACGAGGGTCGGCAGCAGCAGGCGAGTGAGCAGGTATCCGGCCAGGTAGTTCACCTGGAAGGTCAGTTCGTGCCCGTCACGGCTCTCCTCCCGTGCGGCGGGCCCGCCGATGCCGGCGTTGTTGACCAGCACGTCCAGGCGTGGATGGTCGGCGCGGACGGCCTCGGCGAACGCGCGGGTCTCGGCGAGGGACGCCAGGTCGGCCCGGTACCAGAACGCCCGCCCGCCGATCCGTCGGAGCGCCGCCGCGCCGCGCTCGTCGTCGCGTCCGTGGACGAGCACGGTCGCGCCCTGCGCCGCGAGACGGGCGGCCAGGGCCCGGCCGAGCCCGTCGGTCGCGCCGGTGACGAGGATGGTCTGCTGATCAATGGGACGCATGGTTCCCATGCTGCTCGACTCGCGCGCTCGCTGACAGTGGCCGTCGGGCCGGTGACCGTGGTCTCGTCGGGCCCGGTCTCCGTCAGGTGCGGTCGAGGGAGTTGCCCGCGGTTCCCAACGCTGATCCGCGGCATGTGAGCCGGCTGCGGTGTCAGCGGGGGGTCAGCCGCCACAGGGACGTCGTCTCGGCGGCGCGGGCGGCGTGGAGGGGATCGTCGGGGTCGGCGGCCCGCGGATGGCGCGGCCGGGTGTCGAGCCTGCCAGCCGCCTCCAGCCCGGACGCCTCGAACAGCGCGAGCAGCTCGTCCCGCGTCCGCAGGCCCAGGTGCTCGGCCAGGTCGGAGAGGATCAGCCAGCCCTCGCCGCCCGGTTCGAGATGGTCCGCCAGCCCGGACAGGAAGCCGCGCAGCATCCGGCTCCCCGGGTCGTAGACGGCGTGTTCGAGGGGTGAGCTCGGCTTCGCCGGCACCCAGGGCGGATTGCAGACGATGAGCCCGGCGCGTCCGTCCGGGAACAGGTCGGCCTTGACGACCTGCGCGTTCACCGCGAGCCGGTCGAGGTTCTCCCGGGCGCAGGCGAGCGCGCGGGGGTCCCGGTCGGTGGCGACGACGCGGTCGATGCCGCGCCGCGCCAGGACGGCGGCCAGCACGCCCGTTCCGGTTCCCACGTCGAAGGCGGTGCTCGTCGCCGGCAGGGGTGCTTCGGCGACCAGGTCCACGTACTCGCCCCTGACCGGCGAGAAGACGCCGTAATGGGGGTGGATGCGGTCTCCGCCCAGCGCGGGGATCGGGACGCCCTTCACGCGCCATTCGTGGGCGCCGATCAGGCCGAGCAGTTCGCGCAGGGAAGCGACGTAGGGCCGGTCGTCCGGGCCGTACACCTCCGTGCAGGCGTCCCGCACGTCCGGCGCGCGCCGCAGCGGGATCACGTGGCCGGGGTCGAACGGTATGAGCACCATGCCCAGAATTCGCGCGCGCTGGGCGCGGGCCTGCCGGTAAAGGTGGAACGCCTGGACCCGGGACGGTTCCGGTCGGGGGCGCCGCCTTCGTCGTGGACGGTCGATCCTGCGCGCGATCGCCGTGAGGAGCTGCCGCGCGTTCTGGAAGTCGCCGCGCCACAGCAGCGCGGTTCCCTGCGAGGTGAGACGGTACGCGTCGTCGGCGCGCGTCGCGTCGTCGGCGGTCACCACCCGGCGGGGCGGCGGCGCGCCGGTCTCCGACCGCCAGCGGGCGCGATGCTCCCGGCCGCCCTCGTGCCAGGAGATCTCGTCCACGGAGGTACCGTAGCGGCCGCGCGGCGCCGGCGAGCGCGTCACGCCTGCGCGGGTTCCGCGGGGTCGCGGCGGACGTTGATGTCGGATTCCTGCCAGTGAACCGGTGTGAGCATCGGTGATGCTGGACGCATGCACGAGGACACGGACAGGTGCGTGCGGGCCGTCCAGGCGAGGGACGCCCGTTTCGACGGCTGGTTCTTCGTCGGCGTGGTCACCACCGGCATCTACTGCCGTCCGAGCTGCCCCGCCGTGCCGCCCAGGCCTCGCAACATGCGCTTCTACCCCAGCGCCGCCGCGGCGCAGCAGGCCGGCTTCCGCGCCTGCAAACGCTGCCGTCCCGACACCACCCCCGGCTCGCCCGAGTGGAACCACCGCGCGGACGTCGTCGCCCGCGCCATGCGGCTCATCGCCGACGGCGTGGTCGACCGCGAAGGCGTCCCGGGCCTGGCACGGCGCCTCGGCTACAGCACACGTCAGATCGAGCGTCAGCTCAACGCCGAGCTGGGCGCCGGCCCCCTCGCTCTGGCGCGGGCCCAGCGCGCCCAGACGGCGAGGCTCCTCATCGAGACGACGGCCTTGCCGATGGGGGACGTCGCGTTCGCGGCGGGCTTCGCGAGCATCCGCTCCTTCAACGACACCGTCCGCGAGGTGTTCGCGATGACCCCGACCGCGCTGCGCGAAAGGGTCGCCAAGGGACACCCGCCCGCCGGTTCCGGTGCGCTGTCGCTGCGGCTGCCGTTCCGGGCGCCGCTGTGCCCCGACAACCTGTTCGGCCATCTCGCCGCCACCGCCGTCCCGGGGGTCGAGGAGTGGCGGGACGGCGCGTTCCGCCGCGCGCTGCGGCTGCCCCACGGGCACGGCATCGCCGCGCTGCGGCCCCGGCCCGACCACGTGGCCTGCACGCTCACCCTGAGCGACCTGCGCGACCTCGCCATCGCGATCAGCCGCTGCCGGTGGATGCTCGACCTCGACGCCGATCCGGTCGCCGTGGACGAGCTGCTCGGCGCCGATCCCGTCCTGCGACCCCTGGTCGGCAAAGCCCCGGGCAGGCGCGTCCCCCGGACCGCGGACGCCGCCGAGTTCGCGGTGCGGGCCGTCCTCGGGCAGCAGGTGTCGACGTCCGCGGCCAGAACCCATGCGGCTCGGCTCGTCACCGCGTACGGCGACCCGATCGACGACCCGGGCGGCGGTCTGACCCACCTTTTCCCGACCCCGTCCGCCCTGGCGGACCTCGATCCCGAGACCCTCGCCGTCCCGAAGGCGCGCCGTGTCACGCTCACGGCGTTGGTGACGGGGCTGGCGAACGGGGACGTCGACCTCGGTGTTGGGAGCGACTGGGAGGAGGCCCGCGCGCGCTTGGCCGCCCTTCCCGGCTTCGGCCCGTGGACCGTCGAGACGATCGCGATGCGGGCGCTCGGGGATCCCGACGCGTTCATCCCCACCGACCTGGGCGTCCGTGCTGCGGCAGCCTCGCTCGGCCTTCCCTCGACGCCCGCCGCCCTTACTCGTCACGCCGCGCGGTGGCGTCCGTGGCGCGCCTACGCCGTCCAGTACCTGTGGGCGACGAACGACCATCCCATCAACCTTCTGCCCGCGTCCTGACCGAAAGGATCGATTCGATGAACACGGCGCACGTTGTCGTGGACAGCCCCATAGGCCCTCTGACCCTGGTGGCTCAGGGTGACGCTCTCTCCGGCCTCTACATGGAGGATGCGCGTCACCGTCCGCCTGAGGAGAGTTTCGGTGTCCCCGGCGACCCCCAGAGCAAGCCTTTCGCGATGGCCGTGGAACAGCTCTCCGCCTACTTCGCCGGGGAGCTGACCGAATTCGATTTGCCGCTGGTCCTCAACGGGACGTCCTTCCAACAGCGGGTGTGGGCGCTGCTCCAGGAGATCCCCTACGGAAAGACGGCCACCTACGGGGAGATCGCCGCAGCGTTGGGCAAGCCGTCCGCCTCCCGCGCCGTAGGTCTCGCCAACGGCCGCAACCCGATCTGCGTGATCGTGCCCTGTCACCGCGTCATCGGCTCCACGGGCGACCTCACCGGCTACGGCGGCGGCCTCGACCGCAAGCGCTACCTCCTCGACTTCGAACGCAGGACAAGTCTGGCGACGGCGAACAAGAGCGCCGGACTTCCGTGAAACGGCGATCGGACGGCGCTCCACTTCGCTGTCACGCGGGCATGGCCGCGTTGTCAGTGGCGGGAGTTACCGTGCTCGAAGAAGCACGTCCACCCGCGGGAGGCAGGCCAACGTGGAGTTCCGAGTCGAGCGCCAGACCCTCGCCGACGCCGTGGGGTGGGCGGCGCGGACGCTGCCGACCCGTCCCGCGCTCCCCGTCCTCGCGGGCATGCTCATCGAGGCCGGGGAGCAGGGCGAACTGACCCTCGCCGGGTTCGACTACGAGGTGTCGGCCCAGGCCCGCGAGGAGGCCGTCGTCGCCGAACCCGGCCGCGTCCTCGTCCCCGGCCGTCTCCTGGCCGACATCGTGCGGAACCTCCCGCCCGAGCCCGTGGAGGTCTCCACCAGGGGGTCGGAGGTGATCGTCCGCTGCGGTCCCGCCGAGTTCGGTCTCGCCACGCTCCCCGTCGAGGACTACCCCACGCTCCCGCAGGCGCCCGCCCGCGCCGGCACCGTCCCGGGCGACGTGTTCGCCGCCGCCGTCGCGCAGGTCACCCCCGCCGCCGGACGCGACGACACCCTCCCGATGCTCACCGGCGTCCGCATCGACCTCGAAGGCGACACGATGTGGCTGGCCTGCACCGACCGCTACCGCATCGCCGCCCGCGAACTGACCTGGTCGCCCGCCGACCCCGGCTTCACCGCGGGCGTCGTCGTCCCCGCCCGGACCCTCGCCGACACCGCCAAGGCGATCAGGCGGGACGCGGACGTCGCCATCGACCTCGGCGGCCGCGCCGACAACCTCATCGGCATCTCCGGCGGCGGCCGCAGCATGACCAGCCGCCTCCTCGACGAGCAGTACATCAACTACCGGTCCCGGCTGACCGGCACCTGGACGTCCGTCGCCGAGATCCGCGTGGCCCCGTTCGTCGAGGCGGTCAAGCGGGCCGCCCTTGTCACCGAACGCGGCACCCCGATCCGGCTCGCGTTCACCGAGGGAGAGGTCCGCATCCGCGCCGCCACGGGCGACTCGGCCCGCGCCAACGAGAGCCTCGCCGTCGAGTTCACCGGCGACGACATCGACATCGCGTTCTCCCCGCAGTTCCTCCTGGACGGCCTGGCGGGCATCGACACCGAGTACGCCCGTCTCGAATGCGCCGGCCCCACGAAGGCGGCCCTCCTCACCGGCATCCCCGACGCGAAGGACGACGAAGACGCCCCCGGCGACCGCACCGACACGGGGTACCGCTACCTCGTCATGCCCGTCCGCCTGACCGCCTGATCACCCGGCCGCTCGGCTCACAGGTCGAGAACGGCCAGGACGAAGCGGACGTCCCGGTCACCGGCGTTGCCGTAGGAGTGGGGGCGGTCCCCGACGAACACGGCCGCCGCGCCCTCCTCGACGACATCGGTCCGGCCGTCGACGCCGAGGGTCAGCGTCCCCTCCTCCACGTACACGATCTCCTTCGTGCCGGGGACGTGCGCGTCGCTCTCCCGCGTCTCCCCCGGCCGCAGATGCCAGCGCCACAGCTCCAGCGACGGCCGCGGGTCGCTGCCCGCCAGCAGCGTCCCCGTCCCGCCGTGCTCGCCCTCCCACAGCACCACGTGCCGGTCCGGCGGGAACATCCGCACGGGAGGTTCCTCCTCCACCTGCACGAGCCGCGTCAGCGGCACGCCGAGCGCGTCCGAGATGCGGATGAGCGTCCCCAGGTTGGGGTTGCCGCGCCCCTGTTCCAGCCCCACGAGAACGCCCTTGCTGACGCCGGCCCGTCCCGCCAGCTCGTCCAGGCTCCACCCGTGCCCGGCGCGCAGAGCCCGGACGGTCCGCGCCACGGCCTCCCCGATCGCGCCCTGCTCGCTCATCGTCCTCCAGGCTCGCTCATCGTCCCGCGGCCGTCGCGGCGGCCGCCACGCAGCCAGTGTCCCGCAGCCCCGCACCGATGATCCGCTCGCCTGCGGGAATCCAGCCCCAGGGGCGGACGATCCGGCCGCCGATGGTCGTTATACTGACATGCCGATGTCATTAAAGTGACCGTCTGTCATTAAAGTGACCGTCCGGAGGAGCGGAGATGCTGGAGCGGGTCGCAGTCGACGAGGCCGTGCGGGAGCTGCGTCCCGACTTCGCGGTACTCGTCATGACCGCCGAAGGCCTGGTGAACGGGCCCGCCGACGACGAGTCCCGGGCCTGGCTGGCCGAGGCGGCGAAGAACGCGGACCCCGCCGACCCGCACGTGGAGGCGTGGCGGGACGCCTACCGCGCGTTCGGGGCCAAGCCGAAGCGGACCAGGCCCTCGGTGGACGCGCTCCTCCGCCGCGTCGACGCGCTCCCGTCCATCAACAAGGTCGTGGACGCCTACAACGCCGTCAGCGTCGAATACGCGCTGCCGATCGGCGGTGAGGACCTCGACGCCTACCGGGGGCCCGCGCGCCTGGTCAGAGCCGTCGGCGACGAGCCGTTCGACGTGATCGCGAACGGCGAGCCCGCCGTCGAGCACCCCGCCGCCGGGGAGGTCGTGTGGCGCGACGACGCGGGCGTGACGTGCCGGCGGTGGAACTGGCGGCAGTGCGTCCGGACGCGCCTCACGGAGACCACCGAGAACGGCTTCTTCCTGCTCGAACGCCTGGAGCCGTACCCGCTGGACCGGCTGGCCGAGGCGGGCGAGCGGCTCGCCGGGAGACTCCGTGCGATCACGCCGGACGTGCGCGTCACGAGCCGCCTGATCGGCGGGCGCCGATGACCACTCTCCTCGCCCTGGGCGCGGCCCTCGCCTACGGGGTCGCGGACTTCCTCGGCGGCGCGGCGTCGCGCAGCTCGACGGCCCTGCGGGTGCTGACCTGGGGCGTCCCCGTCGGGCTCGCGATCCTGCTGGTGTCGGCGTCCCTCACCGGCGGCGAGCCCGCCCCCGGCCCGTCGGCCCGGGGATTCTGCGCGGGCCTCGCCGGCGGCATCGGCCTGATGACGTTCTACCGGGCGCTCGCCCGCGGGCCGATGAACGTGGTCGCACCGGTGTCCGCGCTGGCCGCCGCCGTGCTGCCCGTCATCGTGGGCGTCGTGCGCGGCGAGCGGCTCGACGCGTCGGTCGCGGTCGGCGTGGTGCTGTGCCTGGTGGCGATCGGCCTGGTCAGCATGGAGGCCGGCGACGGCGCGACCGCCACGGCGGACGGTTCACGGCGGCTCGTGGACTCCGGCCCCGTCATGGCCGGCGTCTCGGGCATCTGCTTCGGGACGTTCTTCGTCCTGTTGAAGGCCGCCGGCGACTCCACCGGACTGTGGCCGATCGTCGGCGCACGCGTCGGCAACCTCGCGGTCGTCGTGGTGGCGCTGCTGTTCCTGGCCGTTCGCGGCGCCGACCTCGGCCCGCCGCTGCCGAGACGGACCCTGGTCGGACTGGCGATGCTGGCCGGCGGCTTGGACGCGGCGGCGAACGTCCTCTACTTCCTCGCCGCGCACAGCGGCCTGCTCAGCCTTGCCGCGGTCCTCACGTCCCTCTACCCGGCGATCACCGTCCTGCTGGCGCGCATCACCTACAGGGAACGTCTCCGCACCGTACAGCAACTGGGCATGGCGGTCGCCGTGGCGGGCGTGGCCCTGGTCACGGTGGGCTGACTACCCGTGCCCGACCCGAGCGCGGGGATTCTGCGGGATGCGGCCGGGAGGCCGGGCCCCCGGACCGGTGCCGACGCGGTGAAAATAGCGGGGTGCCGAGGCGTCTGAGAAAGGACGGGCGTGGGTCCCCAGGTGATCTTTCCGGGCCGGTTGGAGGGCCGGGAAGCGGAGCTGGCGGAGCTGGAGCGGTTCTGCACCCGCTCCGAGGGGCCCGACTGGCTGTGGTGGCGGGCTCCGGCGTGGGCGGGCAAGTCGGCGTTGATGGCCTGGTTCGCGCTGCACCCGCCCGCGGGGGTGCGAGTGGTGTCGTTCTTCATCACGGCCCGGTTCGCCGCTCACAGCGATCGCGCCGCGTTCATTGATGTGGTGCTGGAGCAGTTGGCCGAGATCGTGGGCGAGCCCGTGCCGGTGTACGGGCCGCAAGCGCATCTGCCGGAGATGCTGGAGAAGGCCGCTGACACGTGCCGCGAGCGGGGGGAGCGGCTGGTGCTGGTGGTCGACGGCCTCGACGAGGATTGCGGAGCGGCCGCCGGGCCGCAAGCGCGCAGTATCGCCGCTCTGCTGCCGCAGCGGCTTCCCGAGGGGGTGCGGGTGGTGGTGGCTGGTCGTCCCGGCCCGCCGCCGCCCTCGGACCTGCCAGAGGATCACCCGTTGCGGGATGAGGGCATCGTCCGCCCGCTGAGCCCGTCGCCGGTGGCCAGGGTGATCCAGGACGAGGCGATGAGCGCCTTGCGGCGTCTGCTGCAGGGGTCGCCGGCCGAACAGGATCCGCTCGGGTTGCTCACCGCGGCGGGCGGTGGTCTGTCCGGGGCTGATCTTGCCGTGTTGACGGGGCGGCCGGAGCGAGAGATCGCCGAGGAGCTGTCGGCGGTGACCGGCCGGGTCCTCGCGGCGCCCGAGGACGGGACGCCCTATGCGCTGGCGCACGAGGAGCTTCAGGCAGGGGCGGTCGAGCACCTGGGGCCGGCCCGGCTGGAGCAGTACCGGAAGCGGCTGCACGACTGGGCACAGGGCTACCGGGAGCGGGGATGGCCTGCTGACACCCCGGATTACCTGGTGCGCGGCTACTTTCCCATGCTTCATGCCACGGGTGATGTGTCGCGGATGATCGACTGCTGCCTGGACGGCGCACGGCATGACCGGTTGCGGGAGGTCAGCGGCGGCGATCACATTGCTCTGGCCGAGATCAGGGCCACCATGGGGCGGCTCTGCGCGGCCGATGCGCCCGACCTGTCGCTCATGGTGCGTCTGGCGATCATCCGCGACGAGCTGCGCGAGCGCGGGGACACCACCTCTCGGACATCGTCCGGCGACAGGACGACGGGCCGAGCCGCCTCCTCCGCTCGCTCCGCCGTCGCTCCGCGTAAGCAAGCGGCGACACTGAGCGACCTCGTGAAGGCGTTGGCGCGGGTGGGAGACGCCGATCGGGTGGAGAAGCTCATTGCGAAAGCCGAGTCCCTCATCCGCTCCGTCACCGATCCTTCCGACCGGGCATGGGCGCTGTGCAACCTGGTGAAGGCGCTGGAGGTGACCAGGGACTTTGATCGAGCCGAGTCCGTCGTCTCCTCCATTCCCGAGTTCAACTCATGGCGAGCCTCGGCGCTGAGCGGATTGGCGGCGGCGGCGCTGAGAACAGGTGAGGTTGATCGTGCCGAGTCCTTCGCCCGTTCCATCGCCGACCCCTCCTGGCGGGCGAGGGCGCTCTGCGGGCTGGTGGCACCGGTGGCGCGGACCAAGGGAGGCGATCGCGCGGAGAGGCTCATCGCGGAGATCGAGTCTCTCGCCCGTTCCATCACCAATCTGATTTCGCAAGGGTGGGCGCTGCGGGAGCTGGCGCGGGCGGTGGCGCAGACCGGTGACGTTGACCGTGCCGAGTCCCTTGCCCGTTCGAACCCTCTGATCACCGAGCGGGCGAGCGCGCTGAGCAGCCTGTTCGAGGTGGTCGACTTCCAGGACCTCAATCGGGAAGAGGAACTCCTCACAGAGATCGACTCTCTCGCCCACTCCCTCGACGATCCCTTCTTTCAGGGGGAGGTGCTGATGGATCTGGTGGACGCGGTGGCGCGCACGGGGAACTTCACTCGTGCCGAGTCCCTTGCCCGTACCATCAGCGATCCCCACTGGCGGGCGATGGCGTTGAGCAGCCTGGTGGAGGCGATAGCGGACGCCGGAGACTACGACCGCGCCGAGTCCCTCGCCTGCACCATCACCGACCCCTATGAGCGGGCATGGTCGCTGTGCCGGCTGGTGGAGGCGCTGACGGACGCCGGGGACATTGATCGCGCCGAGTCTCTCGCCGATACCATCACCGACCCCGGCCGGCAGGCGTCGGCGCTGGTCACGGTCGCCGGCAGCGCGGATGCGGAGAGGGCTCGCCGCTGCATCGCCCGAGCCTGGTGCGTCGCGGCCTGGCCGGTTCCCCTGGACGTTGTCGCACGAGTGGAACCGGATCTTCTGCGGGCGGTCGCCGACGACTTCCTCGGCAGGAACACCTAACCGACAACGAGCGAAAGGGCGGGACGTGAAGTCCCGCCCTCGTGACGCTCAACAGCGAACGGCCATGGCGGTGGTGGTGGGATTCGAACCCACGGAAGCTTGCACTTCACACGCTTTCGAGGCGTGCGCCCTCGTCCACTAGGCGACACCACCGCGGCAGAGCCTACCCGACTCTGCGGCTGGTGAAGAACTCGGTTAGCAGCGCGCCGCACTCGTCGGCCAGGACTTCGGCGACGACCTCGGGTCTGTGGTTGAGGCGCCGGTCCCTGACGACGTCCCAGAGCGAGCCGACCGCGCCCGCCTTCGGGTCGACCGCCCCGTACACGACGCGGTCGAGACGCGCCTGGACGGACGCTCCCGCGCACATCGTGCAGGGTTCCAGGGTCACGACCAGCGTGCAGCCCGACAGGCGCCACTCGCCGCGGGCGGCCGCGGCCCGCCGCATCGCGACGATCTCCGCGTGGCCGGTCGGGTCCGCCGAACGCTCCCGGTCGTTGCGTCCCGTGCCGATGACCTCGCCGGACGGGTCCAGGACGACCGCGCCGACCGGGACCTCTCCGTCCCGTGCGGCTTCGCGGGCCTCGTCCAGCGCCCGGCGCATCGCGGCCGTGAACTCCGGCGGCACCGCGACCCGGGCCGCTTCGTCTCCCACTTCTTCGACCTCTCGCTTCTCGTGGACCGTTCCGCACTTGTCCCGTTCCGGCCGGGGACGCGGGGTCAGCCCCTGAGGCGGTCGTACTCCTCGCCGAACCCGACGTGTTCGGCGATGGCGAGCAGCGCGTCGCCGGGCAGGGCCCGCTCGCCGAGATCGCCGAGCTTGCCGGCGTCGAGGCCGAGGTCCTCCAGGAGGGCGGGGTCGCCGCCCGGGTCGCCGTCGGGGATCTCGCCGACGAGCTGCTGGAACAACGCGCCGAGCTCGTCGTCGCGGACGGCGGAGACGTAGGCGCGCGGCTCGTCCTCCTTGTCGAGCCGGACGACCGCGAACCAGTCGTCCTCCTGCTCGATCAGCAGCACGACCGGGTCGCCGTAGGACTCCACGGCCGCTTCGCGCATCAGGTCGGCGACGTCGTCGATGTGGTCGGCCTCCGCCAGGTCGGCCTCGTCGCCCACCCAGCCTTCGGCGGTCCGCGCGAACACGGCGGCGAAGTAGGTCACGTGCTCATTGTGACCCACGGGATTGCACCGGTCACACCCTCGTCAGACGACGGCGTCCATGGCGCGTTCGAAGGCGGCGGCGAAACCGAGACGGCTTGCGATGCTGAGGAGCATCTCGTCCGGATAGAGCTCGAGGTCGCCGGAGATGGCGCCGAGCTCCATCTCGTCCAGCCCGAGGTCGGCGAAGATCGACATGTCCCCGACGGGGAGGACCTGGTCGAGTTCCTCGTCCTCGGGGATCGGGATGTCCAGGTACTCGAGGACCTGTCGCGCCAGCGGCCAGTCGACCGACGCCGTGACGTCCGACAGGAACACCATCACCTCGTCACCGAGCAGGCGGATGGCCACGAAGAAGTCGTCGCCGACCGAGACAAGCCCGATCGTGCCGCCGAGGCTCGGCTGCTGGCGCAGGGCATGGATCAGCCCCGCCAGGTCCTCGGTCAGAGCAACCGGGAGGATCTCCGCCTCCCAGTTGTCGTCCTCCCGGTACACCACGACGGCGAAGTCCGTCGCGTCCACATCCGTCATTTCC
>DATCLF010000293.1:0-3931 GCA_036564055.1 Spirillospora sp.
GTCGGCCTCCGGGAGCGCCTCGGCCAGTTCCCGGCCGTACCGCTCCGCCATGCATCCGGCCGCGACCACCTTCGCGCCGGAGTCGTGCGCCGCGAGCAGCGTGTCGATGGAGTCCTTCTTGGCCGCCTCGATGAACCCGCACGTGTTGACGACGACCACGTCGGCCTCGTCCGGCCCGTCGGTCAGATCCCAGCCCGCGTCCTCCATGCGTGCGGCGAGCTCCTCGGAGTCGACCTCGTTGCGGGCGCATCCGAGCGTGATGAGTGAGACCTTGCGGCGAGTCGGCATGACCCTACGGTAATGCTCCCCGCCGCACGCTCCGACAAGCGGTCCGGCTTCGGGCGCGCCCCACGGCGGAGGATCGCGGCGGGAAGGGCCGTGCAGAGAGGACCCGCAGGACAGGGCGCGTTCGGGTTCCGCCCGGGCGCGGTCAGGCCGGTTCGGGGTCGTCGCGGTCGAAGACCAGCCGCTGCACGCCCTCGCCCCGGCCGGGCGAGCCGAGCTCCTTGCCGTTGACGGTCAGCTCGACGCTGCCGCCCACGCCGATCACCAGCCGGATCTTCTTCTTGGCCGTCCACTCCTTCACGTCGCCCTTGCGGAGCATGCCGCTGAACAGCGTCCTGCCCTTCTCGTCCTGCGCGTTCAGCCAGGTCGTGCGCTTGGCCTCGACCTGCACCTCGACCTTGGTGCGCGGCGCCGCGGCGACCGGACCGCCCTTGTCGGAGGGCGACGAGTCGGCGGGAGGCGAGGCGACCGGCGCCGAAGGCGAGGGGGTCCCCGCCACCTGCTGGGCGGTGCGCCGCTCGCCGTCGTCGCCCTGGCTGATCACCTGGAAGACCCCGTAGATCACGACGAACGCGAGCGCGACCGCCATCGCGGCGCTCCAGTTGGGCGCCCTGCGCTCACGGAACGCGACCGGCTGCTCGGGTTCGAACGCCGTCACGGCCGAGACGGGCTGGGGGGCGCCGCCGTGCGTCGCGTCGAACTCCGCGATGAGCGGTTCCGCATCGATGCCGATGACCCGGCAGATGCTACGGATGTGCCCGCGGGCGTAGAAGTTGCCGCCGCAGTAGGAGAAGTCATCGGCTTCGATGCCGCGGATCACGGTTTCCCTGATCCGCGTCTGGAGACTCACCTGCGTCACCGAGAGACCTGCCCGCTCACGCTCCCTTGCCAAGGTCTCACCGATGCTCACGCCGGGCCTCCCGAGGCACTCGTAGCGATCTCCTGCGACACCAGTCTAGAAACGGCCATGCCCGCTGGGCGTGAGCCGACACGTTCGAAACAGGGCAAGATTTCGCATCGATCCGCAATGCCCGGGCGGTCACGGACGGCGTCGCCGCTCAGCCGCCCCGCAGCTCCGCGAGGACCCCCGGAAGATCGTCCGGCTTGGTGAGGACCTCGCGCGCCTTCGAGCCCTCGCTGGGGCCCACGATGCCGCGGCTCTCCATGAGGTCCATGAGGCGCCCGGCCTTGGCGAAGCCGACGCGGAGCTTGCGCTGCAGCATCGAGGTCGAGCCGAACTGGGTGGACACCACGAGCTCGACGGCCTGGGTGAGCAGGTCCAAGTCGTCGCCGATGTCCTCGTCGATCTCCTTCTTGGGCGCTCCCGACCCGGTCACGTCCTCGCGGTACTCCGCCTCCATCTGCGCCTTGCAGTGGTCGACGACCGCGTGGATCTCCTTCTCCGACACGTAGGCGTTCTGGATGCGCATGGGCTTGCTCGCGCCCATGGGCAGGAACAGCGCGTCACCCTGCCCGACGAGCTTCTCGGCGCCGGGCTGGTCGAGGATCACGCGGCTGTCGGACAGCGACGAGGTCGCGAACGCCAGCCGGGACGGGACGTTCGCCTTGATGAGCCCGGTGACGACGTCCACCGACGGCCGCTGCGTCGCCAGGACCAGGTGGATCCCCGCGGCGCGGGCGAGCTGGGTGATGCGGACGATCGAGTCTTCCACGTCGCGCGGCGCGACCATCATCAGGTCGGCGAGCTCGTCGACGATGACCAGCATGTACGGGTACGGCGTGTACACGCGTTCGCTGCCGGGCGGCGCGGTCAGCTTGCCCGCCTTCACCGCCTTGTTGAAGTCGTCGATGTGCCGGTACCCGGACGCGGCCAGGTCGTCGTAGCGGCGGTCCATCTCGCCGACCACCCATTCGAGGGCCTCGGCGGCCTTCTTGGGGTTGGTGATGATCGGCGTGATCAGGTGCGGGATGCCCTGGTACATCGTCAGCTCGACCCGCTTGGGGTCGACGAGGATCATCCGCACCTCGTCGGGGGTGGCGCGCATCAGGATCGAGGTGATCAGCCCGTTGATGCACGTCGACTTGCCCGCCCCGGTGGCGCCCGCGATCAGGATGTGCGGCATCTTGGCCAGGTTCGCCACGACCGTGCGTCCCTCGACGTCCTTGCCGAGCCCGACGATCATCGGGTGGTGCTCGTTGGTCGCGGCGGGCGAGCGCAGCACGTCGCCGAGGCTGACGATGTCCTTGTCGGTGTTGGGAATCTCCACGCCGATCGCCGACTTGCCGGGGATCGGGGAGATGATGCGCACGTCGGCGCTCTTGACCGCCAGGGCGATGTTCTTGGTGAGCGCGGTGACCTTCTCGACCTTCACCGCGGGCCCGAGCTCGATCTCGTACCGGGTGATCGTCGGACCGCGGGTGAAGCCGGTGACCTGCGCGTCGATGTCGAACTGCTCCAGCACGCCGGTCAGCGCCTCGACCACCGCGTCGTTGGCCTTGGTGCGCGGCTTGGAGACGCTGCCGGGCCGCAGCAGCGACGGGTCGGGGAGCACGTAGATGTCGCCGGACGACGACAGCGGCAGCTGCTCGGAGCGGCTCGGGGCCGGGGTCGGGTCCGGCACCTGCGGACGCGGCTCCTCCCCGGGGACGTGCTCGTCCGCCGGGGGCTCGTCGTCCGCGGGCGGAGCGGGCGGCGGGACCTCCGCGCGGAACGGGTCCGGTTCGAACAGCTCGTCGGCGAGGTCGCGCCGGGGACGGGCGGGCGGCTCCGGCTCGTCCTCCAGCAGCGGCGAGTCGTACGGCCGGGAGTGCTCGCCGACCTCCAGGTCGCCCTCCGGCGTCTCCTGCGGCCCGCCGTCCTCGTCGGCGGCCCTCCTCCCGCGGCGGCGCTTCTTCGGCGCGCCGCCCTCGCTCCGCGCGCCCCGGCGCCTGCCGCGCTCGCCGTCGTGGTCCTCGTCGCCGTCCGCGGCGCCGCGCCGGGGACGTCCCTGCAGGGTGGCGAGGGCCCACAGCTCGGCGAGCCGCTCGGGGACGCGGTTGATGGGGGTGGCGGTGACGACCAGCAGGCCGAACCCGGTCAGGAGGAGCAGCAGCGGAACGGCCACCCATCCGCTGAGCGCCGCGTCCAGCGGGGCCGAGACCAGCCAGCCGATCACACCGCCGGCCGCGCGGACCCCGTCCATGTCCCGCGCGGGCGAGGGGATGCCGGCCGCGACGTGCAGGATGCCGAGGACGCCGACGGTGAGGGCGGTCAGGCCGATGCCGATGCGGCCGGTGTCCTCGTGCTGCTCGGGGTGACGCAGCGTCCGCCACGCCATCAGGGCGAGCACCACGGGCAGGGCCATGGCGACGATGCCGAGACCGCCGCGCGCCACCTTCTCCAGCGCGATCGTGACCACGCCGTCCGGCCGGAACCAGGTGACCGAGGCCAACACGATGGCGGAGCCGAGCAGCGCCAGCCCCAGCCCGTCGCGGCGGTGCTCGGGGTCGAGGTTGCGGGCGCCCTTGCCGTAGGCGCGGACGATCGAGCCCACCGCGACGGCCGCGAGCAGATACAGCCTGAACAGGAGCTTGAGGAGCCCGAGGACCACCTGGGAGATCGGGTCGGGCTTCTGCGGGGGACGTCCCCGGCCCGCGCTCCGGCCTGCGCTCCGTGCGGTGCCGCCGCTCGGTCGCTTCCGGGGGG
>DATCLF010000294.1:0-6867 GCA_036564055.1 Spirillospora sp.
TCCAGCAGCGCACCGCCGAGCAGCTGTTCACGGTGCTCGGCGAGCTCAAGGGCGGGGCGATGAAGCTCGGCCAGATGCTGTCGATCTTCGAGGCGGCGCTGCCGCCGGAGATCGCCGGCCCGTACCGCGCGACGCTGACCAAGCTGCAGGAGGCCGCTCCCCCGCTTCCGGCGGAGACCGTCCACCGCGTGCTGGAGGAGTTCCTCGGCGAGGACTGGCGGGACTATTTCGCGTCGTTCGACGACGAGCCCGCGGCCGCCGCGTCGATCGGGCAGGTGCACCGCGCCGTCTGGCACGACGGCCGTCCCGTCGCCGTGAAGGTGCAGTACCCGGGCGCCGGCGAGGCCCTGATCAGCGACTTCAACCAGCTCGCGCGGCTCGCCCGGATGTTCGGCGTGCTGATGCCCGGCCTGGACGTCAAGTCCATGCTCGCCGAGCTGAAGGAACGCGTGGCCGAGGAGCTCGACTACACGATCGAGGCCGAGTCCCAGATGACCTTCCGGGCGGCCTACGAGGGCGACCCCGACTTCTACATCCCCGAGGTCATCGCGCAGGACGGGAACATCCTGATCAGCGAGTGGATCGACGGCACCCCCCTCTCGAAGATCATCAGTGAGGGGGACCAGGAGACCCGCAACCACGCGGCGCTGCTGTACTGCCGGTTCCTGCTGTCGGGTCCGAAGCGGTCCGGGCTGTTGCACGGCGACCCGCACCCGGGCAACTTCCGGCTGTTCGAGGACGGGCGGCTCGGCGTCCTGGACTTCGGCGCGGTCGACCGCATCCCGGGCGGCTTCCAGCGGCGGCTCGGCCGGCTGCTGCGCATCGGCACCATGGCCGACATCGACGAGATCGTGGCCGCCCTGCGCCGGGAGGACTTCATCCGCGAGGGCGTCGAGATCGACCCCGAGCAGCTCCAGGCGTTCCTGGCCCCGATCACCGAGCCGTTCATCAACGAGACCTTCAGGTTCGACCGGGCGTGGCTGCGCGACATCGCGGCCCGGGTCACGGACCTGCGGCCGTCCAACGTCGTCCGGCAGCTCAACCTCCCGCCCGACTACGTGATCATCCATCGGGTGCTGTCGGCGGGGACCGGCGTGCTGTGCCAGCTCGACTGCGAGATCCCGGCCCGCGCGGAATCCCTGAAGTGGGTTCCCGGCTTCGCCGACGACGAGGACGCGGAGCTCGTCTCAGGCTGACGGGGGCGGCGTTCCCCCGAGCCCCCGCACGCGGCCCTGGGGGAGAACGCCGCGGTTCGACGAAATGCGAGCGGGGCCCCGCGCCCGCGCGCGGGGCCCCGCTTCCCGCGCGCCCGGCGTCAGTGGGGTTCACCGGGCGCGCTCCAGGCCCGGCCGGGAGTCGCGCCGCCCGCCAAACCATCCGAAAGAGCGGGCGGCGGTCTCGACCGGCGCGGGCACCGTGGCCGTGCGGTCCCCGCAGGTCTTCGCGGTCTCTATAGGTCTTCGCTCTGTGGTCATGCGGTTCGCATGGTCGTGAGAACTCGGCGCGCCGCGTCCGGGAGCGGCGCGGTCTCAGCGGCGGTGCGGCTTCAGGGGCCGGACGTGGGCACGGCCCGGCGCGGGCACCGTCGGCGCGAGCAGGACGCGCCGCACCCGCGCCGCCCGCGTCTCCGCCTCGCGGCGCGCCCGCCGCAGCATCCGCAGACGGGCGGCCAGCTCACCGGCTCCCGGCTCGAGCGGCAGGTCCCGGGCGGGCAGGACCGTCTCGTCCCGCGCGGGGACGGCGCCGGCGCAGCGCTCCCCCGGCTCAGCGGTCATGGTCATCCCTCCGGTGGCCCGGAGGCGCGGTCCCCGTCCGGGACCGCGCCTCCGGATTCGGCGGTCGCGTCACCGCGTCCGCTCACGCGGTCACGTCCTCCGGCCGCGGGTGCTTGCGCGGACGGCCGCGCGGCCGCTTGCGCGGGACGATCACACCGCGGACGAACAGCTCACCGCCCCAAACACCCCAGGGCTCCTTGCGCTCGAGCGCACCCGCGAGGCACTCCTTGCGGAACTTGCACTCCCGGCACAGGGCCTTGGCGAGCTCAACGTCGGCGGGAGCCTCGGCGAAGAACAGCTCGGGGTCGGTCCGGCACGGAAGAGTGAGGTCCTCTTCGCTCACTGCGAGAGCCCCCTGCATCACAGTCACCCTTGTTCCTCTCGTTGGGTCTCAACGGGCGTGTCGGTGGGTTGTCTGGACAAAGAAGAAGGCCGCGGATCCGGTGTCGGGATCCGCGGCCTGGGGGCCGTCCAGCCAGTTCTCTAGGCTGGTCGCCTCCAGGGATGCGGACCCGACACGCCACCCTCGGGGGTGACGCCCATCTGGGCCGTGGCCGGAGCCGGGACGCTCAGCATTTCGAGCCGGTGCTCGAAGACACTCCGCCCCAGGTCGTCCTGCAGTCGCTTCGCGATGCGGCCGCGCGCGCCCTCTCCCCACATGGAGCGGTCAGCACGCCACAGGGAGCGGTCGGCGCACAGGCGCACGTCGAAATCCGCGGAATACGCGGCCGAGACACCGAGATTCGCGGCGCCAGGGCATGCGGTGGTCCAGGACCGCGCAGATTTCGCCAACGTGCTGATCACCGGACTGGACACCACCTTCCTGGCTGCTCGGGGCCGCGCGTGCGGATTCATCGATCCACCACGGGCCGGTGTCGATTGCTCGCGTTCGAGCGTACGGGGACTCCGCTCAATCAACAAGCTATTTTTGACCTGCGATTTTGTGGGTGTCTTCACCCTTTTCCCGCCGAACTTTCGGCGTCTCGCAAGCGTCGAACACGGGCGTGGGCCGTGTGGTTCACCGCCGTCGCGGCTCGGTGACGCGGACGAGCCCCTCCTGCATGACCGACACCACCAGCTCCCCCGACCGCGTGAACACCTGCCCGCGGGCGAGGCCGCGGGCGCCGCCCGCGAAAGGCGTGTCCTGGGCGTACAGCAGCCACTCGTCGGCGCGGAACGGGCGGTGGAACCACATCGCGTGGTCGAGGCTCGCCCCCATCGTGCGGTTGTCGCCCCAGGCGAGGCCGTGGTTGAGCAGGACGGTGTCCAGCAGCGTCATGTCCGAGGCGTAGGTCATCAGGCAGACGTGCAGGAGCGGGTCGTCCGGCAGCTCACCGTCCACCCTCAGCCACACCTTCGACTCCGGGGTCCTCAGGGACGGATCCTCGGCCGCCTCCCAGGTCAGCGGTGTCGCGTGCCGGATGTCGAACGGGCGCCGCGCGACGAACTCGCGGGCGCCGACCTCGCCGAACAGCGGTGTCAGGCGCGTCAGGCCGTCCGGCAGCGTCTCGGGCGGCGGGGCGTCGGGCATAGGGGCCTGGTGGGCCGGCCCGTCCTCGACGATCTGGAACGACGCCGACAGCGCGAAGATCGCCTTTCCGTGCTGGACGGCGGTGACGCGCCGCGTGGTGAAGGACCTGCCGTCGCGGATCCGGTCGACGGTGTAGACGATCGGGACGAGCGGGTCGCCGGGACGGATGAAGTAGGCGTGCAGGGAGTGCACCGGCCGGTTCGCGGGGGCGGTGCGCCCGGCGGCGACGAGCGCCTGTCCCGCCACCTGGCCGCCGAAGACGCGCTGGCGCCGTTCCTCGGGGCTGCGGCCGCGGAAGATGTCGTTCTCGATCTGTTCGAGGTCCAGCAGGTCGAGCAGTGCCTTCAGAGAGTCCTTCACGGCGGCCAGTCTTCCGCATCGGCCGGTGTGAGCGGGCTCTCACCCCGGGTGCCGGCCGCCGCACAGATCGAGGACCGCGTCGCCGTACCGGTCGAGCTTGGTCTTCCCGACGCCCGGGATGCGGGCGAGCTCCTCCATCGTCTCCGGTGCGTGCTCGGCGATCGCCTGGAGCGTCGCGTCCGTGAACACCACGTAGGCGGGGATCTTCTGCTCGGCCGAGACCCGGGCGCGCCAGTCCTTCAGCGCGATGAGGAGCTCCTCGTTCAGCTCGGACGGGCAGTCCTCGCAGCGGCCGAGCTTGCGTTCGACGGCGGCGGTGAGGGGCCGCCCGCAGACCCGGCACGGCTGCGGCCCCTTGGCCGCGCGCCGCTTCGTCCGGCCGGTGCGCGCCGGCGGGTGCACGGCGGTCCTGCCGGTCAGGCCGCTGAGGAAGCGCGAGGGACGGCGGTGGCGCGCGCCGCCCGGCGAGCGCGCCAGGGCCCACGAGAGCGACAGGTGGACGCGCGCCCGCGTGATCCCCACGTAGAGCAGGCGCCGCTCCTCCTCGATCTGCGCCGGTGTCTCGGCGTAGACGATCGGCAGGGTGCCCTCGACGAGCCCGACGAGGAAGACCGCGTCCCACTCCAGGCCCTTGGCGGCGTGCAGGGACGCCAGCGTGACGCCCTCCAGCGGCGGGGCGTGCTGCGCCGCGGCGCGTTCCTCCAGCTCGGCGATGAAGTCGGGCAGGCCCGCGTCGGGTCTGCTCGCGGCCATGTCCTCGGCGAGCTGCGCCAGCGCGGCGAGCGACTCCCAGCGCGCACGGGCCGCCCCGGCCCCGTCGGGGGGCCGCTCGGTGAACCCGGCTCCCGACAGCACGTGCCGGACGGTCGCGACCAGCCCCGTCCCGTCGGTCTCGGCGTCGGCGCCCGCCCGGGCCGCGCCGCGCAGCCTGACCACCGCCTCGCGGACCTCGGGCCGCTCGAAGAACCGTTCGGCGCCGCGCAGCACGTAGGGGACGCCCGCCGCGGCGAGCGCCGTCTCGTACGTCTCGGACTGCGCGTTGACGCGGAACAGGATCGCGATCTCCCGCGCCGGGACGCCCTCGTCGATGAGCTTGCGGACCCGCCGCGCCGTGTCGTCGGCCTCGGCGACCTCGTCGTCGTACTCGTTGAACACCGGTTCGGGGCCGTCGGCGCGCTGGGCGCGCAGCTCCAGCCGCCGCCCGGCCGCCCCCTCGCCGGCCGCCCGCCCGATCACCCCGTTCGCCAGCCGCACCACCTGCGGCGTCGACCGGTAGTCGCGAACCAGCTCGATCACCTTCGCTTGCGGATGCTCGCGGGTGAAGTCGAGCAGGTAGGACGGGGACGCGCCGGTGAACGAGTAGATCGTCTGGTTGGGGTCGCCGACGACGCACAGGTCGTCGCGGTCGCCGAGCCAGGCGTCCAGCAGCAGCTTCTGCAGCGGGTTGACGTCCTGGAACTCGTCCACGACGAAGTACCGGTACTGCTCGCGGACCTGGTTCGCCACCTCCCGGTGCTCGGTGATGACGGCCGCGGTCAGCTCCAGCATCCCCTCGAAGTCGAGCAGGTTGCGTTCTCGTCTGAGCTGCTCGTACATGGCGTAGACGCGTGCGACGTCGACGACGTCGACGGGCGGGCGGCGGGCCGCCCGGGCGACGGCGGCCGCGTAGTCCTCCGGGCGGTTCTGGGTGACCTTGGCCCATTCGATCTCGGTGGCGACGTCGCGCAGCTCGGTCCCGCCGAGGGACAGCCGGCACGCCCGCGCCGCCTCCGCCACCAGCCCGATCTTCGAGTCGATGATCCTGGGGGGTTCGCCGCCGACGACGCGCGGCCAGAAGTAGGTGAGCTGCCGCAGCGCCGCCGCGTGGAACGTGCGCGCCTGCACGCCGGGCGCCCCGAGCCGCCGCAGGCGGCTGCGCAGCTCGCCCGCCGCCCGGGTGGTGAACGTCACGGCCAGCACCCGCTGCGGCGTCACCACGCCGGTGAGGGCGGCGTAGGCGATGCGATGCGTGATGGCCCTGGTCTTGCCCGTCCCGGCGCCCGCGAGGACGCACACCGGGCCCTTCACCGCCTCGGCGACCGCCCGCTGCTCGGGGTCGAGTCCCTCCAGCACCGACTCAGCCAGCATTCCCCCATACTCGCAGCCCGCACCACCGGCATCATCCGGCACGCCTTTCTGTGGACGGCTCCGTGGACGGAACGGAATGGGCAGCGGGCGTCTACTGTTCTCAGAGAGCGGATCGTACGGACGAACGAGGGAGATGACGGAGCGATGGCGACGCCGACGACCGACCCGGCCGGGCGCCGAGACGGCCAGCTCACCATGTACACGACCTCCTGGTGCGGTTTCTGCCGGCGGCTCAAGAGCCAGCTCGCCCGCGACGGCATCGAGATGCGTGAGGTCGACATCGAGCGCGACCCGCGGGCCGCCGAGTTCGTCATGAGCGTCAACGGCGGGAACCGGACGGTGCCGACCGTCACCATCGGCGACGAGATCGTCCTTACGAATCCCAGCGCGAAGGAGGTCAAGCGCCGCCTCGCGGAGCTTCAGCAGAAGAACCCGGCCTGAGACGAACCCGCCCCGATCGGAACGTTCCGGGTCAGAAGTCGGGCATGGCCGGCAGCGGGCCGCCGTACCAGCGCATGATGAGCTGGGCGGCGATGGACAGCGGGCCCGGCGCGACGATCCGTCCGCCTTCGATGGCGGCGCGCAGCTCCTCGCGGGTGTACCAGGCGGCGTCCAGGATCTCCTCCGGGTCCGGTGACAGCGGGACCTCGCCGTCCGCCCGTGCGGTGAAGCCGAGCATGAGGCTCCGCGGCATGGGCCACGGCTGGCTGCCGGCGTAGCGCACGTCCCGGACCGGCAGCCCGACCTCCTCCTTGACCTCGCGCGCGACGGCCTGTTCGAGGGACTCGCCGGGCTCGACGAACCCGGCGAGGATGGAGCGGCGGTCGGGGGGCCACTGCGGGCCGCGGGCCAGCAGGATCCGGTCGGCCTCGTCGGTGACCAGCATGATCACGGCGGGGTCGACGCGCGGGAAGTGCTGCGAGTCGTCCTTCGGGCACACCCGCATGTGGCCGGCGGAGGCCGTGCGGGTCTCGGTGCCGCAGCGCGGGCAGAACCGGTGGGTGCGGTGCCAGTGGTCGAGGGCCACGGCGTGGGTGAGCAGCCCGGAGTCCCGGTCGCCGAGCAGGGCGCCGA
>DATCLF010000295.1:0-5252 GCA_036564055.1 Spirillospora sp.
GCGCCGCACCGTCCAGGAGGTCCTGGACGGCCTCGGCCGGTACGAACGCCTCGTCGGACGCGCCATGGAACTCGACGCGCGGGCCGCTCATCCTCCCGGTCAGCTTCCCCCGGAGGTCATCGAGGCCTACCGGGAGGCGACCGACCTGATGAAGCTGGAGCTGCTGCCGAAGGCGTACAACATCACGCTCGACACCGGGGCGCGGGTCCGGCAGGACTACGAGACGCAGCGCTCGGCCGTCCTCACGGGACGGACGTGGGTCGCGGTGACCGGCCTCGTCGTCCTGCTCCTCCTCGTCGCCACGCAGCTCTACCTGACGCGGACGTTCCGCCGCGTCGTCAACCCGGCCCTGGCGCTCGCGACGCTCGCCGCGCTGGCCCTCACCGTCGCGGGCGCGGGCCTGCTCACCGCCCAGGCCGGGAACATCCGCACGGCGAAGGAGGACGGCTTCGACTCGATCCTGCAGCTCTCCCGGGCCCGCGCCATCAGCCACAGCGCGTTCGCCGACGAGAGCCGCTACCTCCTCGACCCGGGACGCGCCGACACCTACGAGCAGACCTATCTCGACAAGTCGCTGTCGGTGATCCAGCCGGACATGGGCGACAGGCCGGTGAACCTGGAGAACTACTACGCGAGCCTCGACGAGAAGCTCGGGTCGTTCCAGGCGGGGCGGCGCGACGTCCCGTTCCTCGGCTTCTTCGGGGACGAGGCCCGCACCGTCGAGCCGGGCCGCGAGGCCGACGCCCTGCAGAGGACGCTCCAGGCGTACCGGGTCGTGCAGAACAACGACGCCCGGATGCGGCGGCTCGCGTCCTCCGGGAACCGGTCCGGGGCCGTCGAGCTGCGGATGGGCCGCAACTCCAGCGTGATCAGCGACTTCAACGCCTACGACGCGGCGCTGACCGCGCTGACGGCCGTCCACCAGGACGCGTTCGACGAGGCCATCCAGGACGCCGACGACGGCCTGCGCGGGTGGAACGCGATCCCGGCCGCGGGCGCCGGCGTCATCGCTTTGCTGATCTTGGCGGGGGTCCGCCCCCGGCTGGCCGAGTTCCGCTGAGGGGACGAGCATGCGCGCACTCACCAGAGCCCGTGGAGCCGGGAGGGCCGCCGCGGCGGCCGCCGCCCTGATCGCCGTGACCGGCCTGTCCGCCTGCGGTCTCGGCGCCGTGGAGAAGGACAGCGTGGCCGACAAGGACTCCCTGGTCATCGGCGTCAAGGAGGACCAGCCCGCCCTCGGCGTGAAACGCCCCGACGGCACCTACGAGGGGTTCGACGTCGACGTCGCCCTGTACATCGCGGGCAAGCTCGGCGTGCCGAAGAGCCGCGTCACGTTCAAGACGACGAACTCGTCCGTCCGCGAGGAGGCCCTGGCCAACGGCACCGTCGACCTCATCGTCGCGACGTACTCGATCACGGCGCGGCGCAAGATGCGGGTCACCTTCGCCGGCCCCTACTACGTCGCGCACCAGGACACCTTCGTCCGCGCCAACGACACGTCCATCAAGAACGTCCGGGACCTGAAGGGCAAGCGCATCTGCGAGGTGACCGGCTCCAACTCCTGGCGCCGGGTCATCGAGGAGCGCAAGGTGGACGCGACGCCCGTCACGGTCGACACCTACGGTGCCTGCATGGACGCGCTGGAGGCCGGCAAGCTCGACGCGGTGTCGACCGACGACCTGATCCTCGCCGGGTTCGCCGCGGGCCGCCCCGGCCGCATGATCAACGCTCCGTTCACGGACGAGAAGTACGGCGTCGGCCTGAAGAAGGGCGACCTGAAGGGCTGTGAGGCCGTGAACCGCGCCATCACGGCGATGTACCAGGACGGCACGGCCCAGCGTCTGCTGCACAAGTGGTTCGGCAGCTCCGGTCTCAAGCTCACGACCAGCGTCCCCCAGTTCGAGGGCTGCCGCTGAGGCCGGCCGTCACCTGGGTCCGCCGCGGCCCCCCGGGCCGCCGGTGGGGTGAGGCTTTACTGCGGGGTTGTTCGGGGGAGGGAGGCGATGGCCTCGCGCAGGGTGTCGTGGATTGGGATGAACTTGTCGATCCCGGTGATGCGGAACACCCGTTGGACGCGCGGCGGCAGCGCGACGAGCGCGAGGGCGCTGCCGCGCTCCCCGGCGCGGCGGTTGGCGGCGACGATCGCGTTCAGGCCGGTGGAGTCGCAGAAGGTGACCTCGCGCATGTCGATGACCACGGGTTCGCCGGATTCGACCACCTCGAGCAAGGTCTCCTCGAAGCGCGCGCGGGACACGACGTCGATGTCACCCTTCACGCGAACGAGGGTGCACCGGTCGTCGCGCATCAGGTTGATGTCGAAGTCCATGGTCACCTCACGCCCCATCCGGTGGTACCGCGGCCATCTCAGGTGACTCCTCAGGATTGCGCACCCGTGCCCGCATTCCAAGGTCTTCCCAGGAAAAGGACCAGGTCGCCCAGGGGTGCGCCCTGGGCTGTGACATGCCCGAGACGGCCGTCCGGTCTCCGCCCACGACCCTACCTGACGGCTCGTCCGGAACGCCCGGCCGTGTCCGAGGAAATCCCGGAAACCGAGGTAATAACTTACTGAAGAGAAACTTACTGAATAGTAAGGAATGGCGGATAAGGGGGCGCGTGCCGGTCTTGACCTGCGGTTGGATAATTCCTGACCGGACCGGCGATGCGAAAGGGGCGCGCTGGCCGGGGCCCGGATCGGCGCAGACGTTACAGTGTCTTTGGCGAATTCGGGAGGCTGTGGGTGTTCTACACGTTCATGACGCTCGTGGTGCGTCCGATCCTCTGGTTGGTTTTCCGGCCGCGCGTCGTGGGCGGGGAGAACGTGCCGCGCTACGGGCCGCTCATCGTGGCGAGCAACCACCTGTCGTTCATCGACAGCTTCATCATCCCCCTGGCGGTCCCGCGGCCGGTCACCTATATCGCCAAGTCGGAGTACTTCGAGGGCCGCGGCATCCGGAAGTGGTTCGTCCGCTGGTTCCTCACCCACCTCGGCCACGTCCCGATCCGGCGCGGCGCCCGGCGCTCCGCGATGGGGGCGCTGGAACAGGGCGCCGAGATCCTCAACAACGCCGGCGCGTTCGCCATCTACCCGGAGGGCACCCGCTCGCCGGACGGGCGGCTCTACCGCGGCCGCACCGGGATCGGCTGGCTGGCGCTGGAGACCGGGGCCCGCGTCCTGCCCGTCGCGCTGGAGGGCACCGAGAAGATCCAGCCGATCGGCGCCTCCTTCCCCCGCCTGTTCGGCCCGCGTCCCACCGTGCGGATCGGCCCCCCGATGGACTTCTCCCACTACCGGGACCTGCCCCGCGGCAAGGCCCGCCGCGCCATCGCCGACGAGGTCATCGAGACGATCCAGAAGATGTCCGGCCAGGAGTACGCCGGCGAGTACAACACCCGCGCCGAGCGAGGCTGAGCGACCGGTTCGTCCGGAACGCGTGTCGCCCCGGCCGCCGGCGCCCTCCGCGCCGTAGTGTGCCCGCCATGGCGCACAGGCTTCTTCCGATCACGCTGCTGCTGTCGACGGCCGCGGCGGTCTGCGCGTGCGGCGGCGGCACCGAGCGCGCCCGTCCCGTCCACGGCACCGCCCCCGCCGAGATCGCCGGGGTCGGGTACACCGCCGACCAGCTCGCCCAGGCGCTGCTCACCGAGCTTCCCGGCTACCGCAGGGCCTCCGAGCCCGATTCGGGCTCGTACGGCACGCTCAAGGCCATCCAGGACGCGGCGCGGCTGCAGCGGCAGGCCGTCCTGGACAAGCCGCGCTGCGGGACGAACCGTCCGGGCGGCACCGTGGCCCCCGACGTCCCCGCGGCGCTGGTCACGTTCGCCGCGCGGGGCCGGACCGTCACCGAGACCCTGATGGGGATGGGCGTCGCCGACGCCGAGAAGCAGGTCAACGCCCGTGTCCCGGCCGGGTGCCTGAGGTTCCGCACGAGGGTCGGCTCCGGCTGGGCCCAGCACCGCGTGGTGGAGTCCCCGAAGGGCGACATCGGCGAGGGCTCGCGCACCGTCGGCATCGCCACCACCAGCAACGGCACTTACACCCGCACCTGGTACGTCGTGGCCCGGGGCCGCCACTACCTGGCCACGATCAGCCTCTCGGGTCCCACCGCCACCAGGACCGAGGCGGAGACCCTGGCGCGGACCGCCCTGGCCCAGGCCGAGCGCATCCTCCCCTAGCGCGTCCTCCCCTGACGCGTCCCGCACACACTCGGCTCCTCCACCCGTCCGAAGCCGTGCGCCGACCCGAGGCGGGGTGCGCGGGCCGGGGCGCCCGCTCGCTGCTCCGGGGGTGCGCGCGCCGGCGCGGGGTCCGGGACGCGTGACGTCGCGAAAGCTGAGACGATCTCCCCGAGCGACGCGGAGATCCGAGTCGCTAGCCTTAGCTGTCAGCAAGCCTCACCAGGGAGTCGCCCTTGATCGGTAAGGAGGGCCGGGTCACCGGCAAGATCGGTCCCGGGCTGGTCGGGGAGGTGATGATCCCGGTGCGGGGCGGGGTCGAGGCGTTCTACGCCCACCCCGTGAACCCGCAGGAGGAGATCCCGGTCGGGATGGTCGTCGTCGTGGTGGAGTATCACCCGCCGCGGACGGTGTACGTCGCGCCCGCTTTCGGTCAATAGCCGGTTCCGACGAACCGTTCGCGTGTTTGCTGCGTCTATGGGGCAACGCGGAACGTATCCACACCCCCGTGCCAATCGAAACGAGGAGGCCGCATGCCCGTGCTCCCCATAGTCGCCGCCGCCGTCGCCGGACTCATCGTGTTGATCATATTGTTCAAGCTCGTCTGGCGGGTCGCGGAGCCGAACGAAGCTCTGATCATCTCGGGGCTCGGGGCGAGGTCCAAGCCGGTCGCCGGCGTCGACAGCCTCGGTTTCAAGATCGTGACGGGCAAGGGAACGGCCGTCCTGCCCGGTTTCCAGGTCGCCCGGCGGCTGCGGCTCGACAGCCGTGCGGCCAACCTCGAGGTCAACTGCGTGACGCAGCAGGGGATCCCGGTCAAGGTCCGAGGCGTGGTCATCTACAAGGTCGGCGACGACTTCGTCTCGATCGCCAACGCCGCCCGGCGGTTCCTGGAGCAGCAGGGGTCGATGGACGGCGCGATTCACGAGCTGTTCACCGGTCACCTGCGTTCGATCATCGGCAACCTCACCGTCGAGGACCTCATCCTGAACCGCGAGCGCCTCACCAGTGAGACGCGCATGTCCGCCGCCGACGAGATGAGCAAGCTCGGGCTGGTCGTCGACTCGCTGCAGATCCAG
>DATCLF010000296.1:0-12977 GCA_036564055.1 Spirillospora sp.
GCCGGAGCAGCGTCTCCAGCAGCCGGTGGTTGTCCCGCTGGTGCAGGCCGATCGACGGCTCGTCCAGCACGTACAGGACGCCGACGAGCCCGGAGCCGATCTGGGTGGCCAGGCGGATCCGCTGCGCCTCACCGCCCGCCAGCGTCGCCGACGGCCGGTCGAGGGTGAGGTAGTCGAGGCCGACGTCCAGCAGGAACCCCAGGCGGGCGTGGATCTCCTTGAGGACGCGTTCGGCGATGTGCCGCTCCCGGTCGCTCAGCTCCAGCGACAGCAGGAACTTCGCGGCCTCCCCGATCGGCATCGCGGCGACCTCGGCGATCGACTTGCCGCCCATGGTGACGGCGAGCACGACCGGCTTGAGCCGGGCGCCCTTGCACGTCGGGCAGGGGATCTCCCGCATGTAGCCTTCGAGCTTCTCGCGGGTGACGTCGCTCTCGGCCTCGGCGTGGCGCCGCTGGATGTAGGGGATGACGCCCTCGAAGGAGGTGTAGTACGACCTCGTCCGGCCGTACCGGTTCTTGTACCGGACGTGGACCTGGGTCTCGTGCCCGTTGAGGATCGCCTTGCGCGCCTTGGCGGGCAGCTTGTCCCACGGCGTGTTCAGGTCGAAGCCCATCGCGTCGCCGAGCGCGGACAGCAGCCGCAGGAAGTAGTCGCTCACGTGGCCGTTCGACCAGGGCTGGATCGCGCCCTCGCCGAGCGTCAGATCACCGTCGGGGACGACGAGCTCCGGGTCGACCTCCATGCGCGTCCCGAGGCCGGTGCAGTCGGGGCATGCGCCGTAGGGCGAGTTGAACGAGAACGACCGGGGCTCCAGCTCCTCGAACGACAGGTCGTCGTAAGGGCAGTACAGGTGCTCGGAGTACATCCGGGTGCGGTTCTCGTCGTCCTCGGGGACGTCGACGAAGTCGAGGATGATCGTGCCGCCCGCGAGGCCGAGCGCGGTCTCGATCGAGTCGGCGAGCCGCTGGCGCGCGGAGTCCTTCACCGAGAGCCGGTCGACGACGACCGCGATGTCGTGCTTCTCCTGCTTCTTCAGCTTGGGCGGGTCGTCCAGGCGGACGAGCTGACCGTCGACGATCGCGCGGGAGTAGCCCTTGGACTGCAGTTCGCGGAACAGCTCCTGGTACTCGCCCTTGCGTCCGCGGATCACCGGTGCGAGCACCTGGAACCGGGTGCCCGGCTCCAGCTCCAGGACCCGGTCGACGATCTGCTGCGGCGCCTGCCGGCTGATCGGCCGGCCGCACTCGGGGCAGTGGGGGTGCCCGATGCGGGCGTACAGCAGCCGCAGGTAGTCGTACACCTCGGTGATCGTCCCGACCGTCGACCGAGGGTTCTTGCTGGTCGACTTCTGGTCGATCGACACCGCCGGGGACAGGCCCTCGATGAAGTCGACGTCGGGCTTGTCCATCTGCCCGAGGAACTGGCGGGCGTACGCCGACAGCGATTCGACGTAGCGGCGCTGGCCCTCCGCGAAGATCGTGTCGAAGGCCAGGCTGGACTTTCCCGAGCCCGACAGACCGGTGAACACGATCAGGGAGTCCCGCGGGAGGTCGAGCGAGACGTCCTTCAGGTTGTGCTCGCGTGCTCCACGCACGATGAGTCGGTCATGCACGGTGTTCTTCCGGTTCCTCGTTTTGGGCGCGGCCATGGGGAGAGACAGGCCGCTCTCAAGGCTAGCCAGGGGGTACGACAGAATCCCCAGAGTCCATAACGGCGGAGGTCATCGCCGCATTTCGTGCGGCGTCGCGCCCGTCGCCCAGGGCCCTGACGGCACTCCCGTACCGTACACGTGTTCGAACACGCCCGCCACCGGAACACCGGGCCGCACGCGGACCCCCTCCCCCCTCTCGCCTCCCGGACGTCAGGCCCGCCGGGAGCCGGCGGTGTCACTCGTCGTCCAGGGCATAGGAGAGGTACCGGTCGGCGGAGCGGCGGACGGCGTTCTTGCCGTCGGTGTAGACGATCTTCTTCCACCAGGCGCCGTAGACGCGGTCGAACCCGTAGTCCTCGAGAAGGCGCAGGGCGCGGCGGACGGTGCGGGGACGCTCCGGGATGAAGTTCGGGTAGCTGTACATGAAGCTGACCCAATCCCTGTCCTGGACGACCTGGATGATGTCGCCGGAGAACAATGCCCGCGCGTCGCGCCAGTGCAGCACCTGGCCGCCCTCGAAGTGGACGCCAGCGTTGATGAGGGTGAGCCCGTCGGCCAGCTCGTGGATGTCGCCCGACCAGTAGGCCACCGCGTCGTCGGGGCGGGCCACCCAGCGCCGGTCGGCCTCGTGGATGTAGACGGGCGCGTCGAACGCGCGCGCCCACTCGATCATGGCGCCGTAGAAGTGCGGGTGGCTGATCGCGATCGCCGAGACGCCCCCGAGCTCGCGCACCCGGCGGATCAGGTCGTCGTCGATGATCGAGATCATGTCCCACAGGACGTTGCCCGACGGGGTGCGCAGCAGCAGGGCGCGCTGGCCGATGGCGATGGACGGCTCGGCTCCGATCCCGATGACGTCGGGTCCCTCCTGCGCGATCCGGCCTCGGTGGGCGGTGCGGAGCTCCTCCACGGTCGTCCATTTCTGGCCGTCCCAGCCGACGTACTGACGTTCGTCCTCGCAGATCGGGCAGTCGGGCCGGGGCGCGGCGTACTGGACGCCGCAGGTCACGCAGACGGGATGCCTCACGGCCGCCATTCTGCCGCCCGGCGTCCCCGCTCCGTGCAGCGGCCGGCACGGCACGCAGGAACGGCCGCGCGTCGGTCGCTCTCGTGTCAGTCGGTGTCGTGGCCGGCGAGGCGGTGCAGGGCGTCGACCGAGCGGACGACGATCGCGCCGCGGGTGACGCTCAGGCCGCCGCGGACCGGCTCGGCCGCGAGGATCTGCGCGACCTTGCGACGGCCCATGCCCGCCCAGCGGCCGAGGTCCTGCTGGGTGACGGGGATCCGGATCTGGACGCAGCCCTCCTCGGTCGTCCCCCCGGCCGCCCGCGCCGCGCCGTCCGGCCGTTCCCGCTTGACGGGCGAGCCGAAGCGCGCCACCAGGCGCAGCAGCCGCCCGGCGAGACGGCGTTCGGGCTCGTCGGGGAAATGGGCGATGCGGAGCTCGTTGGCGTCCCGCAGCCGCTCGGCGAGCACGGCGGCGACGGCCCACGCCGAACCGGGATGCTCGTCCAGCACGCTGCGGAACCGCGCGGCGGGCAGGACGAGCGCCTCGACGCGGGTCAGCGCCTCGACGTTGGCGTGCCGGACGCCGCCGTCGACCGCCTCCAGCTCCCCGGCGAGGTCGCCCGGACCGAGGACGTCGAGGATGGCGCTGTCGCCTCCGCGGTCGACCCACACCTTCGCCGCCCCGGAGCGCAGGACGAAGACCTGGGACGCGCGGGTGTGCTCCCGGGTGAGGAAGGCGCCAGGCCTGATCACGACCGGGACGCCGGCGCGCAGCAGGGCCTCGCGGGCGCGTCCGGGGAGCGCGTCCCAGAAAGAGGTGGTCTCCATCCCGTCTCCCCTCCTCGGCCTATCGGGGCGGATCCGCCCGCGCGGCCGCAATTTCACATGTCGAGGGATTTGTCTGGTTCGAGCCAGTTGTCCAGCGCCTTGACGCGCCGGACGCAGTCGTCGGCGGCGGCCTGGTCGCCCATCGCGAGGTGCAGGTCGCGCAGCAGCTCCAGGGCGCGTCGCAGGCCGCGATGGTCGTCCATGTCGCGGCGGAGGCCGACCTCGGTGTCGACGTACGCGACCGCGCGGGCGTGCTCGCCGAGCAGGTGCGACGCGCGGGCCATGAAGTGCAGCGCGGACGCCTGCGCGCGGTGGTCGCCGAGTTCGGCGGCGAGATCGTGGGCCCGGCGCCCCACGTCGAGGGCCTCGCGGGCGTTGCCGAGGTCGAGGTGGATGGCGGCGAGGTGGACCAGGGCGGTGCCCTCGCCGTGCCGGTCGCCAACCTTGCCCAGGAAGCGCAGCGCCTCGAGCTCGCGTTCCAGGGCCTCCTCGGGACGGCCGGCGCGGCGCAGCACGGCGGCGAGGGTGTCCATGCCGACGCCGAGGCCGTGCCAGTCGCCGCGCGAGCTGCGGATCTCCAGCGCCTGCCGCGCGGCGCGCTCGGCGTCCTCGGGGAGGCCGAGGCGGGAGTAGGTGCGGGCGAGGCTGCCGAGGGTTCCGGCCATGCCGCCCTGCGCGCCGAGCCGATGCCACAGGTCGAGCGCCTCCAGGCCGAGGACGAACGCCTCCTGGTGGCGGCCGAGGCGGCGCATGACCACCGACAGGTGCTCCAGGTCGTGGGCCTCGCCGTGCTGGTCGCCGATCTCGCGGCGGATCTCCACGGCGCGCAGGAGATGCTCGCGCGCCTCCCGGAGCCGTCCGAGGCGCGAGTGCACGATGCCGAGTTGCGCGAGCGTCTCGGCCTCGCCATGGCGGTCGCTGGTCTCGCGGTGCAGGCGCAGCGCCTGCCCGCAGTAGGTGAACGCCTCGGCGAACCTGGTGGCGTCGCACATCAGCCTGGCCAGCGTGGTGAGCGTGCGCGCCTCCCCGTGACGCGCGCCGAGGGAACGGTAGATGGTCAGGGCCTGCTCGGCGTCCCGGAGCGCGATGTCGCGCAGTCCGAGCGTGGCGTTCATGCGCGCCAGTTCCGTGAGCGCCTGCGCGGCCCCGTGCATGTCGGCGAGCTCCTGCCGGATGAACAGGGCCTCCAACGCGTGCGACACCGCTTCGTGGACGTTGCCCTGACGTCGATGGACCTGCGCGATGGTGAGGAGGGTCTCGGCCACGCCCTGCATGTCGCCGATCCGGCGCCGTACCTCAAGCGCCTGAGCGGCGTGCTCCAGCGCGTTCTCGTAGTCGGCGGGACCCAGATAGGCGCGGGCGAGGGTCTGATGGGTCTTGGCGACCGCAGCGTCGTCCGCCTCGTCACCCAGCTCGCCGAGGATCTCCAGGGACAGGCGGGCCTGCTCGATGGCCGTGAGGTAGCGGCCGAGGACGGCGTGGACGTCGGCGAGGGTGGCGAGGGCGACGGCCTCCCCGAAGCGGTCGCGCGGGTCGACGGCTCGGAACCCGCGCCGCGCGTCCTCCCCGTACCCGACGGCCTGGACGGAGTCGCCGAGCTCGTAGTGCGCCACCGCCAGGTTGTGCAG
The DNA here is from genome assembly GCA_036564055.1 of Spirillospora sp. Taxonomy (GTDB): domain Bacteria; phylum Actinomycetota; class Actinomycetes; order Streptosporangiales; family Streptosporangiaceae; genus Spirillospora. Next base: position 5,119 of record DATCLF010000296.1, read on the forward strand.
CATGACGGCCGCCGCGGCCCAGTCCTCCTCGGTGCGGGCCGCGTGCAGCCCGGCCTGGTGGACGGCGATGTTGTCCTCGCTGTAGCGCCGGAACTGCTGGAAGTCGAACAGCGCGTCGGCGAGTTCCCAGCAGGTCCGGTGCAGGCCGAGCCGGGCCGCCTGGTGGACGGCCGCGACGAGGTTGCGCCGCTCGGCCTCGAACCAGGCGAGCGCGGCAGCGCGTTCGGACGCGGCAGCACGTTCGGATGCGGCAGCACGTTCGGATGCTGCCGCCCGGCGGCCCCGCGGCGCGCGGTGCGGCGCGTCCGTCCGGTGCACGGTGGGACGCGGGCGCCGGGTCAGCGCGGCTCCGGCGGCGCGGGCGTCGGCGAGGTAGGCGTTCAGGAGCCGCTGCTGCGCCTCGAGCTGCTCGCCGTCGGAGTCCTCGCGCAGCCCCTGCTCGCGGGCGAAGTCGCGCAGGAGGTCGTGCATGCGGTAGCGGTCCGGCCCGACGTCCTGGACGAGGTACGCCTGCCGCAGTCCCTCCAGGCATTCGCGCGCCTTCTCGACGGTGCGGTCCTGGAGGGCGGCGAGGGCGGTGGGCGTGAAGTCGGGGCCCGCGACGAGCCCGAGCCTGCGGAACGCCTCGCGCTGGTCGCGGCGCAGGCTGCGGTAGGCGACGTCGAAGGTGGGGTTCACGGCGGCCCGCAGCTCGGGGCCCGACCCGCCGTGCCCGGCGCCGTCCCCGAGCCCCGCGCCGGTCAGTCTCGACCTGTAGGGGACGGAGTCGTCGCCGTCCCGCGCGGCGAGCTCCCGCACGGTCGCGGCGATGGACTCGTCCCGGTTCTCGGCGAGCCGCCCGGCCATGACGCCCAGCGCGAGCGGAAGGTGCCCGCACGCGCGGGCAAGCCGCACGACCGCCTTGTGCTCCTCGCGGACGCGGGCGTCGCCCGGGCCGAGGACGTTGGAGATGAGGTCCACCGCCTCCTGCGTCGCCATCTCCCGCAGCTCCAGGGTCCGGACGTCGCCGTCCTCCAGCAGCGCGGGCAGCCGGCGCCGGCTCGTGACGACCACCAGCCCGGACGTCGCCGCGGCGAGCAGCGGCCTGACCTGCTCGGGCCGGGACGCGTTGTCGAGGATCAGCAGCATCCGCCGGTCGGCCAGCATCGACCGGCACTGGGCGGCGAGCTCGGCCTCGGTGCGCGGCAGCCGGTCGCCGGGCACGCCCGCCGCGCGCAGCACCCGTCCCATCGCCTCCGCCGGGGTGACCGGGCTGCGCGGCGTGCCGCGCAGGTCGGCGAACAGGACGCCGTCGGGGAACCGCTCGACGACCCGGTGCGCCCAGTGCACGGCCAGCGTCGTCTTGCCGACGCCCGCCATCCCCTGGATGATCACGGCGCGCGGCCATTCGGACTGGCTCACCAGCAGGTCGAGCTTGCCGAGGCTGACCGCACGGCCCGCGAAGTAGGGGTTGTCGGCCGGGAGTTTGACCTTGGGCGGACCGGCGCCGTCCGGGCGCACCGTCTCGGGGGCCGCGATCACGGCGTCGTCGGCGGGCTCGGGCCGGCGCGGCTCCTCGCGGCCGAGGGCGGGCCACTCGTCGCCCCAGGGGCTCGCGGCACGGCGCAGCCGCTCGGTGTCCAGGATGGTCAGCGGGCGCGGCCTGGTGTCGAGGATGCCCTTGGCCCGCCAGAGCCGGAACCAGCGCACCAGCGTCTCGCGCGAGATCCCGGCCCAGTTCGCCAGCTCCGCCTGGCTGAGCTTGATCGGGATCCGCGTCCCCCGGCCGGGGGCGGGCTCGCCGAAGCGGTGGGCCAGTTCGAGCAGGTGGTAGGCGAGCCGCTGCGGATGGTCGGCGGCCCGGACCGCGTGCCGGCGCCCGCCGTAGGTGACGGTCTGGGAGATCGCGTGCATCATCGCGTCGGCGACCTGCGGGCTGGCCGCCAGGAGGCTGCGGAACTTGCGGCGGTCGATCCGCAGCGCCGCGACGTGGTCGAGCGCGGCGACGGTGCCGCGCTGCGGGTGACCCCAGGGGCCGAGCGCGCCGACGAGGTCGCCGGCACCGAACAGATCGATGATCGACTCGTCGCCCTCGCTGGAGTCGACGAACTCCTTGGCCACCGCGTTGCTCGTCGCGGCGGGGGACGCCTTGAACACGACGTACACCGCCGGGGCGACCGACCCCTGGTGGCACAGCATCCCGCCGGGCGGGATGTCGGTGCGGCGGCCCATGGCCCGCAGGGCCTCCTGGTCGGAGGGAGCGAGCCGTTCCCAGAAGCTTCCCGGGCGGACGCCCATGACGAACGCGGACGTCTCGCCGTCGGGCGGCCCGGCACGGCGGGGGGCGGGCACGGCCGGTTCCCGTGCCCGCGCACCGGGGACGTTCTCGGTCAACCGGTCAGCCTCCCGCCACCGCCGCCGCCAGCATCCAGAACAGGAACAGCACCGCGGTCGTGGCGGCCCACGCGACCGCCTGCCAGGACAGCTCGCCGCAGCGGTGCGCCGCCGACAGCAGCCGCCGCAGCTCCATGTCGCGCACCCGCTCGTCCAGCGCGACCGTCGACCCGAAGGGGGTCCAGGGCACGCCCGGGTCGACCGGTGATCCGGTCCGGCCGCGGACCTTCGCGAGGACGGAGACCAGCGTCCGGCGCGAGCGGATCACGTAGCCGGCCGAGACCGCGAACGAGCCGGCGAGCACGGGCAGCAGGGCCAGCGCGGGCAGTCCGGGCGCGCCGGCGGCCAGCCGGGTCACGGTCCCGACCAGCACCAGGGCCAGGAACACCACGGCGATGGCGGAGTCCCGGCCGCACAGCCGGACCAGCGTGCAGGCCCGCCCGAGGAGGTCCTCCGGCGTCTCCTTGTCCGGTCCGGGACGGAATGCGGTTACCAACGCTTCACCGTCCTCCCGCTCATTTCGATCTTCCTGTGACAATGATGCGCTGGCAATACGGAGATATCCGTCCGTGAGCGCACGGTTCATCTGCGTCTGGTGACGCATTCGCCGCCCGGGCCGGGGAGGAAGGCGGAACCGGGACGGCGATGATGGAAGATGGGGCATCGCATCACCGACGGGAGGACGCATGACGTACACGGGAAACGTCGAGCCCGGGGGCCGTCCGGACGTGCGGGAGCTGCCCGGCCTGACCATCACGAAGGTGTCCGTCGGCCCCTACGACAACAACGCCTACGTCCTGCGCTGCACCGCGACCGGCGAGCAGCTCCTCATCGACGCGGCGAACGAGGCGTCCCGGCTGCTCGAGCTGATCGGCGACGGGCCCCTGGTCAGGGTCGTCACCACGCACCGTCACCAGGACCACTGGATGGCGTTGAGCGAGGTGGTCCGCGCGACCGGCGCCGCCGTCGTGGCCCACCCCCGCGACGCCGAGGCGCTGCCCGAGCCGGTCACCGAGCCCGTCGAGCACGGCGACACCGTGCGGGTCGGGCGGGCGTCCCTGGAGGTCATCCACCTGCGCGGTCACACGCCCGGCTCGATCGCGCTGCTGTACGACGCGGGCGGGGAGCTCGCGGACAGCCCGCACCTGTTCACCGGGGACAGCCTGTTCCCCGGCGGCGTCGGCAACACCTGGGGCGATCCGACCCGGTTCAAGCAGCTGCTCTCCGACGTCGAGGAACGCGTCTTCGACCGGCTTCCCGACGCCACCTGGTTCTACCCGGGCCACGGCAAGGACTCGACGCTGGGCCGCGAGCGTCCCGCGTTGCCCGAATGGCGCGAACGCGGCTGGTGACACGCCGCTAGGGACACCTCGGTCGGAACCAACGGCGGGCCGAGAGTCGTTGTCCGACCACACGGCGGGCCGAGGACCAGGAGACGACCATCCGCGAGCACCACGAGGTGGATCCCGGGCCGGCCCTGCGCTACCCGGCCGGCTCCGTGGTGCTGGTGGCCGGGCTTCCCGGCGCCGGCAAGAGCACCCTGCTCGACCGCCTGTACGGGCTGCACGGGGACGAGACGGGCCCGGTGCGCGTGGGCGACGTCCTCGTGATCGACTCCCGGCAGGCGCGCAACCGGTGGGCGCGGACGTTGAGGTCCGTGCCCGCCCGGCTCCGCACCCCGCTGATCCATGCGACGCACGTGTGGCACATCGGCCGCGCGATCCTCGCGGGCGACGGCGTCGTCGCCCACACCCGGGGCACCTGGCCGCACGTCCTGTACCTGTTCGCGTGGTTGGCGCGCCTGCGCGGCCACGACCTTCACCTCATCCTCATCGACGTCGCCCCGGAGACGGCGCGCGCCGGGCAGCTCGCCCGCGGCCGCGTCATCACCGGCGCGACGTTCGCGCGTCACTGCCGCCGCTGGCGGCCCCTCGTCGACCGCGCCCGCAGCGGCGGTCCGCTGCCGCCGGCCTCCGGCGTCACGGTCCTCGACCGCGACGCCGCCGACAAGCTCCAGGCCATCCGCTTCGGCTGAGCGGCCGGGTCCGGACGGTGTCCGGCGGGTCGGACACGCGATATACAGATCGTGAAGGTCGGGGGACGTCGAAGCGAGGAGAGGCGGCGGCATGGCACAACGTGTACGCGGGGTCATCGCACCGGGCAAGGGCGAGCCGGTGCGCATCGAGACGATCGTCGTGCCGGACCCGGGGCCCGGGGAGGCGGTCGTCCGGGTCCAGGCGTGCGGGGTGTGCCACACCGACCTGCACTACCGCGAGGGCGGCATCACCGACGAGTTCCCGTTCCTGCTCGGGCACGAGGCCGCCGGCGTGGTGGAGCAGGTGGGCGACGGGGTGAGCGAGGTGGCGCCCGGCGACTTCGTGATCCTCAACTGGCGCGCGGTGTGCGGCCAGTGCCGGGCCTGCCGGCGGGGGCGCCCCTGGTACTGCTTCGACACCCACAACGCCGAGCAGAAGATGACGCTGGAGGACGGCACGGAGCTGTCGCCCGCGCTCGGCATCGGCGCGTTCGCCGACAAGACCCTCGTCGCCGCGGGTCAGTGCACGAAGGTCGACCCCGCGGCCAAGCCCGAGGTGGCGGGCCTGCTCGGCTGCGGGGTGATGGCGGGGCTCGGCGCCGCGATCAACACCGGAGGGGTGGGACGCGGCGACTCGGTCGCGGTCATCGGGTGCGGCGGCGTCGGCGCCGCATCGGTGCTCGGGGCGCGGCTGGCGGGCGCGGCGAAGATCATCGCGGTGGACATCGACGAGCGCAAGCTCACCACCGCGTCCTCGCTCGGCGCCACTCACACCGTCAACGCCGAGGACGAGGACGTCGTCGAGCGGGTGCGGGAGCTGACCGGGGGCTTCGGCGCCGACGTCGTCATCGAGGCGGTCGGCCGCCCCGAGACCTACGAGCAGGCGTTCTACGCCCGCGACCTCGCCGGGACGGTCGTGCTGGTGGGGGTTCCGACGCCGGAGATGAAGCTGGAGCTCCCGCTGCTGGACGTGTTCGGCCGCGGAGGGGCGCTGAAGTCGTCGTGGTACGGCGACTGCCTGCCCACGCGCGACTTCCCGATGCTCATCGACCTCTACCTGCAGGGCCGCCTCGACCTCGACGCGTTCGTGTCCGAGACGATCGAGCTGGACGGCGTGGAGGGCGCGTTCGAGAAGATGCACCGCGGTGACGTCCTGCGGTCGGTGGTGGTGCTCTGATGCGGGGGGTGACGCTCTGATGGCCGCGCGGATCGACCACGTCGAGACGTCGGGGACGTTCTCGCTCGACGGCGGGACGTGGGACGTCGACAACAACGTGTGGATCGTCGGCGACGACAAGGAGGCGATCGTCATCGACGCGGCGCACGACGCCGCCGCGATCGCCGAGGCGGTCGGCGGGCGGCGCCTCGTGGCGATCGTGTCCACGCACGGCCACGACGACCACATCGACGCCGCACCGGAGCTGAAGGCCCGCACCGGCGCCCCCGTGCTGCTGCATCCGGACGACCTCATGCTCTGGAAGCAGAAACACCCGGACGTGAGCCCCGACGGCGACCTGTCCGACGGGCAGGTCATCACCGTGGCGGGCACCGACCTGACCGTCCTGCATACGCCGGGGCACAGCCCGGGCGCGGTGTGCCTGTACGCCCCGGACCTCGGCACGGTCTTCTCCGGGGACACCCTGTTCAGCGGCGGGCCGGGCGCGACCGGGCGGTCGTTCTCCGACTTTCCGACGATCATCACCTCGATCCGGGAGCGGCTGCTCACGCTGCCGCCGGACACCGAGGTGCGCACCGGTCACGGGCCGTCCACCACGATCGGTGCGGAGGCCCCGCACCTGGACGAGTGGATCGCCCGCGGCCACTGAACCCGGCCGCTCCGCGGCACATCCGAGACCCGGTCGGGCGATCTTCTCAGGCGCGCCCGCTCAGGCGAGGTCCTCGATGAACGCGGCCAGCTGTGTCAGGTTCCGGCACTCGTACATGGGGACGATCTCGCCGTAGCGGGAGGCGGCGGAGTCGCCGGTGTCCCACTGCCTGCGCGGCTCGGGGTTCAGCCAGTACGCGTGCCGGGCCCGGTCGACCAGGGAGCGCAGGGTCGGCAGGGCCAGCTCCCCGTAGTTGGAGCGGGCGTCGCCGAGGATCAGCAGGGACGTCTTGGGCGTGACGGCGTCGCGGTACCGCTCGTCGAAGACCTTGATGGCGTGGCCGTAGTTGGAACGGCCGGTGATCCAGACGAGGTCGGCCTCGGCGGCCATGCGCGTCATCGCGTCCGCGATGTCCACGCCCGGGGCGAAGAACCGGGTGATCTCGTCGGTCGTGTCGATGAACGCGAACGCGCGGACCTTGGTGAACTGCTCCCGCAGCGCGAACGTGAGCAGCAGGGTGAAGTGCGCGAACGCCGACACCGAATCGCTGGCGTCGCAGAGGACGACCAGCTCGGGCCGGTGGGGGCGGCGCGGCCGGTGATGGGTGGTGAGCGGCACTCCCCCGCTGGTGAGGGACGCGCGGACCGTCCGGCGGAAGTCGAGCCGGCCGCGCCTGCCGTGCCGCTGCTTCTGCGCGAGGCGGGAGGCGAGCCTGCGCGCCAGCGGATGCACCTCGCGGCGCAGCGCGTCGAGTTCGGCGCGGGTCGCGGACGAGAAGTCGAGACGCTCCAGGGGCGGGCGGACGGTGAGGCGGGAGGTGCGTTCGGCGCCGGTGTCCTCGGCGATGCGGCGCCGCACCTCGGCGGCGACGAGGTCCTCGAACCGGGCGATGCGCTCGCGGAACGTCCGGCGGGCGACGCGTTCGGCCATCCCTCCGCGTTCGCTTCCGTGCAGGACCGCGTTGAGGAGGCGGGCCATGAGCGTCTCGGGCGACAGGGTGCGCAGGACGCCGGAGGAGAACCACGACTCCTGGCCCGGGGCGCGGCCGTACTCGCCGACGGTGACGCGGGCGAACCGCCGCAGCGCGGCGTCGTCGCCCGACAGGAGCAGGTCGGCCAGCTCGTCGCGGCGGGCCTGGACCTCGGGGTCCAGGGGCGGCGGGACGGGCCGCCCGTCGGAGCCGGTGGTCCGGGCGGGGCGGTCCCGCGCGGGCGCGGCGGCGCCGTCTCCGACCGCGGCGGGGAACCACAGGTCGAAGAGGGTGTCGAACGTCCGGCGGTGCTGCGGCCATTTCACGAGGGTCGCCGCGTAGGCGGCCCGGACCGCCTCGCGGTCGAGGAGGTCGACGGCCCGCAGGGCGCGGACCGCGTCGAGGCCCTCGGCGACCGACACCGGCAGCCCGGCGCGGCGCAGCTCGGCGACGAACCCGGTGTGCCGGTCGAGGAGGCTGCGGCGGTCGGAGAAGGGGCGGTCGGAGAAGGAGGGCATGGCGGCGTGTCCAAGCGTCCCGTGTCCAGGTCAGCCCGGCAGGCCCAGTTCCTTGGCGGCGCGTTCCTTGTCGTAGACGTGCTTGAGGACGACGCCGAGGGTGCGGGCGACCGCGGCCTCGTCCAGGTCGTCGATCC
>DATCLF010000297.1:0-5360 GCA_036564055.1 Spirillospora sp.
ACTACGAGACGTTCAAGGCCCGGGCGTCCACCCACATGGAGCAGACGCTCGCCGAGGCCTACGAGATGTACCAGGCGCGGCTGCAGCAGGCCGGCGCCATGGACTTCGACGACCTGATCATGATGACGGTCAACCTGCTGCAGGCGTTCCCGGAGGCCGCCGAGCACTACCGGCGCCGGTTCCGGCACGTCCTCGTCGACGAGTACCAGGACACCAACCACGCCCAGTACGAGCTGGTCAGGGAGCTGACGACCCCCGTCGAGGGCCTGGGACCCGCCGAGCTGTGCGTGGTCGGCGACGCCGACCAGTCGATCTACGCGTTCCGCGGCGCGACGATCCGCAACATCCTGGAGTTCGAGCGCGACTACCCGGACGCCACCACGATCCTGCTGGAACAGAACTACCGCTCCACGCAGACGATCCTGTCGGCGGCCAACGCGGTCATCGAGCGCAACGCCGACCGCAAGCCGAAGAAGCTGTGGTCCGACCAGGGCGAGGGCCACAAGATCGTCGGCTATGTCGCCGACAACGAGCACGACGAGGCCGCGTTCGTCGCCCGCGAGGTCGACCGGCTCACCGACGAGAACGAGGCCCGTCCCGGCGACGTCGCCGTCTTCTACCGCACCAACGCCCAGTCGCGCGTCTTCGAAGAGGTGTTCATCCGCGTCGGCCTGCCTTACAAGGTCGTCGGCGGCGTCCGCTTCTACGAGCGCAAGGAGATCCGCGACGTGCTCGCGTACCTGCGGTGCCTCGCCAACCCCGAGGACACCGTCTCCCTGCGCCGCATCCTCAACGTGCCGAAACGCGGCATCGGCGACCGCGCCGAGGCGTGCGTGGAGGCGTACGCCTCCCGCGAGCGGATCTCGTTCTGGCAGGCGCTGCGCAGGCCCGAGGACGTCCCGGGGATGGCGACCCGCTCGATCAACGCCGTCCGCGACTTCGTCGCCCTCCTCGACGAACTCCGCTCCGCCGCCGAGACGCTCACCCCCGCCGACCTCGTCGCCGAGGTCCTCAAGGCCAGCGGGTACCTCGCCGAGCTTCAGGCGTCCAAGGACCCGCAGGACGAGACCCGCATCGAGAACCTCCAGGAACTCGAGGCCGTCGCCCGCGAGTTCGAGGACCGGCTCGACGGCGAGTCCGCCGAGGGACGCCTGCCCGAGTTCCTCGAACAGGTCGCCCTCGTCGCCGACGCCGACTCCGTCCCCGGCGGCCCCAAGGGCGCTCCCATCCCGCCCGGCGAGCAGCCGGAGGAGACCGACGAGGGCGTCGTCACCCTCATGACCCTGCACACCGCCAAGGGCCTGGAGTTCCCCGTCGTGTTCCTCACCGGCTTGGAGGACGGCGTCTTCCCGCACCTGCGCGCCATGAGCAACCCGAAGGAACTGGAGGAGGAACGCCGCCTCGCCTACGTCGGCATCACCCGCGCCCGGCAGCGCCTCTACCTGTCGCGCGCCGCGATGCGCAGCTCGTGGGGCGCCCCGCAGGTCAATCCGCCGTCCCGGTTCCTGGGCGAGGTCCCCTCGTCGCTCATCGAGTGGGAACGGGAGGGGCCCTCGGGCACCGGGTCGGCGCTGTCGCGGGTCGCGTCCCGGCCGGGCGCCCGGTCGTCGGGCGGACGTCCCGTTCCGTCCCTGTCGCCGGGCGACAAGGTCACCCACGACGCCTTCGGCCTCGGGACCGTCGTCTCCGTCTACGACAAGGGCGAGAAGGCGAGCATCGACTTCGGCGGCGACTACGGCGTCAGAACCCTGGTCCTGCGTTACGCCGGCATCGAGAAGCTCTGAGGCCCCCGCTCAGCCGGCGGGCGGGACGGGCAGGGGCCTTTCCAGGGCCGACAGGCCGAGCAGGACGAGCGCCGCCGTCCATCCCAGCGGGGCGGGGCCGGCGGGCTTGCCTTCCGGGCCGACCTTCTCGGGGAGCGCGCCGAGGGACGTGCGGTGCGCGGCGAGCCAGCTCAGCCGGTCGAGCGCGTCGTCGGTCCGGCCCGACGCGGCGGCGGCGAGCCCGAACATGGCGACCTCGGGCGTCCACGCGATGTCCGGGTGGCCGGACCACCCCTCGCCCGGCAGCACGCCGCCGTTGGGCGTCGCCTGCCTGCGGGCCGCGTCGCGGATCGCGGCGGTCACGCGGGGATCGGGGGCGGCGAACGGCGGGGCGAGGAACGTCACCGAGGTGTCCATCCGACCGCCGGGGACGGGGGAGCGCGGATAGCCGTACGGGGCGAACTGGCGGTCGACCGCGCCGGCGACGCGTCGCGCCGCCCGCCGCCACTGCTCGGCCTTCGCGCGGTCGCCGCGGCGCGCGGCGACGTCCGCGGCGGACCGCAGGCCCGCGAGCACCGGACCGACGACGCCGAGCGTGGGCCGCCGGGGGTCCTGCTCGCCGCGGGGGTCGCGCTCCCAGTAGTCGGACGAGGCGGGCGGCAGCCCCTCGGCGTCCAGGGACCGCGTCAGATGGTCGGCGGCGCGCCGCACCATCGGCCACAGCTCGGGAAGCTCCTCGTCCGCCGACGGGTGGTGCAGGCGGTGGAACCACGCCGCCCACAGAACCCAGCCGAGCGCGTCGAGCTGCGCCGCCCGGCCGTCGCTGACCGCGGTCCCGTCCGGGTGGTAGCGCGCGGCCCACATGCCGTTCCCGTTCTGGACGCGGGCCAGGAAGCCGAGGATGCGGCGCGCCTCCGACGGGTGCCCGGTGACGGTGAAGGCGGCCGCCGCGAACGCCGAGTCACGCGGCCACGTGTAGCGCCACTTGGAGTACCACGACGCGAGCGACGCCCCGTTCGGGCGGGTGAGCAGCCGCAGGTCGAGCAGCGCGCGGGCGGCCATGTCGCGGAAGCCGGGTTCGGCGCCGGTGGCGGGGTCGAGGCCGCCGTCCGGGACGACGCCCCGCGCGAGCCACGCCTGGTCGGTCCGGATCGCCCGTTTGACCAGGGGGTCGTCCGCCTCGACGGTCATGGGCCGTTCGCGTCCCGGCGGAACGAGCAGGACCCGCCCGTCGGCGAGGCGGACGGCGGTGCTGTCGGGCAGGTAGGACGCCCCTTCCGCCTGGTCGGGCGGCAGGGGGACGCTGGCGTACGGCCAGCCGCCCCCGCCGACCAGCCCGGGGCTCGCCCAGCCCGGACCCGCGGGCTGCGGGCTCGTGGCGCCGCCGGTGGCGACGACCGTGGCGGCGAGGAGGGCGGCGGTGACGCGCCGCAGGTTCCGCGCGCCGCTGCGGGCCCGCGGCCGCCCGCGCGCCGGGAACGGCCGGTGGCCCGGCTTCGGAGGCGCGGGGGCCGGAGGAGTAGGAGTCGTGGCCTCCGGCATCCCCATCCGTTCGCCCCCTGCCGTATCCGGCGCCCTGGTCCGCTGATCAAGCAAGTAAGTACATCAAACTACGTCAATCGGTTCATCCTCCTCATCTGCCACTCGTGCCCGGCGTCGGCGAGGGGCACACCTGCGTCCCGGTGACACTCGCCGACATGGGGACCCGGGGGCCTCACCACGATGACGGGTTGACTAGGCTGCGTCGACGGAGCGGACCGCGGAGTGCCGGCCGCACGGACTCCCGTGTAACCCCCACTCGCGTGGTCTTTCGGCTGTCGATCCGTTCTAAGGACGCCTCGTGGACCTGTACGAACATCAGGCGAAAGAACTCTTCGCCGATTACGGGGTACCGGTGCCTACCGGCAAGGTTGCCCACACCCCAGAGGAAGCCCGGGCCATCGCGGCGGAGCTGTTCGCCGCGGGGAGCTCGAAGGTCGTGGTCAAGGCCCAGGTGAAGACCGGGGGCCGCGGCAAGGCCGGCGGCGTGAAGCTGGCCGACTCGGCGGACGAGGCGAAGGCGCTCGCCGAACAGATCCTCGGCATGGACATCAAGGGCCACACGGTCCACAAGGTCCTGATCGAGGAGGGGAGCGCGATCGCGCAGGAGTTCTACTTCTCCTTCCTCCTTGACCGCGCCAACCGCACGTTCCTGTCGATCTGCTCCGTCGAGGGCGGCATGGAGATCGAGGAGGTGCCGCACGACCGGCTGGCGATGGTGCCGATCTCGCCGCTGGAGGGCGTGGACCGGGCCACCGCCCGGCGGATCGCCGAGCAGGGCCGGCTCCCCGAGGAGGCCCTCGACGGCGCCGCGGAGCTGATTGAGCGGCTCTGGGCCGTGTTCACCGACGAGGACGCCACCCTCGTCGAGGTCAACCCGATGATCCTCACCACGGACGGCAAGGTGAGGGCGCTCGACGGCAAGGTCACCCTCGACGACAACGCGGCCTTCCGTCAGGACCATGAGAAGTTCGAGGAGAAGAGCGCGGCCGACGCGCTGGAGGCGGCGGCCAAGGCCAAGGACCTCAACTACGTCAAGCTCGACGGAAGCGTCGGCGTCATCGGCAACGGAGCCGGGCTGGTCATGTCGACGCTGGACGTGGTCGCCTACGCCGGCGAGCAGTTCGGCGGGCAGCGCCCGGCGAACTTCCTCGACATCGGCGGCGGCGCGTCCGCCGAGGTGATGGCGAACGGGCTGGAGATCGTCCTGTCGGACCCCGACGTGAAGTCCGTCTTCGTCAACGTCTTCGGCGGCATCACGGCGTGCGACGCCGTCGCCAACGGCATCGTGTCCGCCTACCGGCTGCTCGACGAGCGCGGTGAGTCCGTCGACCGCCCCCTCGTCGTCCGGCTGGACGGCAACAACGCCGAGCTCGGCCGCAAGATCCTGAGCGACGCCGGGCTGAAGGGCGTACAGCAGGTCGACACCATGGACGACGCGGCCAGGCGTGCCGCAGAACTCGCGGCAGGTGCATGAGCGATGGCCATCTGGCTCACTGAGAACAGCAAGATCATCATTCAGGGGATCACCGGATCCGAGGGCTCCAAGCACGGCCGGCGGATGCTGCGGGCCGGCGCCAAGGTCGTCGGCGGCGTCAACGCCCGCAAGGCCGGGCAGACCGTCGACTTCGACGGCACGACCCTCCCGGTACTCGGCACCGTCAAGGAGGCGATCGAGCAGACCGGCGCCGACGTGTCGGTCGTGTTCGTCCCGCCGAAGTTCACCAAGGACGCCGTCATCGAGGCGATCGACGCCGAGATCCCCCTCTGCGTCGTGATCACCGAGGGCATCCCGGTCCACGACACCGCCTACTTCTGGGCGTACAACGAGAAGAAGGGCAACAAGACCCGCATCATCGGGCCGAACTGCCCCGGCATCGCGTCCCCCGGCAAGTCGAACGCGGGCATCATCCCGGCCGACATCACCAGCCCCGGCCGCATCGGCCTGGTGTCGAAGTCGGGCACGCTGACGTACCAGATGATGTACGAGCTGCGCGACATCGGGTTCTCCACCTGCGTCGGCATCGGCGGCGACCCCGTCATCGGGACGACCCACAT
>DATCLF010000298.1:0-16148 GCA_036564055.1 Spirillospora sp.
GACATCGAAGGGGCCCACAACGGACACGCCGACAGTCTGCTGGTCTTCACCGGCGTCACCGACCCCCTGCAGGCCCTCACCGCCCCGGTCAACCGGCGGCCCACGTACCTCGCTCCCGACCTGACGGGCCTCCTCGTCCCGCATCCCGAGGTCCGCGTGGACGGCGAGGGCGCCCGCTGCGAGGGCTGGACGGCCAGGTGGGAGAACGATCGGATCGAGATCTCCGGCGACGGCGACCCCTACGACGGTCTGAGGGCCTTGGCCGCGGCGGCCTGGCAGGAGGAGTACCCCTGTCCGCCCGATGCGGTGCACGGGGCGCTGGAACGCCTCCATCTCGCCTGAACAACGGCGTTCTGTCAGGGCTCCCGCCCCCGGACGTTCGCCCGCCCGTCACCACCTCATGGCGCTCTCCTGAGGTGTCGACGCTCAAGCAGGTCCGCACCCTGGACTGCGGCTCGCAGACCCTCCCGGGGCACCCGCGGCAGCGGGCCGTCCCCGGCTACCGCCCGTATGTGCGTCTGCCGCGCTCCCACGCCCCCGCGCTGATCCCATCGCCCGAGGCCGCCTCGGAAGGCCGCGCCCGCCCTGGCCGGGTTCCGGGCGGCCCCGCGGGGTCAGAGCGGGCGGGGTCAGAGCAGTTTGCGCAGGCGGAGCAGGTCGAAGACGCTCGCCTCGATCTTGAGACGCCCCGTCGCCCACGCCTTGGCGGGGTTCAGCCGGTCGTCGGCCATGGCGACGAGATCGTCACTGGCGACCGTCAGCCTCACCTGCGCCGCCTTCGGGTCGTCGTCCGGCTCGAACGGTTCGAGCCCGTCCCGGTGAAGACGCGTCCGGTAGGCGACCCCGAGATCCGGGATCACGCAGCTGATGGTCCGCTCGACCACGTGCTCGGCGAACTTGTCCGGGTCCACCTCCTTCATGCGCTCCACGACACGGCCGAGCGCCGCCCGGCAGTCCTCCTCGTTCGCCATGGTCAGGCCGTTCCCGTTCCGTCGCCAACGATGTCGTTCAGGGAAGGTAGCGTTCAGCGTGAGCCGGACGCGAACCGTCGCAGAAGTTAAGGGTCCACCGGGAGGTGAACGTGATGTCCGACGAAGCCCCGCACGGGCCGGTTCCGCCGGCCGCGCAGCACGCCCCGGCCGTGGGAGAGGTCACGGCCGCGGAAGAGGCCGCGGACGCGCCGGATTTCCCCGACGTCCCGCCGCCGGAGCCCACCGGCGACCCGCGCGTGGACGAGGCCCTGGCCCGCCTCGGCGAGCTCGGCGCACTGCCCGTCTCCGAGCACGTGGAGATCTACGAGGACGTCCACCGGCGGCTTCAGGATCTGCTCGCGTCCGCCGACCCGGCCGACCCCGCCGACGCGGCCCGCCCGGCCGGTGCAGGCGGGCCGCCGGCGCCGCCCAGGCCCGCCTTCCCCGACGCCCTGCGCCCGCGCCCGTGACCCGGGCGGAGGCGAGCCGATGAGCAGACGGCGACTGGACGCGGAGCTGGTGCGGCGCGGTCTCGCGCGCTCGCGCGAGCACGCCGTGCGGCTGATCGGCGACGGCCGGGTGCGGGTCGGCGGGCGGACCGCGGTCAAGGCCGCCACGCAGGTCGAGTCCGGCGCCCCGATCGTCGTCGCCGACGCCGGCGGCGACCCCGAGTACGTCTCACGCGGCGGGCACAAGCTCGCCGGAGCGCTGAAGGCGTTCCCCACGCTCGAGGTGAAGGGCCGCGTCTGCCTGGACGCGGGCGCCTCGACCGGCGGGTTCACCGACGTGCTGCTGCGTGCGGGCGCGGCGCGCGTCTACGCCGTCGACGTCGGATACGGCCAGATAGCCTGGTCGCTGCGGACGGACGACCGCGTCACCGTCATGGAGCGCCGCAACGTCCGTGAGCTGACGCCGGAGATGCTCGACGGCCCGCCCCCGGAGCTCGTCGTCGGCGACCTGTCGTTCATCTCACTGAAGCTGGTCCTCGGCCCGCTGCGTGCGTGCGCGACACCGGACGCCGACTTCGTGATGATGGTGAAACCGCAGTTCGAGGTCGGCAGGGACAGGGTCGGCGCGGGCGGCGTCGTCCGCGACCCGGAGCTGCGCGCCGACGCGGTCCGGGGGGTGGCCGAGCATGCGGCGACGCTCGGGCTCGGCGTCCGCGGGGTGACGGCGAGCCCGCTGCCGGGCCCCTCGGGCAACGTGGAGTACTTCCTGTGGCTGCGCGACGGCGCCCCGCCGCTCGACCCCGCCGATCTCGCCGACGCCGTCGCGAAGGGCCCGCAGTGATCGTCGGCGCGCCGCGGTTCCGTACAGAGGACATCCGAACCGGGAACGTCCCGCGCAGGGGCGTTCGTCCAGACGTCTGTACGCGCGAGCGCGTCGAGGAGTGGGGCAGAGGATGAGCAAGAGGTCGGTGCTGGTCGTGACGCACACCGGGCGTCCTGAGGCCGTCCGCAGCGCCCAGCTGGTCATCGAGCGGCTCAGCGAGGCCGGGATCTGCGTGCGGGTCCTCGCCGACGAGGCCGCCGCGATCGACTGCACGGGCGTCGAGGTCATGCCGCCCAGCGCGGCGGCAGCCGACGACGCCGAGGTCGTCATGGTCCTCGGCGGGGACGGCACGCTGCTGCGCGCCGCCGACCTCACCCGCACCTCCGGCACCCCGCTGCTCGGCGTCAACCTCGGCCACGTCGGCTTCCTCGCCGAGGCCGAACGCGAGGACCTCGCCGCCACCGTCGACCGGGTCGTGGCCCGCCGGTTCGACGTCGAGGAGCGCATGACCATCGACGTCACCGCCCACCGCAACGGCACCGTCCTCGGCACGACCTGGGCGCTGAACGAGGCCAGCATCGAGAAGGCGGAACGGGAGCGGATGCTGGAGGTCGTCGCCGAGATCGACGGCAGGCCGCTGTCGAGCTGGGGCTGCGACGGCGTGGTCTGCGCCACCCCGACCGGGTCCACCGCGTACGCGTTCTCCGCCGGCGGCCCGGTCGTGTGGCCGGAGGTCGAGGCCATGCTCGTCGTGCCGATCAGCGCGCACTCGCTGTTCGCCCGCCCCCTGGTGGTGTCGCCGCGCTCGTCGGTCGCGGTGGAGGTGCTGACCGGCACGCCCCGCGCCGTCCTGTGGTGCGACGGGCGGCGGACGCTCGACCTGCCGCCGGGCGCGCGGGTGGAGGTCCGGCGCGGCGTGGAGCCGGTGCGGCTCGCGCGGCTGCACCTCACCCCGTTCACCGACCGGCTGGTCACCAAGTTCGGGCTGCCGGTGACGGGCTGGCGGGGCCGCGTCCGCCAGCCCGCCCACCCGTCACCCTCGCTGGAGGACTCGCAGATCGCCGACGCGCCGGGGGTCGGCGGCGATCCCGGCGACGCCGGGCCCGGGCCGGCTCCGGGCGGGGGAGCGTCCGGGGAGCAGAGGAGATAATCTCCACAGGCGCCGATCCGGGATCTGATTGCGGAGGGTTGTGACGCTGGTGCGCCCGATGGTCGATGAGGTGCGAATCCAGGGCCTCGGGGTGATCGACGAGGCCGTCCTCGATCTGTCCCCGGGGTTCAACGTCGTGACCGGCGAGACCGGGGCGGGCAAGACCATGGTGGTCACCAGCCTCGGGCTGCTGTTCGGGGGACGCGCCGACCCGCAGCGGGTCAGGCCGGGCGCCGACCGCGCCACCGTGGAGGGACGGATCATCGTCGACCCGGGCGGCCGCGTGGCCGAACGCGTCGAGGAGGCCGGCGGCGACCTCGACGACGACGCCCTGATCGTCACCCGGTCGGTGTCGGCGGAGGGCCGGTCCCGCGCGTTCCTCGGCGGGCGGTCCGTGCCCGTGAACGTGCTGATCAACCTCGCCGACGACCTCGTCGCCGTCCACGGGCAGGCCGACCAGCAGCGGCTGCTGCAGCCGTCGCGGCAGCGCGCCGCGCTCGACCGGTACGCCGGCGCCGAGCTGACCAAGCCCCTGCGCGCCTACACCCAGGCGTACCAGCGGCATCGGCAGGTCACCGCGCTGCTGGACGAACTCACCACGCGGGCGCGCGAACGGGCCCAGGAGGCCGAGGTCCTCCGGTTCGGCCTGCAGGAGATCGAGAAGGTCGACCCGAAGGAGGGCGAGGACCTCGACCTCGCCGCCGAGGAGGAACGGCTCGGGCACGCCGACGCGCTGCGCAGCGCCGCCGACACCGCGCACCAGGCGCTGCTCGGCGACGCCGCCGCCACGTTCGAGGCCGCCAACGTCACCAGCCTGCTCGGACAGGCCCGCAACGCGCTGGACGCGGTGCGCGACCACGACCCCGAGCTCGCCGGGCTCGCCGACCGTCTCGCCGAGGCCGGCTACCTGGTCTCCGACGTCGCCACCGACCTCGCCTCCTACGCCGAGTCCGTGGACGCCGACCCGGTGCGGCTCGCGGCCGTCCAGGAACGGCGCGCCGCGCTGACCGCGCTGACCCGCAAGTACGGCGGCCCGGAGGGGACCGTCGCGGAGGTCCTGGAGTGGGCGCGGCGGTCCGCGGAGCGGCTCACCGAACTGGAAGGCGACGACGAGCGCATCGAGGAGCTGCGGGCCGAGCAGGCGGAACTGGCCGAACGGCTCGCGGCCGAAGCGGCCGAGCTGACCGCGGTCCGCACCCGCGCCGCCGAACGCTTCTCCGAGGCCGTCACCGAGGAGCTGACCGCCCTCGCGATGCCGCACGCCCGCGTCGTCGTCACCGTCACGCCGACCGACGAGTACGGGCCGCACGGCGTCGACGAGGTCGAGATACGGCTCGCGCCGCACCCCGGTTCCCGGCCGCTGCCGCTGCACAAGGGCGCCTCCGGCGGTGAGCTGTCACGGGTCATGCTGGCGATCGAGGTCGTGTTCGCCGGCGCCGACCCGGTCCCGACCTTCGTGTTCGACGAGGTCGACGCGGGCGTCGGCGGCAAGGCGGCGGTCGAGATCGGACGCCGCCTGGCCCGCCTCGCCCGCAACGCCCAGGTGATCGTCGTCACCCACCTGCCGCAGGTGGCGGCGTTCGCCGACCAGCACCTTCTCGTGGAGAAGTCCGACGACGGCTCCGTCACCAGCAGCGGCGTCACGGCCCTCGACCGGGAGGGACGCGTGCGGGAGCTGTCCCGGATGCTCGCCGGGCTGGAGGACTCCGAACTCGGCCGCGCCCACGCCGAGGAACTCCTCGCGATGGCCTCCGAGGAACGGTGACCCGCCGGCCTCTCCACCGCCCCCACACCCTCACGATCCAACGGAGAGTGCGCGAGCGAACACGCCTGCACGATCGTCCTTTCAGGCGTCCGACCGCGTGCTCTGGCAGGATGGCAAGTGATGAGCGACCCGTCACCCACCACCGAGCGGCGCGTCCGGCTGGCGCAGAAGCTGCCGCTGCGCGCGCTCTCGCTCGGCCGCCGCGACGGCGGCCGGCCCGGGGTCACCGCCACGGCCCGGCTCGACCGCCGGACCAAGAACCTGACCAAGCGCCTCCAGCCCGGCGACATCGCGGTCATCGACCACGTCGACCTCGACCGGGTCAGCGCCGAGGCGCTGGTGGCCTGCGAGGTCGCCGCCGTCGTCAACGTCGCCCCGAGCATCTCGGGCCGGTACCCCAACCTCGGCCCGCAGATCCTGCTGGACGCCGGCATCCCACTGGTGGACGACGTCGGGCCGGAGATCTTCTCCAAGCTGCACGAGGGCGACCAGATACGCGTCGACGGCTGCGCCGTGTACCGCGGCGAGGAGGTCGTCGCCAAGGGCACCGAGCAGACGCCCGAGTCGGTGGAGGCGGCGCTGAACGAGGCGAAGGCGGGCCTTGCGAGCCAGCTCGAGGCGTTCGTCGCCAACACGATGGAGTACGTCAAGCGCGAGCGCGACCTGCTCATCGACGGCGTCGGCGTCCCCGAGGTGCGCACGAAGCTCGCCGGGCGGCACGCGCTGATCGTGGTCCGCGGCTACCACTACCGCGAGGACATTGCGACCCTGCGGCCGTACATCCGCGAGTACCGGCCGGTGCTGATCGGCGTGGACGGCGGCGCCGACGCGCTGCTGGAGGCCGGCTACCGCCCCGACATGATCGTCGGGGACATGGACTCGGTCTCCGACGACGCGCTCACCTGCGGCGCGGAGATCGTCGTGCACGCCTACCGGGACGGACGGGCCCCCGGCCTGAAACGCGTCCACGAGCTCGGCCAGGAGGCGGTCACCTTCCCCGCCACCGCCACCAGCGAGGACATCGCGATGCTGCTCGCCGACGACAAGGGCGCCTCGCTCATCGTCGCGGTCGGCACGCACGCCAACATGGTCGAGTTCCTCGACAAGGGCCGCGCGGGCATGGCCAGCACCTTCCTCACCCGCCTGCGGGTCGGCAGCAAGCTGGTCGACGCCAAGGGCGTCAGCCGGCTCTACCGAAGCCGGATCTCCACCTGGTCCCTGCTGTTCCTCGTCTTCGGCGCGCTCGTCGCCATCGTCATCGCCGTCGCGGTGTCCCCGGCGGGGGACGTCATCAGTCCCCTGCTGGCCGACCGCTGGCACGCCTTCGTCTTCTGGCTGACCGGACTCTTCACGTGATCGACTTCCGCTACCACCTCGTCTCCATCGTTGCGATCTTCCTGGCGCTGGCGCTCGGCATCGTGCTGGGTTCCACCACGCTGTCGGACTCGGTGAGCGAGACCCTGCGCCAGCAGGCCAACCAGGCGGCCAAGACCGCCCAGCAGGCCCGCAACCAGCAGCGTCAGCTGCAGGGCCAGGTCAACGGACAGGAGCAGTTCGCCCGCGCGCTGTCACCGCAGATCGTGGCCGACCGGCTCAAGGGTCAGTCGGTGGTGATCGTCGAGGCGCCCGGCGCCGGCAACGACAGCATCGAGCGGCTCACCGAGCTGGTGAAGGACGCGGGCGCCGCCGTCACCGGCCGCGTCACGATCCAGAAGAAGCTCCTCGACGACGACCAGCGCATGACGGTCGACGAGCTCGCCACCCAGCTCAAGGCCGACGACGTCGAGTTCCCCGACGGCGCGAACGCCTACGACAAGGCCGGTGCGGTCCTCGCGGCCGCCCTCGTCACCAAGGACCCCCGCGAGTCCGGCCGCGAGGACGCCGCCGGCGGGGCCGTGCTGAACGGCTTCAAGGAGGCCGGGTACATCACCTCCACCGGCAGGCCGGGCCGGCACGCGACCCTCGCCGTCCTCATCGGCCCCGCCACCCCGTACGCCTACGAGGGCGGCGGCGACGACAACAAGGCCCTGATATCGCTGGCCTCCGCACTCGACGCCGCCGGGCGCGGTACGGTCGTCGGTGGCCCCTCGACCTCCGCTCAGGAGGGCGGGCTGATCGCGGCGCTGCGTGACTCCGACGCCGAGGAGAAGGTCTCCACCGTCGACGTGGTGGACACCCCCTCCGGCCAGATCGTGACGATCCTCGCGCTGCAGAACGAGATGAGCGGCAAGAGCGGGCAGTACGGGACGGGCGCCGGCGTGAGCGGCTACCTTCCCTCGCCCGCACCCACGGCGGGGAAGAACGGGTGACCTGATGAAGCGACGCATCGCCTCCGAAACGGCCGGATCGGCGCGACGGCTCGGGGCGGCGGCGGGCGCGGCGCTCGGCGCCGTCGCCGCGCGCGCCGCCTACGGCGCACTGACCCGCTACCCGCCCGGCCTGGGCGGACGGCCGGGAGAGGAGGTCTGGGGCCGCACCAACCACCGCGGTGAACCGGTGACGCTGCTGGAGGGCCCCGCCGTCGTCGCGGGCGCCGCCGCGGGCGGGCTGCTGACCCCCGGCGTGGAGGGCCGCATGCGGGCCGCCGCGCTGCTCGCCGGCGTCGGGTCCGGGATCCTCGGCGGCTACGACGACCTGGCCGGTTCGGCGTCGTCGCGCGGCTTCAAGGGCCACCTGTCCGCGCTGGCGCGCGGCGAGGTCACCAGCGGTGCGGTGAAGATCCTCGGGATCGGCGCGGCCGGGCTCGCCGCCGCCGCCATCGCCGGGTCTCCCGCCCGCACCCGTTCCGGACGCGCGTTCGACACCCTCGTCAACGGCGCGATCATCGCCGGGGGCGCGAACCTGATGAACCTGTTCGACCTGCGCCCCGGCCGGGCCATCAAGGTCGGCGCCATCACCGGCGCCCCGCTCGCGCTCGCCCGGCCGTCCGCCGCGGTCGTCGCCGCGCCGCTCGGCGCCGCCGCCGCGCTGCTGCCCGAGGACCTCGGGGAACGCGCGATGCTCGGCGACACCGGCTCCAACGCGCTCGGCGCGCTGCTCGGCCTCGCCGCGACCCGCCTGGGACGCCGCCCCCGGCTCGCCGTCCTCGCCGGGATCGCCGGGCTGAACGTCGCCAGCGAGTTCGTCAGCTTCACCAAGGTCATCGCGGGCAATCCGGTGCTGAACCGCATCGACATGCTCGGCCGCCGTCCGCCCGCCACCGCGGTGCCGCGGCCCGCGTCCCCGGGCGACGCCGGCGCGCCCGGCGCCGAGTCCGCCGGCGCGCGGGCCCCGGGCGACGGCGTCGCCGCCGGACCCGCGTAGACGCACGAAACCCCCCCGGCAGAACACCACGAGCGTGCCACCGTCACCCCTGCGCCGCCTGACCGGCGGCCTCGCCGGCGCCGCCGTCGTCATCGCGGTCATCACGGTCCTGTCGCGGCTGGCCGGGTTCGGGCGCACCTACGCGTTCTCCCAGACCGTCACCACCTCGTGCCTCAGCCAGGCGTACTTCACCTCCACCCAGATCCCGTTCATCGTCTACGAGATCGTCGCGGGCGGAGCGCTGACCGCCATGGTCGTGCCGGTGCTGGCCGGGCCCGCCGAACGCGGCGACCGCGACGAGGTCCGCCGCACCGGGGCGGCGCTGCTCACCTGGATCGTCGTGCTGATGGCGCCGCTGTCGGCGCTGATGGCGCTCGCCTCCCGCCCGATCATGGAGCTGCTGGTCGGCGGTGACCTGCACGGCTGCTCGCGCGACCAGATCGTCGGCGTCGGCTCGTCGATGCTCGCGGTCATGTCGGTGCAGATGGTGATGTACGGGGTCGCGGTCGTCCTGTACGGGGTGCTGCAGTCCCACCGCCGGTTCGTCGCCCCGGCGCTGGCGCCGCTCATGTCGAGCCTGGTGGTGATCGGCGCCTACCTCGTCTACGCGCCCCTCGGCCGCGGGCACGAGAACGACCTCGCGGGGCTGCCGCGGAGCGCCGAGCTGACCCTGTCGGTGGGGACGATGCTCGGCGGCGTGGCGATGGCGGCGACCGCCGCGGTCGCGACCCGGCGCCTGCGTCTGCGGCTGCGGCCGACGCTGCGGTTCCCGGACGGGGTGGCCCGGCGGGTGCTGCGGCTCGCCGTCGCCGGGCTCGCGACGGTCGCCGCGCAGCAGCTGTCGGCGCTGCTGGTCGTGCGTCTCAGCTACGAGGGCACGGGCGGCGCCCTCGCCAACTACCAGTACGCGTGGGCGATCTACCTGCTGCCGTGGGCGATCCTCGCGGTGCCGATCGCGACCAGCGCCTTCCCGGCCCTGTCGGCGCGGATGAGCGAGGGGGACCACGAGAACTTCGACCGGGTGACCGCGTCCACCACCCGCGCGGTCGTGCTGGTGTCGTGCGCGGGTGCCGCCGTCCTCGTCGCGGTCGCCGCGCCCGTCGCCGCCGTGTTCAACCCCGGCCTGGCCGCCCAGCAGGACGTGCTGTCCCGTGCGGTGCTGGCCTTCGCTCCCGGCCTCGTCGGATACGGGCTCGTCGCGCACCTCGGGCGCGTCCTGTACGCCTGCCACCGGGGACGCGCCGGCGCCGCGGCCGTCGTCACCGGATGGCTGGTCGTGATGGTCGTCGACGTCGCCCTGGTCCTTGCGGTCGACCGGGAGTGGGTGGTCGCCGCGCTCGGCGCCGGGAACGCGGCCGGGATGACCGTCGGCGGCGCGCTGCTGGTCGCGGTGCTCGTCAGAACCCGGGGCGCCGCCTCGGTCGCCGGGACGCCCCGCGCGCTCGCGGCGGGCCTCGCGGGCGGCGTCGCGGGCGGCGTCGCGGGTCGCGCCGTCGCCGCCCTGCTCGGAACGGGCGGGGAACTGCGCAGCATCGGGACGGGCGCGCTGGCGGCGCTCGCCGCGGGCGCGGTGTTCCTGCTCCTCGCCTACATGATCGACGGCCGGGATCTGCGGGCCGTCCTCAGCCGGAAGGTCACCAGCAATGTCTGACAAGGACTCCACCGAATCCACCGACCCCAGCGACCCCACCGGATCCGCCGGGCCCGGCCGGCGCCCCGGCCGCGACCTCGACGGCCTGCGCGTGGCGCTGGTCCTCGGCACCAGCGCCGGCGGGGTCGGCCGGCACGTGCGCTCGCTCGCCGCCGGCCTGACGGCGCGCGGCGCCCGGGTGCTGGTGTGCGGCCCGGCGTCGACCGAGGAACTGTTCCGGTTCACCGGCGCCGGCGCCCGCTTCGCCGAGGTCGATCTCGGCGACCGGCCCCGGCCGGTGGACGACGTCAGGGCCGTCGTCCGGCTCCGCTCGCTGGTGCGCGGCGCCGACGTCGTCCACGCCCACGGCCTGCGGGCCGGGGCCCTCGCGGTCGCGGCGTGCGCGCGGGTCGCCCCCGGGCCGCTGCGGTTCGCGCGGGGCGGTCAGCCGCTGGTCGTCACGCTGCACAACGCGGTCATCACCGGCGGGCGGACCGCCGCCGTCTACGCGACGCTGGAACGCATCGTCGCCCGCGGCGCGTCCTGCGTCCTCGGGGTCTCGCCCGACCTGGAGGAACGGATGCGCGACCTCGGCGCCCGGTCGGTGGGGCACGCGATCGTGCCCGCTCCCGCGCCGGAGCAGCCGCCCGGCCCGGCCGTCCGCGCCGACGTCCGCGCCGAGCTCGGCGTCGGCGACCGGCCGCTGATCGTCACGGTGGGACGGCTCGCCGAACAGAAGGGCCTGCCGACGCTGCTGGACGCCGCGCGGGACTGGGCGGGCCGCACCCCGCCGCCGCTCGTCGCGATCGTCGGGGACGGGCCCCTGGAGGACGAGCTGCGCGCCAGGATCGAGGCCGAGGAGCTGCCCGTCCGGCTGCTCGGACGCCGCTCGGACGTGCCCGCGCTGCTGGCCGCCTGCGACGTCGCGGTCGTCCCGAGCGTGTGGGAGGGGCAGCCGCTGATCGTCCAGGAGATCCTGCGGGCGGGCCTGCCGCTCGTGGCGACCCGCGTCGGCGGCATCCCCTCCATGGTCGGCGCGGCCGGACGGGGGACGGGCGGCGCCGCGGCGGACGAGGACCGCCCCCTGCTGCACGGCCCCGAGAGCGAGGCGGCGCTGCTCGTGCCTCCGGGCGACGCGGGCGCGCTCGAACGCGCGGTGAGCCGCATCCTGGACGACCCTGCGCTCGCCGCGCGCCTCGGGGCGGCCGCCGCGCAGCGGGCCGCCATGCTGCCGGACGAGAACGACGCCGTCGCCCAGCTCGCCGACCTCTACCGCGACCTCACAGGTGACCGCCGCCGTCCTTGAGAGCATGACGGGATCCGGCCACCGGAATCTGGCCGACGCGACGCGGCTGACGGGACCGGTCCCGGCGGGCTCGGGCGCCGTCACCCGGGGCTCGGGATTTCGGAGAATCCGAATAAGGCGGTTCATGGTGGAACCGCACCGGTGGTGGCTGCGTTGAAGTGGAAGGTGGAGGGGAGTATCCCCGCGCACGGTCCCCGACATTCCGGCCGGTCCGCACCGGCCCGGGTTCCGCGGCCCTCGCTCTTCCAGGGCGGGAGAGACCTCCGGCGCTCGTTTCGTGTCCGCTGGAGGTGCACACGTTGTCCGTCTCGCCCCTGGTGTGGTCGGTGACCATCGCCGGGATCCTCACCGTCATCGCCGCCGACCTGTTCCTGATCCACAGGAACGAGACACGGGAGTTCACGACGCGGCGGGCCGCGTTCTGGTCGGCGATCTACATCGGGCTCGCCGTGGCGTTCGGCGTCGGCGTCTGGATCGCCGCCGGAGGCAGGTACGCGGGGGAGTACTTCGGCGGCTTCGTCACCGAGAAGAGCCTCAGCGTCGACAACCTCTTCGTGTTCATGGTCATCCTGAGCCGGTTCGCCGTGCCGAAGCACGCGCAGCACACGGTGCTCATGGCCGGGATCGTCATCGCGCTCGTGCTGCGCGGCGTGTTCATCGCGGTCGGCGCCGCCGCTCTCGCGACCTTCACCTGGGTGTTCTTCCTGTTCGGCGCGTTCCTCGTCTGGACGGCGTTCGGCCTGATCCGCGGCGACGACGAGGACGAGTTCAAGGAGAACGCACTCCTGCGGTGGGTCAGGCGGGCCGTCCCCACGGCCGACGAGTACGACGGCACCCGGTTCGTCACCCGGCGGGAGGGCGCCCGGGTCCTCACCCCGCTGGCCGTCGTCATGATCGCGATCGGTTCCACCGACGTGCTGTTCGCGCTCGACTCCATCCCGGCCATCTTCGGGCTGACGACCGAGCCGTACCTGGTGTTCACCGCCAACGCGTTCGCGCTCATGGGCCTCGTCCAGCTGTACTTCCTGCTCGGCGGCCTCACCGACCGGCTCGTCTACCTCGCCCACGGGCTGGCGTTCGTCCTCGGCTTCATCGGGATCAAGCTGATCCTGCACGCGCTGCACGAGTACGGCGTCGCGTGGGCGCCGGACGTGCCGATCTGGACGTCCCTCGCGGTGATCGTCGGGACGCTCGCCGCGACGACCGCCGCCAGCCTGACCGTCGGCCGCGGCTCGACCGGCCGTGAGCCGCGCGAACCGCTCCGGGAGGTCGCGGCGGACGGTCCGGCGGAGGCGCCGGCGGTGCGGGGGGCGCGGGACGACTGAAGTCCGGCGCGACCCCACCACGGCACCGAATCGTGTTCTAGAATCTCGGTCACCAAGCGGCTGAGGAAGGGTGCACGCATGGCCATCGGGCTGACCGAGGAGCACGAGGCGCTCGCCGAATCGGTGCGGGGTTTCGCCGAGCGCAACATTCCGGCGACGGCCGTCCGGGCCGCGCTGGACGCCGACGAGGAGACCAGGCCCGACTTCTGGCAGGCCCTGGCCGACCAGGGCCTGCTCGGCCTGCACCTGGACGAGGAGCACGGCGGCCAGGGCTTCGGCCTGCTGGAACTCGCGGTCGTCCTCGAAGAACTGGGCCGCGCCGCCGCGCCGGGACCGTTCCTGCCGACCGTGCTCGCCAGCGCCGCGATCAACGCCTCGTCCAACGCCAAGGCGCGCGCCGAGCTGCTGCCCGCGCTCGCCGACGGGTCCAAGACGGGCGCGGTCGCCCTCGCCGGCGACCTCACCGCCCGCCGCGACGGGGACGCGCTCGTCGTGTCCGGGAAGGCCGGGACGGTCCTCGGCGCCGCGCTCGCCGACGTGATCGTCCTGCCGGTCGTCGACGGCGACGCCACGCGCTGGGTCGCGCTCGACGCCGCCGACCTCACCGTCACCCCGGTCGCGAGCCTCGACCGCGTCCGCCGCGTCGCCTCCGTCGAGGCGTCCGACGTCACCGTTGGCGCCGACCGCGTGCTGGACGGCCTCACCACCGACCATGTCCGGAACCTCGTCGCCGCGATGTTCGGGGCCGAGGCGGCGGGGCTGGCCGGCTGGCTGGTGACCACCGCGGCCGAGTACGCCAAGGTCCGCGAGCAGTTCGGCCGCCCGATCGGGCAGTTCCAGGGCGTCAAGCACAAGGCCGCGCGCTGCCTGATCGCGCTGGAACAGGCCCGCGCGGCCGCCTGGGACGCCGCCCGCGCCCTCGACGAGGGCGCGCAGGAGGCGGCGTTCGCCGCCGCGGTCTCGGCCGTGATCGCGGTCGACGCGGGGGTACAGGTCGCCCGCGACACCATCCAGATCCTCGGCGGCATCGGCTTCACCTGGGAGCACGACGCCCACATCTACCTGCGCCGCGCCTCGACGCTGCGCGCTCTGCTCGGCTCGTCCGAGCTGTGGGCCGTCAGGGTCGCGAACCACGCGTTCAAAGGCGGTCGCCGCGAGGTCGTCCTGGAACTCGACGACGACACCCGCCCGCTCCGCGAACGGATCCGCGCCGAGATCGCCGAGCTCGCCGCCATCGAGGACAAGGACGAGCTGCACGCGCGGCTCGGCGACGAGGGCTGGACCGTCCCGCACTTCCCGAAGCCGTGGGGTCGTGAGGCCGGGCCGGTCGAGCAGGTCCTCATCCAGCAGGAGCTGAAGGCCGCCGGGGTCAAGCCCCCGAACATCGGCATCGGCGCCTGGCTGCTCCCGTCGCTCGTCCGGTACGGGACCGAGGAGCAGAAGGAGAAGTTCCTGCGGCCGACGCTGCGCGGCCAGATCGTGTGGTGCCAGTTGTTCTCCGAGCCGGGCGCCGGCTCGGACCTGGCGTCCCTGTCGACGCGGGCCGAGCGGGTCGAGGGCGGCTGGCGTCTCACCGGACAGAAGATCTGGACGTCGCTCGCACACCACGCCCAGTGGGGGTTCTGCCTCGCCCGCACCGATCCCGACGCGCCCAAGCACGACGGCATCACCTACTTCCTGATCGACATGAAGTCCGAGGGCGTGGACGTGCGGCCTCTCAGGGAGCTCACCGGCGAGTCCCTGTTCAACGAGGTCTTCCTCGACGGCGTGTTCGTCCCCGACGACCACGTCGTCGGCGAGGTGAACAAAGGCTGGCAGGTCGCGCGCAACACGCTGTCGAACGAGCGGGTGTCGCTGTCCACGGGCGGCGGTCTCGGCATGGGCGTGCCCGAGCTGCTGAAGTTCTGCGGGGCGCAGATGCCTGACTCGATCACCGGGGCAGAGGTCGGCCGGCTGGTCGCCCGCGGCCAGTCGATCGACCTGCTCGGCCTGCGCACCACCCTCAAGCAGCTCAACGGCGTGGAGCCGGGCGCGGAGGCCAGCGTCCGCAAGCTCCTCGGCGTCGAGTTCAACCAGGACGTCGCCGACTACTGCTGGGCGGCGCAGGGTGCGGCAGCGGCCACCGAGGTGCCGCTGGCCGAGAGCGGCATCCTCGCGCGGGCCATGCTGTTCAGCCGGGCGATGACGATCTACGGCGGCACCACGGAGGTGCAGCTGAACATCATCGGCGAACGCCTGCTCGGCCTTCCCCGCGACCCCGAACCCGGCAGGTGAGGACCGGCGCCCCTCCCGC
The DNA here is from genome assembly GCA_036564055.1 of Spirillospora sp. Taxonomy (GTDB): domain Bacteria; phylum Actinomycetota; class Actinomycetes; order Streptosporangiales; family Streptosporangiaceae; genus Spirillospora. Next base: position 15,016 of record DATCLF010000298.1, read on the forward strand.
ACGGGGCTCCGCGGAGGCCGCCGGGAGGACCCGCGTCCTGGCCGCCGGAGCCGCCGCCGTGCTCGCCCTCACCGGCTGCGGCGTCGTCGGGGGCGAGGAACCGGGTGCGGACGCCGCCCCGTCCGCCCCGCCCACCGCGCTCGCGCCGCTGCCGGTCGTCCGGCCGTCCGAGATGAGGCCGCTCGTCGGACGCTGGGTCGGCCCCGCGAAGGACTACTTCCAGTTCAGGGCGGACGGCGCGGGGGTGTGGGTGAAGAACGGGCGGAGGCTCTGGAAGGGGACGGCCATCCCCGAGGGCGGAGGCAGGTACCGCTTCTCCTGGAAGGGCGGCGACCCGCGGACCGAGTCGTTCTGGGGCGTCACCCTCAACGCCGGCGGGAGATCGCTCGTGTTCGCCGCCACCAACCGGACGTACAGGAAGGCACCCGTGACGAGAGGCAGACGATGACCGACACCGCGGACACAGCGGCCGGGACGGGGGCGTTCACCTCGCCCGCCGACGTGGACCGCGCGCTGGCGGGCGTCGGCTACCTCGCGGACGAGGCCATCGCGACCACCGTCTACCTCGCCGAGGCGCTCGGCAAGCCGCTGCTCGTCGAAGGGCCCGCCGGGGTCGGCAAGACCGAGCTGGCCAAGGCCGTCGCCGAGGCGACCGGATCCGAGCTCATCCGTCTCCAGTGCTACGAGGGGCTCGACGAGGCCCGCGCCCTGTACGAGTTCAACTACAAGAAGCAGCTCCTCGCGATTCAGGCCGCGCCCTCCGACCGCGCCTGGCAGGAGACCCACGACGACATCTTCTCCGAAGAGTTCCTTCTGGAGCGGCCCCTGCTCGCGGCGATCCGCCGCACCGGCCCGACCGTCCTGCTGATCGACGAGGCCGACAAGACCGACGTCGAGGTGGAGGGCCTGCTGCTGGAGGTCCTCTCCGACTTCCAGGTCACGATCCCCGAGCTGGGAACGGTCTCGGCCGTCCGCCGCCCGTTCGTGGTCATCACCTCCAACGCGAGCCGCGAGCTGTCGGAGGCGCTCAAACGCCGCTGCCTCTACCTGCACCTCGACTACCCGTCGCCCGAACGGGAACGCGACATCGTCCTCACCCGCGTGCCCGGCATCAAGGCGGAACTCGCCGAACG
>DATCLF010000299.1:0-15263 GCA_036564055.1 Spirillospora sp.
CTGGTACACCGACCCGATGGCCACGTCGGCGCGCTGGGCGATGCGCGTCGTGGTGAGGCCGTCGTAGCCGTCCTCGTCGAGGATCTCCGCGCAGGCGTCGAGCATCCGCTGGACGCGTTCGGCACTGCGGCGCTGGGCGGGACGACGGCGGAGCGGAGTCCGGATCTCGGTCACCTCCCCATTGTCCCCCCAACACGGCGGACCTCGGCCTTTTCGACCGGCGGTTCGCAACCCGAGGACACGGAAGTCTTCCGCCCGCACCATCCCGGCCCCTAGCATCCGAAAAATATTCGCATTCCGGGGAGGGGGCGCGATGGCACTCGCGGAGGACTTCCGGTGGGGCGTCGCCACCGCCGCGTACCAGATCGAGGGCGCCGTGGACGAGGACGGGCGGGGACCGTCCGTCTGGGACACCTTCTCCCACACGCCGGGACGCGTCCGCGACGGCCACACCGGCGACGTCGCCTGCGACCACTACCACCGCTGGCCCGAGGACGTCGCGCTCATGCGCGACCTCGGCGTCGGCTCCTACCGCTTCTCCGTCGCGTGGCCGCGCGTGCAGCCCGCCGGAAGCGGCCCGGTCAACACCAGGGGGCTCGACTTCTACGACCGCCTCGTGGACGGCCTGCTCGCCTCCGGCATCGCGCCGGCCGTGACGCTCTACCACTGGGACCTCCCTCAGCCCCTCGAAGACGCGGGCGGGTGGATGAACCGCGACACCGCCTACCGGTTCGCCGAATTCTCCTACCTGACCGCCGAGCGACTCGCCGACCGCGTCGACATGTGGATAACTCTCAACGAGCCGGTGGTCGTCACGGCCTACGGCTACGCGTTCGGCGTCTACGCCCCGGGCCGGACGCTCATGCTCGACGCGCTCCCCACCGCGCACCACCAGCTCCTCGCCCACGGCCTCGCCGTCCACGCCCTGCGCGGCAGGAACGCCCGCAAGATCGGCCTCGCGAACCACTACTCCCCGGCCTGGGCGGCGTCCCCCGGCGACCGGCCGGCCGCCGACGCCTTCGACACGTTCATGAACCGGCTGTTCACCGACCCCGTCCTGACCGGGCGCTATCCCGACCTCGGGAAAGCGGCCCCGTCGGTCCGGCCCGAGGAGTTCGTCCGGTCAGAGGACCTCACCGTCATCGCCGCACCGATCGACTTCCTGGGCGTGAACTACTACCAGCCGACACGGGTGACGACACCGTCCGACGGGCCGCTCCCCTTCGACATCGTCGACATCACCGAGTACCCCACGACCGGGATGGGCTGGCCCATCGTCCCCGACGCGTTCCTGTCCCTCCTTCGCACGCTCCACGCCAGGTACGACCTGCCGCCGCTCTACATCACCGAGAACGGCTGCTCCTTCCCCGACGAGGTCGGCCCGGACGGCACCGTCGACGACACCGAACGCATCCGTTTCCTGGACGCCCACATCAAGTCCATGCGGACGGCCCTCGACGAGGGCATCGACATCCGCGGCTACTACGTCTGGTCCCTGCTCGACAACTTCGAATGGTCGGAGGGCTACCATCCGCGCTTCGGCCTCGTCCACGTCGACTACGAGACGCAGAAGCGCACGCCGAAGAAGTCCTACACCTGGTACCGCGACCTCATCGCGTCCTCCCGCACAACCGCCGGAACACGCTGAACCATCTTCTCGGGTCGCAGCGTCCATGCCCCGGTCGGACGGGTCGACGAGCGGCGGACGACCCGGCGTCCGGACGGTCATGGATAACCTGCTGCCGCCGATCCGCGATGGAGGCCCCATGCCCGAGACCCGTCCTCTGCGCCCGCACGACCCCGAGGGGGTCGGCGGGTACCGCCTGACGGGCCTGATCGGCGAGGGCGCACAGGGGACCGTCTACCTCGGCGAGTCCGAGTCCGGGCGGCGGGTCGCGGTGAAGATCCTGCGCGCCGACTTCGGCCGTGACCCCCGCGCCCGCACCGGCTTCGAACGGGAACTGGCCGCGGCGCGGCGCGTCGCCCCGTTCTGCACCGCGCCGATCCTCGCGGCGGACGCGGGCACCGTCCCGCCGTACATCGTGAGCGAGTACATCGAGGGTCCCTCGCTGCGGGACCTGGTCTTCGACCGCGGCGTGATGACCGGCGCCCAGTTGACCGGCCTGGCCATCGGCACGGCGACCGCGCTCGCGGCGATCCACGAGGCGGGCGTCGTGCACCGCGACTTCAAGCCCGCCAACGTGCTGCTCAGCGCGGGCGGCCCGCGGGTCATCGACTTCGGGATCGCCCGGGCGCTCGACTCCACGTCCACCACCATGACCGGCGCGGTCGGCACACCCGCCTACATGGCTCCGGAGCAGGTGGCGGGGTCGAGCGGCGGCGCCCCGCTGGACATGTTCGCGTGGGGCTGCACGATCGCGTTCGCCGCGAACGGCAGGCCGCCGTTCGGCACCGACACCGTCCCGGCGATCATGCGGCGCGTCCTGTACGAGGAGCCCGACCTCGGCGCGCTGACCGGGGACCTGCGCGACCTGGTCGCGTCCTGCCTGGCGAAGGACCCCGCGCACCGTCCCACCGCGCTCCAGGTGCTGCAACGGCTGCTCGGCGCCGACAACGAGAGCGACCTCCTGACCAGGGGCAGCTCGGTCGCCACACACACGTCCTCCGGGTCCGCCCCCGCGTCCCCCGACGAGACTCCCGGCGACGCGCCGAGCGATGCACCCGGCGAGGCCCTCGGTGAAGCTCTCGCCGCACCGCCCTCCCCGCCGCCCGCTCCGCCGCCCCCCGTGGCTCCGCCGGGCGGCGCCTGGACGCCCGCGACGTTCCCGCCTCCCGCCCCGTCCGCGGCTCCGCGTCCGCACCCCGCGCCGGGACGGCGGCCGGGCGACCGCCGGTTGCTGATCTCGGCGGCGGGCGTGGCCGCCACGGCGCTGGTCGCGGCGGGGATCACCGGCGCGGTCCTGCTCCGGGACGGCGGCCCGCCCGGCGGCGGCCCCACCGGCGGGGGACGGACGGCGGCGGCCACGACGCCGTCGGCCGGCGACGCACGGCAGGGGTGCCGGTACGGGCCCGCCACCGGCCCGGCCAGGGACGTCGGAACGCCGCCCCCGCAGCCGCCGTCCCTCCCGAGCGGCGCCACCATCGAGACCAGCCTCGGCACCCTGGAGGTGCGGCTCGACCCCGCGAAGGCGCCGTGCGCGGTGAACTCGCTCGCGTTCCTCGCCGGGAAGAACTTCTTCGACGGGACGCGGTGTCACCGGCTCACGTCGAACACGTCGCTGAAGATCCTCCAGTGCGGCGACCCCACCGGCACGGGGACCGGCGGCCCCGGATACACGTTCGCCAGCGAGAACACCGCCGGCGTCCGCTACGCCCGGGGCACCGTGGCCATGGCCAACGCGGGACCGGACACCAACGGCAGCCAGTTCTTCATCGTCTACGAGGACGCGCCCCGGCTCCCTCCCGTCTATCCCGTGATCGGCCGGGTCACGTCCGGCATGGAGGTCGTGGACCGGGTCGCCAGGGCGGGCACGGCCACCGGCGGCGACGACGGCGTACCCAAGCAGGAGATCACCATCGCCGACGTCCGGACGAGCTAGCCGCGAGGACGGCGCCGTCGCCTCCCCGCCCGCTCCACGGCGCCCCCGCCGGGGTTCAGGCGGTCAGGGTGGCGAGGGGGTCGGCCAGGAGGGCGGCGAAGCCCAGCTCGGCCGCGCCCACGAGGGTGGAGTCGTAGCCGAGACCCGCCGTCCTGAGCGCGACGCGCTCGCGGGAGACCGACAGGACGCTGCTCCTCACCCGGGCGTTCACCCGGGGCGCGGCACCCCGGTAGATCTCGCTGAGCATGCCGCCGAAGACGACGACGCCCGGGTTGAACAGGTTGATCAGGTTGGTGACGCCGATCCCGAGCCAGTCGCCGACCTGGTCCAGCGCCCGGCGGGCGTCGGCGTCGCCGTCCTCTGCCGCCCGCACCACGCCCCGGACGCCCTCGCGGCCGAGCGGCCCGTCGACGCGTCCCGCCGCCTCCAGCAGGGCCGACTCCCCGACCTCCGCCTCCAGGCAGCCGTGCGAGCCGCAGTTGCAGGGACGGCCGTCGTACGGGTTGACGATCATGTGCCCGAGTTCGGCGGCGTAGCCCTCGTCCCCGTCGAGCAGCTTGCCGCCGACGATGATGCCGCCGCCCACGCCGACGTCCCCGTGGAGGTAGACGAGGTTGCGGCAGCCGACGCCCGCGCCGCGCTCGTACTCGGCCAGGGCGCCGAGGTGCGCCTCGTTGCCGACGGACACCGGCAGCCCGAGACCCAGCCGCCGGCCGAGCGCCGGGCCGAAGTCGAGGTCCGTCCAGCCGTTCGTGGGCTCCAGCCGCACCTTGCCGTCGCCGGCCTTCACGAGACCGCAGTAGGACGCGCCGATGCCGACGCATCGCGCGTCCGGGGGCGCGTCGGCGACCAGCTCGTCGGCGAACCGGGCGAGCACGGACACGACCTCGTCGAGGTCGTCGCCGCCGCGGCGCCGCGGCGCCTCCCTGCGGCCGAGGACCGCGCCGCCGAGCCCGACCCTGGCGGCGACGAGACGGTCGACCGCGACGTCGAAGGCCAGCACGTACACGTGCCCGGTCTCCGGGCGGACCACCAGCGAGGGGCGTCCGGCGCGTCCCGTCGTCGCCGACGCCTCCTCGCGGACCAGGCCCGTCGCCGACAGCTTGGCGATGAGCGTGAGGATCGTGCTCCGGTTGACGCCCATCCGGCCGGCCAGCTCGGCCCGCGACACCGCCCCGTCCCGGTGGACCTCGCGGAGCAGGACGCCGAGGTTCTGCCGCCGGGTCGTCCGCGCGGCCCGCGTCGCCGCGGGCCGTGTCACCGCGGGCCGTGTCACCGCGGGTCCAGGCCGCGCGCCTGTGCCGCGCGGCACGGTCGACGACGGCATGGCTCCTCCTCTTGCGGTTCGGACACCGCCAAGTTACCCAAAAGCCCCCAAAGGGTTCGCCAGGCCCACGGGTCAGGAGGTGGTGGTGAGGGTCACCTCGATGCCGTAGTGGTCGGACAGGTACGCCATGTCACCGTCGGGGAGCCGGACGCGCTTCTTGAAGACCACGCGTGCGGTCGCCTCCAGACCCGGCCGAACGAGGATCTGGTCGATGGGCCCGATCGCCGCGTAGTCCGGGTTGAAGGTGGTCTCGGTGTCACCGGCGAGGACGTCCCGAAGACCGGCGGCGGAGGTGAAGTCCCGCAGCAGCGGATAGTCGCGGGGGACGTTGAAGTCGCCCATTACGACCATGGGCTCCGCCTCGTCGATCCTGCGCAGGGTCGCGGCGAGCTCGCGCAGTTCCGCCTCCTCCGCCTTCGTGTACGGGTTGGACGGTTCCCAGTGCATGTCCAGGTTCGCGGAGAGGTGCGTGTTCACGACCGTCAGGAACCCGTCGGGCAGACGGATGCGCGTGAACAGGGCACCCTTGCGCAGCAGCAGTTCCGGGCGGATCGGACGCGTCGGAGTGAACGCCCGATAGTGGCGACGGACGATCGGCCGGCGGGAGAGCGTGATCAGCCCGCCTCGCACGATGGGGACGACCGTCCCGTGGGCGACGTGCGGGAACGACGCCGCCGCGCGCCGCAGACGGGCCAGATTCAGCGGCGAGATGACCTCCTGGAGGCAGACCACGTCGTAGTCGGAGCCGTTCAGGATCCGGGCGAGCATGCTCAGGCGGGCACGGGAACGGCCCCGGAACAGCGTGTTGAAGGTGAGAACGCGTGCCTTCATCTGGTCGTCTCCCCGGCCGTCGGCGGGACCATGCCCGACACTCTACGGGTCTCCTTCACCGGGCGATTTGTCCGAACAGGTCCTTTACAAGCGGTTCGACCCCCTCTTTTCGGGCGATGCCAAAAACACCTCCAGGAAGTGCCCGCTTTCGTCCGTCCATTGCCGGAAGCCCCATACTGGTCAGACGAAGCCGGACGCGGACGGACGACGAGGGGCGGCATGGGATTCCAGCTTGGCTTGTTCTCACCCAATACCCAATCCGGGCTCGCGATCACGAAGGCTCCGGAACGGTGGCACGCGACCTGGGACAACAATCTCCGCCTCGCCCGTCTGGCCGATGACGTGGGCATCGACTTCCTGCTCCCCGTCGCACGATGGACGGACTGGGGTCCCGACACCGATTTCCACAGCAGCGCCCTGGACCCGCTCGTATGGGCGTCGGGTCTGCTGGCCAACACCCGCCGGATTCGTGTTTTCAGCACCGTCCACACCGCTTTTCATCATCCTGTCGTCGCGGCGAAGCAGCTCGCGACCGCCGACCATCTCAGCAAGGGACGCATCGGGCTGAACATCGTCGCGGGATGGCACGCCCCCGAGTACGAGATGTTCGGGCTCACCCTCCCCGACGACCACGACACCCGCTACGCGCTCGCACAGGAGTGGTGGGACGTCGTCAAACGCATCTGGTCGACCGACGAGCCCTTCGACCACGAAGGCCGGTTCTTCCAGCTGAAACGCGTCGTGGGCAGGCCGAAGCCGTACAACGGGCACAGCCTCCCGGTCATCAACGCGGGTTCGTCCAGGCAGGGGCGTTCCTTCGCGGCGCGCAACGCCGACCGCGCGTTCACCGTCGTCGAAGGCCCCGAGGACGGCGCGGAGATCGTGAAGGCCATCCGCGCCGAGGCCGCGTCGTACGGCCGGACGGTCGGGGTCTTCACGCTCGGCCACGTCGTGTGCCGCCCGACGCGCGAGGAGGCGCAGGACTTCCTGCGCTACTACGCCGACGAGCAGGCCGACTGGCCCGCCGTGGACGAGGTGATGCGGCTCCAGGGCCTGCACGCGCAGTCGTTCACCCCGGAGATGCTCCAGGTCTACCGGGACAGGTTCGCGGCCGGGCACGGGAGCTGCCCGCTCGTGGGCGACCCCGACGACGTCGCGGACCGGCTCGCCGAGTTCGCGCATGCGGGTTTCGACGGTATCGCTCTGTCGTTCCTCAATTACGCTGATGAACTGGGCTACTTCGCCGACGAGGTCATGCCGCGCCTCCGAGCACGGGGTGTCCTGTCCGATGAGGTTGAGTCCACCGACGCTAAGGAAACGGCGCCACCTGCACGAACATGAACGCTGCCGAGACCTCGCCGCCCCTGTCCGCGTATCAGCAGGTCGTCAGCAAGGACATCGACGTTCTTCACGACACCGTCGAGCCGTTCGCCGTTGGGCACGATCTCCAGGCCATCGACAGGGACGTCCCCTTGGACGGTCTCGTCAACGCCGTCGGCCTGGGCACGGTCAATCTCGTCTGGGTTCGTTACGGGGGCGGCGGGGTCATCGTGGACACGCCACCGACCGAGGGCCACTTCGCCCTGTGCGCGCCGATGGCCCCGATGGGCGTCGAGTACCGGGCGAGAAAGACGCGTGACACGGCCGGCGGGAGCCTCGTCCTGTCCCACGACGAGGCGATGCGGATGACGCCGCACCCGACGCGGGGCTGTCTCGTCATCGCCACGAGCACCGGCAGGCTCGCCGACCACCTCGCCGCGCATCTGGGGCACGACCACGGCGTCCCGCTGCGCTTCCACAGCGTGGACGGGCCGGCCGTCATGCCGTCCTCGATCGTGGAACGCACCTGGCGGCACGTCTGCGCGGTCCTCGACCAGGTGGCGGGCGAGGGCCTGCATCCGCTGGCGGCGCGGAACCTGGAGGAGTCGCTGCTCACCGCGATCCTGCTGGGCCTGCCGCACACCGCCACCGAGCGACTCACGGAGACGCCGCCGCGGGCCCCGCACCATCTCGCCGGGGCGATCCGGGAGTGGGTCGAGGCCAACCATCACCGTCCGATCGGCGTCACCGACATCGCCGCGGCGGTGGGGATCAGCGTCCGGCAGCTCCAGGTGATCTGCCAGAACACGTGGGGCGTCACCCCGACGCAGCTTCTGCGCGGGATCCGCCTCGACCATGCCCGCTCCGCGCTCGCGAAGGCCCGGCCCGGCGCCCGCACCGTCACCGACGTCGCCGGGGCCGCCGGATACGTCCACATGAGCCGCTTCGCCGCCCACTACCGGCAGCGTTTCGGGGAGACCCCCACCCAGACCCTCAGGCGGAACGCCCACCTCGTCTGACCGGACGGCCGGGCCCGTCCGGTGCGCGCCGCACGTACAGGCGTTCACGTGTCCGCCTCAGCAGCCGGGGGAAGACCGCGGCCAGGACCCGGGCCGCGGCCTTTCCCGGTTTCGGCGTCATCAGCACCGGCAGGTAGGCGCTGCGCAGCGCCCGGCCGGCGACCTCGTCCCACATCGCGCTCGTGTCCGGGTAGCCGTGGACGAGAACGACCGTCGGGCGGTTCCGTTCACCGCGCACCCGCACCGCCGGCTCGATCTCACCCGACTTCACCCGCGGGTCCGCCATGCGGCGAACCCACGTCGGGGCGGGAGGCCGCCGGTAGGGCCGGGGCGCTACCGGACGGGCTGGCGCAGGATCGTCCGCATCTCGGCCGGGTCGGTCTCGCCGGGGTCGGACAGGTAGATCTCGTGGTGCAGGCCGTTGCGCGTGAGGCCCTTCTCCTCCATGAACGCGGCCAAGCGGGCGAGGGACGCGGGCTCGTCGGAGTAGGGCCCGCGGTGGAGCATCTGCACGCACAGGCCCTCGGTGAACGTGACGTGCTGGACGCGGCATGCCGCGGGCACCCGCGGCCTCACCTGCTCGCACGCCTTGTCGACCGGCATGGGCCCGTCCGGGAGCCGCAGGCACAGGTGCCACCACCACTGGTCGCGGGGCACGTCGAACGGCGAGCCGTCGGCCTCGACCCACCAGCGGCCCTCGAGCGGCACCATCGGCGCACCGAGCGCGCCCATGACGGCGTACAGGGCGGCCACGCTCTCGCGGTAGGCGGCGCCCTCCGGCTCACCGCGCCCGGTCACGGCCAGGCACGACACGGGCCCGTGCTCCACCAGCTCCGGGTCGTCCGCCGCCTCGTACGGGTTCGGCGCAGCCTGCGGGGACCGGACGTTCGTTCCGCTCATAAGTCCTCCACTCGTATCAGCACCCGGGTTCGCAGGTGCTCGGGCGGCGTGGTCGCGGGGTCGTCGAGGTACGCCTCGCGGACGGGCCCGGCGGGCGTGTGCCCGTGGTCCCCGAACCACGCGAGCACGCCGTGGACGGTGAGCGGAATCTCCTCGTACGGACCGACGTGGACGGCCGAGGCGAACGAACCGCCGGGCAGGAGGTCGTCGCCGTCGGGCGCCTCGACGGTCACGCGGACGTCGAACTGCTCCTCCATGTCCAGCGGGAACAGCCCGACCAGCGCGCGGTCCGGCGACATCCGGGGCAGCAGGCGGGCCACGCACGCCGCCGTCGCGTCGGGGATCGTCAGCGGCGTCGCGGGCTCACGGGCGACGACCACGCGCCGCGCCGGTTCCCGGACGACCGTCACCTCGTGCTCCGGCAGCCCCTCGGCGAGCACCCGGTCGAGGAGACGCAGCCCGCGGCGCCGCCGGGCGATGTCGGCCTCGATCCGGTCGCGCGCCTCCTTCAGCGCGTCACGCTCGTCCCCGGACAGGACGCGGGCCACGACCGGCAGGGGGACGTCCATCGCCCGCAGCAGGCCGATCATCAGCGCGTCCCGCGCCTGGGCCGGCCTGTAGTACCGGTAGCCGGACGCCGGATCCGTCCACGCCGGGACGAGCAGCCCCATGTCGTCGTAGTGCCGGAGCTGCTTGACGCTCAGCCGGCACAACCGGGCGAAGCGCCCGATGGGCAGGAGATCCTCGCTCACGGGCACCACCCTGGTGTCTCCCACAGTGGGAGAGTCCAGCCCGGAGCGGAGAGCATCGTCAGGACGGACGCGCTGAAAGGCCCGTGCACTTCCTCAGGGCGTTCCACCGCTTGACGGCGGCCCTCGCCTCGGCGCCCTTCAGGGGCCGCGGGAGCCCCCCGGAGATCCGTGCGGGGTCCCACTTGTCCTTGGTGACCTTGCCGTTCTCCACGCGCAGGTACAGCACACCGGACTCGGCCGTCTTGCCGCTGGCGGAGTAGAACACGAAGTTGCCCATGCCGTAGTGGACGTAGGCGCCCTTCCTGTATCCGCCGCCGAGCGGGATGTGCGCGTGACCGCCGACGAGGATGTCCGCGCCGGCCGCGATGAGCTTGTCGGCGAGTTCCTTCTGCCTCGGCAGCGGGCAGGGCTCCAGCTCCGCGCCCCAATGCAGGTGCACGATGACGACGTCCGAGCCCTTCTTGGCCTCCTGCACCGCCCGCACCATCCGCGGGACGTCCTTGGCGGACGCCAGCCCGCCCTTGTTCTCGGTCGCCGTCCACGCCTGGATGAGGTGGTCGTCCAGCACCTGGGTCGCGCCCACGATGGCGAGCCTGTTGCCCTTGACGGTCACACGGTAGGGCTTGTACGCCTCGTCGGCGTTCTTGCCGATGCCGACGGTCGGGAACCGGGTTCGCTTGATCGCGGCCAGGGAGTCGCGCAGCCCCTCCTCCATGTAATCCATGCCGTGGTTGTTGGCCATGGACGCGACGTCCACGCCGGCGGCCTTCAGCGCATGGAAGGCGGTCGGCGGCGCACGGAAGGTGAACTGCTTGTTGGGCGCCTTCGTCCCACGCGTCGTGATGGCGGTCTCCAGGTTGACCATCGCGAGGTCCGCGGCCCGGAGTTTCGCCGCGATCGGCCCGAGCGCGGTCCTGGGGTTCCTGAGGCGGGACCGCAGCTGCCCCTCGAAGTGAACGTCGCCGCCGAACGCCAGGATGATCGGTTCCTTGGGAGGCTGCGGGCGCGGCGGCGCCACCCCGTGGGGAGCACGAACCGTCGAAGGCGGCGTTGCCCCCGTCGCCTCGTTGCCGCCCGAAGATCCGCAGGCCGCCGCCGTCAGCGCCAGTGCCCCCGCCATGGCCGCGGCCACGGCCGTCCTTCCCCGCATGCTCATCGCCTCGCTCCCGTCCCCGGCCCCCCACCGGTCGAACGTCAAGCATGCCACGGAGGCCCCCGGCCCGGCCGAACCCACGCCCCTGGTCGCAGACTGCGGCGGCATGCGAACACAATGGACGTCCTGCCGGAGAAAAAGAAAGACGGTCTCCCCGCGGTGAGCGCGGGGAGACCGCCCGTTCGGCCCTCACCACGTCAGTCGGTGGGAGGGCAACTGGTCAGCGCCGCGTGCATTTGGGGCACACCCACCCGAGCGGCGGGTTCGGCACCATCGGGGTGTTGCAGATGCCGCACGTCGGCGGCGTCTCGGCCGTCTGGGTCTGCGACAGGTTGATCGTCGGGACCTGCGACGGGTTGATGTCATCCAACATCGTTGAACTCCAATCTTCTTTGTTACGTGGCGCCTCTCCAGTAACGGACGCCACGATGTTGATCGTCCTCTTGTCCGCTGATCGGCAAGCGCAGCATCAGGTGACTTGTGCCACGGTCCGGCGATCAGGCGCCGTACCGCACTCAGAGGCAGGATGAGGCGGCTCGAGCGCACGCGTACGGCGGCTGATCGTCGGGGAGATCGGCTTCTGCCGGGCGACGCTCCCGCCACCGTCGGGCCCGGGTCGGGGATCCACCTTGTCACCGAGCGGACCGGGCTGCCGTTGTGAGCCGAGATCTCCGCGGCTGACACTCATGACAACCAGGCCCTCAAATCGCTGGTGCTGGGCATTCCGCCGATCCGGTCGCGCCGCGGCCGGCGGCGCGGACGCCCGGCCAGGCCGTATGGCGACAAGGGCTGCGACCATCCCGCCTGCTGCGTTCACGCGGCATCGTCGCGCGCATCGCACGCCGTGGGATCGGCTCCTCCCAGCGGCTCGGCCGCCACCGCCGGGTGGTGGAACGGACAGTGTCTCGGCTGTTCGTCACCTGTGGCCGACAAAAGAACAGGGACCCGGTAAGGCCCGGGCCCCTGCAACTGGAGCTGAACCCCAGGTCCTAGAACTGGGGCTACGTCGTGGCGAGGATGCCTCCAGCGAAGAGACTGATGCACTGGATGGCCACGATGCTGGGCTCGGACCTGGTGAAGGCGAACAGCACGAGCAGGACGCAGGCCATGAAGATGAGCACGAGCAGCGTGGCGACCGCTGCTGCGAGCACCGTGGCTGCGTCAGCGTTACCGCCCGGGTTCGCCTCCAAGCGCGCCCGCATCACGAAGGTGCCCACCACGGCACCGACAAGGGCGCACACAGAGCCCGAGGCGGCCCCGACCACAATGATGCGACCGTCGAGGACGCCGAACTTCACGAGAGTGGAAAGCCCACAGAGGACGGTGCCGATGACAGCACCGGCCATCGATCCGCGGACGATGCCGCGCCCATTGACGCGGGCAAAGCCCCTGGCGAGAGCAGCCCCCGCCTTGGCGAAGGTGATCTTGCCCTTATTCCAAGCAGCGTTGTGCCGCATATTCATCTTCTCCTGGATTGGTCGAACATCCGTGCCGGGCACGAATCGTCACTTCACGGTTTGGGCGGACACCCATGCCGGACACGGGTCGTCTGGCTCCCATGGAGCCGAAAAGGACAGTGCCGAGAAGAGCCGTCCTCGCATCTCTGCAGGTGAGAGGCGCTGACCACGGAGACGGAGACGACGGCGCCGACGGGTCTCGCCCGCTCAGCGAGCGCAACCACCTGGACGCTGCCGTCAGCGAAGACGCCTTCGAGACGGCCTTGAGGCGGAGCCACCGGCGGTATGTCGGCCTGGACGGCGGCATGGTGCGGGTGCATGGGCAGGCTTGTGCGACCGAAGTGGCGCCACAGCCGCGACTCCCGGCCGAGCGAAGGCGGCTCCGGCGCGCGGCGGCTGATCGTCGGGGAGATCGGCCTCCTGTCGGGCGACGCTCCCGCTACCGTCGGGTTCGTGGCCCGCTGAGCCCGGGTTTAGGGGTTGTCCCCATCAGGTAGGAATGACTGGCCGCAGGCGAACGCGTACAGGCGGAGGAGGGACATGAACCGCAGGGCGAACATCTTCCGGCGCATGTCCCGGGCGGAGGGCGGCCCGCCCCGCCTGTCGGACGCCACCGAAAGCCTGGAGCACGCCCGCGGTCTCGACCGCACGATCCGCGCCCTGTCCACGGCCGTGCGGCGGACGCTGCGTCCCGGCCCGCTCAAGGACGCCCTCCACGGCGTCCCGGTCGGGCAGCCCGCGCATCCGCCGCTGACCGACGTGCCCGTGGGCTGCTGGATCTCGGCCGCCGTGCTGGACCTCATGCCGGGCACGCACCGCGCTTCGCAGACCCTCGTCGCCGCGGGCCTCGCGGGGGCCGTCCCGACCGTGCTCACCGGCATCGCCGACTGGTCGGTGATGCACCGCGAGCAGCAGCGCGTCGGCCTCGTCCACGCGGCCGGGATGGCGGCGGCGACCACCCTGTACTCGGCGTCGTTCGTCGCCCGCCGCCGGGGACGCGACCTCGCGGGCCGCACGTTCGGCTTCGCCGGCCTCGCCGCCCTGCTGACGAGCGGCTACCTGGGCGGCCACCTCGCCTTCCGCCAGGCCGCGGGCGCCAGCCACGCCGACCAGACCGCCCACCTGGTCAGCCTCGGCTGGCACGACCTGTGCAAGACCGACGACCTGCCGGACGGCTGGCCGGTGCACCGCCGCCTCGGCTACATCGGCCTGTTCGTGCTGCGTCTCGGGGACGAGATCCACGTCCTCACCGACCGCTGCAGCCACCTCGCGGGCCCGCTCCACCAGGGCCGCATCATCACCGACGAGAACGCCGAGCCCTGCGTCGTGTGCCCCTGGCACGGCAGCACGTTCCGCGTCCGCGACGGCTCCGTCGTGCACGGCCCCGCCACCGCCCGCCAGCCCGCGTTCGAGACCCGGGTCACCGAGTCGGGAACGCTCCAGGTCCGCCCCCTCCCCTGACGCGCCTCAGCGCGACCAAAGGATCGGGTTCGATCTCAAGGACCCTCGTTCCGGGCTTCAGTTCCATGACTTCGAGGAGACGCGCCATGATGAACGGCGCGCCGCTCGAACGGGTGGAGACCATGCCTTCGCCCGTCTCCGGATCGCACAGGCCGCCGGGCAGGGAGGGGCCGGGCTCGACCCGTGTCACGACCGGTGCGTCCGCCTCGACCTGTTCGCGCCACCGCTCCGGGTCGTCCGAGCGACGCACCGGCGCGAGCCGCCCGGCGTCGTCTCGCATGGCGATCTCATCGGGGATGAACGGCTCCCTCGGGACGGACGCGACGGCCTCGCGGACATTCACTGCTTGCCGGTCCCGTTGCACATGACGCACCGCCGCCGCTTTCGTGTCACCGCGGGGGGCCAGGAAGCGGTCTGTGCTTTCCGCCGCGTCCTGCGCCGGGTCACGCTCCCGTAGTGATCGCGTGGAGTTCTTTGGCGGCGGAAAGCTCTCGTGCCTCGCTCGGCAGGGTCCGCAGGATGTGCTTCGCCACCGACGTCCGCGCCGTCGTCGGTGGAAATCGCTGCATCGTCGTCAGCGCCTGCTCCAACCCGGCGGTGACCTCCCGCGCCTGCACCATCGCCGCGGCCTGCATCAGCTTCAGGTTCGCGATGGGGCCCGCCGCGCCCGCCGGATACATCGCGATCGCCTCCTGCGCGGTGTCGGCTGCGCGAGGATTCCCTGTCCAGGTCTGGACATACGCGTGCGCCCACCGCAGTTGCGGCTCGGCGTACGCGAGGACCATCTGCCCGCCGGACGGCGGAAGCCGGTCGAACATGTCGGTCAGGTCGTCGAGTGCGGCGGTGGCGGCGGCGGTGTCGCCCTGGTCCGCGGCCAGGTAGGCGCGTGCCGCCAGCGCCCGCGCCGCGCCGGGCAGCGCCGTCCCGCCGGCGATGAGCAGGGCCTCGTCAGCGAGATCCTCGACCACGGACGCGGGACGTCCCGCCCAGGCCGCGTCTTGTGCGGCCCGGCCGCGCACCCACACGCGCAGGGCCTGGTCGCCGGAGCGGTCGGCGGCGCGGCGCGCGGTGGCCCAGGTGACGCGGGCGGCGCGCTGGTCCCCCACGTCGCCGAGATCCATCGCCAGCAGCCCCGACAGCCCGGCCGCGACCCGCAGAAGCCCGGCGCGCTCGTGCTCGGCCAGGTGCCGTTTCAGCAGCTCCCCGACCGCGACGATGTCGGCGGTGAGGCCGGTGACGAGCGCCCCGGGCGGCTCCTGGATGAGGCGCTGCCCGTACTCCTGGACGACGCGGTCCCAGTCGTCGAGGTCGACGGGATTCCCGAGCGCGGCGTCGATGCCGGACAGGATCTGTTCGAGGGCGCCGGGCGGGATCACAGCGCCCGCGCTGACTGCCGTGAGGAGTTGCAGGGCCGCGCGGCGTCTCATCTCGTCGCTCCCAAGGTCGGGGGTCGTTTCTGTGACGGTACCCACCTGTGCCGACT
>DATCLF010000300.1:0-29146 GCA_036564055.1 Spirillospora sp.
TGATGGCGAGCGCCGACGACCTGGCAAGGATCAACGCCGCCGTCGCGGCGCCGGACGAGGAGGACGCCTGATGCGGGTCGCGATCGCGGGAGCGGGCGCGGTGGGCCGCTCCATCGCCCAGGAACTGCTGGAGAACGGGCACGAGGTGCTCCTGATCGACAAGAGCCCCAAGGCCATCAAGGTGGAGATGGTCCCGCGGGCGGAGTGGCTGCTCGCCGACGCGTGCGAGATCTCCGCGCTGGACGACGCGGCGCTGGAGCGCTGCCAGGTGGTGGTCGCCTCGTCCGGCGACGACAAGGTCAACCTGGTGGTGTCGCTGCTGGCCAAGACCGAGTACGGGGTGCCGCGCGTGGTGGCCCGCATCAACCACCCCAAGAACGAGTGGCTGTTCAACGAGTCGTGGGGTGTGGACGTGGCGGTCTCGACGCCGCGGCTGCTGTCGGCCCTGGTCGAGGAGGCGGTCAGCGTCGGCGACCTGGTCCGGCTGATGACGTTCCGGCAGGGCGAGGCCAACCTGGTCGAGCTGACGCTGCCCGAGGACGCCCCGCTGGGCGGCCAGCGCGTCGGTTCGGTGTCCTGGCCGCGCGACACGGCGCTGGTGGCGATCCTGCGGGAGGGCCGGGTGCTGGTGCCGAGCAGCGACGACACCCTCGAACCGGGCGACGAGCTGATGTTCGTGGCCAGCCAGGACGTCGAGGACGAACTGGCGGAGCTGCTGGCCTGACCGGCGTCGTTCACCGCGCCCCGGGGCGGCCGCGCCCCGGGGCGCCCCCCGGCCCCCTCAGGCCGGTCTGCCGGGTTCCACGGGGGTGCGGCCGCGGGCCAGGAGCCAGACCATGGCCGCCAGCGCCGCCACCTGCAGAGGCCAGCCCATGGCGATCTTCGCGGCGCCGAGGATGGCGCTCTGGTCGCCCTCGGCGAGGTAGATCGGGTACTGGACGGCGACCCGGGCGACGCACGGCGCGAGCAGCACCCAGGTGAGCTTGGAGCACAGCTTCACGATGCCGGGGTCGCGGCGCCACGCGGTGGGGTCGCCGGTGACCGAGCCGATGACGAAGCCGACGACCGGCCAGCGGATCGCGATCGAGACGAGCATTCCGGCGGCGTAGCCGGCGTTCAGCATGATGCCGGGCACGAACGCGTCCTCGGCACGGCCCGAACGCAGCGCGAAGAACGCGGCGACGGCGATGCCGACGAGGCTGTTCAGCACGAACTGGGGGTTGGAGCGCTGCACGAGGCGCACGCCGAGCAGCACCACCGCGGCGCCGACTCCCGCGATCACGGCGGACCGGACCTCGTCGGTCACGACGAAGGTCGTCGTGAACGCGATCACGGGGACCGCGGCCTCGACCATCCCGCGCACGCCCCCGAGCGCCTTGCTCAGCTGGGCGCGCACGGCGGCCTCGACGGTGTCGTGCGCGGACGCCTTCCGTACGCCGTCCGGCCGGGTGCCCGTGTCCTGCGGCTCGCGCTCGTCCGACGGCGTGCGCGCCTCCTGCGGCAGGGCCCGCGTCTCCACGCCGTGCCGGCCGCTGTCGTCACGTTCGCTCACATCACACTCCCGGCGGTCCTACGAACCGCCGCGCAGCTCGTATCGCGGATTGAAGATGACCTTGCGTCCGTCCTGCACGCTGACGAGCCCCTCGGCGCACAGCCTGCGTCCGGGGGCGATGCCGGCGATCCTGCGGCGGCCGAGCCAGACGAGGCTGATCACGTCGGTGCCGTCGTACAGCTCGGCCTCCAGAGCCGGGGCGCCGCCCCGGGGACGGAGCGTTACCGTACGCAGCGTACCCGCCACGCGGTGCCGTCTGCGTTCCGCACACTCGGTGATGGGCGTCGCGCCTTCGCCGCCGGCGCTCTTTTTCAGGTCCTCGGCCTCGAGCTCGGCGTTGCTCGACGTCACGCGGTGCAGGAGGCGCCGCAGCGCACCCTTCGCCCCCCGCGCCCGAGAGCCGGGCGAAACGTCGTTCATGCCACGAAGCGTACTTCTTCCTCCAGGGGGGCGACCCCCTGGAACCCCCGTTGCGCGGTCGGGCGGCCTCCGGCGCTGGGCGCCTCCGGCCGCCCGACCCGCAGGCGTGGCCGATGTCCGTGGAGAAGCCGAGGCTTTTCCACGTGCCCCTCAGGGACTCGGCCACGTTCCCTTCTCCGGATCAGGTCAACGCTGCTTCTACCGCCGGAGGGCGGATTGCCCGGCGGGCCGCGCCGTGGGCCGTCACGCTCGTGAGGACCGCGGCCAGCGCCACGACCGACAGGTAGATCCACACGTCGCCGTCCGGGGTGGGCGAGTCGCGGCGGGCGAGACCGAACGGGACGATCGTGAAGACCGAGGCGACCGTTCCGCAGACCACGCCGGTGAGGGTGAGGACCGCCGACTCCACCGCCACGACGCCGAGCACCTGCCGGGGCGTCGCCCCCGCCAGCCGCGTCTGGCCGAACTCGCGCCGCCGGTGCGCGATCCCCGCGACCAGCGTGTTGACCAGCATGATCGCGGTGAACAGCACCACCATCCCGATGACGACGAAGTTGAGCGTCTCGATGTCCTTCTGCTCGGCGGTCTTGGTGAGCCCGGCGTCCCTCAGCGCGGCGTTCTCGGTGGCCTGCAGGTACAGCGTGCCGACCGCCGTCGCGACGAACAGGATGACCGGCGTGACCGCGGAGGCCAGGGCCCCGGTCCGGCGGCGCATCGACGCCGCCGCGAGGTCGCCGGCCGCGCCGCCGAGCAGCCGCACGGGCCAGGCGAGCAGCGCCGTCGCCCCCCGCATGATCGCCGGTGCCAGCAGCGCCAGCGCGACCGCGGCGAAGATGTCGGCCTGCCCGGACGTCGCCATCGCGTCGCTGCCCTCGCCGTCCATCACCGTGACGGTGACGGACGC
Source organism: Spirillospora sp. (assembly GCA_036564055.1). GTDB lineage: Bacteria > Actinomycetota > Actinomycetes > Streptosporangiales > Streptosporangiaceae > Spirillospora. The sequence goes on from DATCLF010000300.1 coordinate 2,877, forward strand.
CTCGCTGATCGCCGCCAGCAGGAACAGGACCGCGAACAGGACGCGCTTCCTGCTCATCCGGCCGGTGTCCACGGCCGCGGCCGTCAGGGACGCCGCCGCGGCGGCGCGGGTGCCGCGACGGGCACTGATCATCGCGGCGGCCGTCGCGGACACGAGCGTGATCCCGACGCCCATCGCCGGCGCGACCGGCCCGAAGACGTGGTCGACGTCCGCCGGGACCTGGCCGGTGTCGCGCAGCATCCACAGCAGCCACCGGCCGAGGACCATCCCGGGAACGGTCCCGAGCAGCCCCGCGACCACGGCGAGCCCCGCGGCCTCGCCGACGATCATGCGGGTGAGCTGCGCCGGGGTCGCGCCGACGCTCTTCAGCAGCGCGATCTCCGCGGCGCGCTGCCGGACCGACAGGGTCAGGGTGGAGGTGACGGCGACGATCACGAGCAGCAGCCCCCAGCCGCCCACCACGTACGCCATGATCTGCAGCGTCTCCCGGGCGCTGCCGGTCACGCCGCCCTCCCGCGCCGTGTCGAGCATCGAGGCGAACGCCATGATGATCGCCGAGCCGAGGAACAGCGCGAGGAAGCTCGCCACGAACGCGCCGGTGCGCCGGCGCAGGGAGCGCATCGCCAACCCGACCATCGTCATCGCGATCACCGTCCCATCCCGGCCGGCGCCGTCCGCTGCCGTTCGACCTCGTCGGCCAGGCGGGTCATCCGCTCCGCGACGGCCTCGGCGGTGGGGGCGGTCTGGTCGCCGACGATCCGTCCGTCCGCCAGGTACAGCACCGCGTCGGCGAAGGACGCGGCGACCGGGTCGTGGGTCACCATCACGATCGTCTGCCCGAACGTCCGCACCGACTCGCGGAGCAGCGCCAGGACGTCGCGGGCGGCGCGGGTGTCGAGGGCCCCGGTCGGCTCGTCGGCGAACACGACCCGCGGCTGGGTGACCAGCGCCCGCGCAATGGCCACGCGCTGCTGCTGTCCGCCCGACAGCTCCGCGGGCAGGTGGCCGAGCCGGTCGCCGAGCCCGACGCGGGCGAGCACGGCCCGCGCGTGCTCGCGGTCCGGCCGGCGCCCGGCGAGCTTGAGCGGCAGGACCGTGTTCTCCAGGACGGTCAGCGTCGGCAGCAGGTTGAACTGCTGGAACACGAACCCGATCCGGGTGCGGCGGAACTTCGTCAGCGCGGCCTCGTCGTCCCCGGTCAGCTCGGCGCCGTCCACGAAGACCCGGCCGGCGGTGGGACGGTCGAGTCCCGCCGCGCACTGCAGCAGCGTGCTCTTGCCCGACCCGGACGGTCCCATCACCGCCGTGAACGACCCGGCCGGCAGCGACAGCGACACGCCGTCCAGCGCGACCACCCGGTTTTCCTGTGATCCGTACACCTTGCGCACGCGGTCCAGCCGCAGCGCCTCACCCGATGCCTGCGCCGCGGGGACCGGGCCTTTCCGTCGGAACATGTCGTTGATCTCCCGCCCGGCGCCCTCCCTGGGCGCCTCCGGATGAGAAGCTACGGACGGCGCACGCCGGAGAGGATGGTCCCAGGCCGCCGATAGGGGTAGGCAAAACCCCACTTCCGGCGGGCGTCCGGGAAACATGCGCGCATCGGGCGGGGTGAAGGAATGGAAGCGGTTCCTGAGGACTGGGAGCGTGCGCTGACGATCGTGGCGCACCCCGACGACCTGGAGTACGGGGCGTCCGCGGCGGTCGCCAAGTGGACGAGCCAGGGCAAGACGGTGACGGAGGTGCTGGCCACCCGCGGCGAGGCGGGGATCGACGCGATGGACCCGCGCGAGGCCGCACGCGTCCGCACCGCCGAGCAGATCGAGGCGGCCCGCAGGGTGGGCGTCGACGACGTCGAGTTCCTCGACCTGCCGGACGGGATGCTGGAGTACGGGCTCCCGCTGCGGCGCGCCATCGCCGCGGCGATCCGGCGGCACCGGCCCGAGGTGGTCGTGTCGCTCAACTTCCGGGACGAGTTCCCCGGCGGCGGCTTCAACATGGCCGACCACAGGGCGCTCGGGCTCGCCACCGCCGACGCGGTCCGGGACGCCGCGAACCGCTGGGTGTTCCGCGACCTCGATCTCGAACCGTGGCAGGGCGTGCGGTTCGCGTTGTTCGGCGGGTCACCGCGGGCGACGCACTACGTGGACGTCACCGGCCATGTGCAGGCGGCCATCGAGTCCCTGCGCGCGCACCGCGTGTACTTCGAGAACCTCGGCGCCGACTTCGACGCCTCCTCCTTCGTCACCGGCATCGCCGAGGAGGGCGGCCGCGCCGCGGGCGTCGAGCACGCGATCACCTTCGAGATGATCGAAACCTGATCGGGCCCCGATCGCGGGCTAGTGGCGGGCGTTGGGCCGCTTGCCCTTGTTGCTCTTCTTGCGCTTGCGGGCCCGGCGTTTGCGCGTCTTTTTCGACATGCCCCGATTGACCCCCCGATGCGGCGTCTTGGCAAGAGTCCGGCCGGCCGGCTCACACCACAAAATCACCCGCCCGCACGACCGGAAACACCCGTGGCCGGGGGCGGGGCCAGCGGCTCACGGTGACGTCGGCCTTCACCGGTGCCCGTCCACAGCGCGTGGCGGTACCACTCGCCGTCGGGCCCAACGGTCGGTGCGACCCGCATCTGCACACGGCCCGCCGGCCGCACGACGGGGGCGTGCGGCCCGGCGGGTGGACGGTCCGGGTCAGCGGACCTCGGTGATCTCGGGGCCGCGCTGGAAGGGGTCGAAGGTCTCCTCGGCCTGCTCGGCCTCGCCCTCCTCCTGCTGCTCGGCGGCCTCCCTGAACTCCTTGGGGATCTTCAGCGGAAGCAGCTCGCGCGGCGGCATCGGGGCCTCGCCGCGGTGGACGACCACCCCGCGCAGCACGTCCTCGAGGACCTGCCACTGTTCCTCGTTCTCGATCGCGGCGCCCTGCACGATCGCCTGCACGAACCATCGGGGGCCGTCGACACCGAGGAAACGGAGGATCTGCGGCGCCCAACCCTGCTCGATGAACTCCGACGGGATCTGCTCGCGGACCTCCTGCGGCATCTCCGCGAGGACTTCCTCGGTCAGCGCCATGGGGAGCATCGCCACCAGCTCGGGCCCGAAGGGGCCCTCGCCCTCCTGGACCTGCCCCTTCGCCTCCTCCTGGATCTCCCTGGCGGTTTCACGGCGCACGTCGTCCCAGATCCCGCTGCGCTTCGGCGCCGCGAAGGCCTGGATCTGCATGGCGCTCTCCCCATACTGCACCGTCACCGCGATGGGACGCCCCTCGATCGGATTGCCCTCGGCGTCCACCTGGGTGGCCTCGAAGTTCACCTGGAAGTTCAACCCCGAGGTCACGGGCACCTGCAGGGATCCGAAGTCGAAGCGCTGCATCTCGGGGAAGGAGTCCTCGGAGTCCCAGGGGCCGCCCGTGCCGGAGTCCGCCTTGGCGGGAGCCTCGGCGGTCTCCGCCGGCTCCGCTTCCACCTCGGGCCCCTTCGGGGGCGCCTCGGCCCGCCGGCGACGTCCAAAAGCCACGACTCACGCTCCTTCTCGACTGTGCTCACTGTCCCCGGCGACGCGCGCGGGACCGAATTCGCCCGGGGAGCCGAATCCTCCGGTGGACCCGAAGCCACCTGTTCCGCGCGCCGAGCCCGGAAGCTCGGCGACCTCGTGGAACACCGCGCGCTCCACCCGCTGCACGACCAGCTGCGCAATGCGGTCTCCGCGCCGGAGCCTCACCGTGGCGCGGGGGTCGGTGTTCAGCAGGGTCACTTTGATCTCACCCCGATAGCCGGCGTCCACCGTACCGGGCGCGTTGACTATGGTCACCCCCAACCTAGCGCCCAAACCGGACCTCGGGTGAACGAAAGCCGCGTAGCCGTCGGGCAGCGCGATCGCCATCCCGGTGGGGACCACGGCGCGCTCCCCCGGCGCCAGCTCGACGTCCACGGCCGTGACGAGGTCGGCGCCTGCGTCGCCCGGGTGGGCGTAACGGGGCAGCGGCAGCTCGGGATCGAGCCGCCTGATCAGAACATCGACCTCGCTCATGGATCACCTCGTGCGCCCGCTCTCGGGAGAACCCCACGACCCTACCCGGGCTGCGGCGTCCGGCCGGTGCTGAAACGCCGCACCGCGCGGGTCCGGCAGCCGACCTTATCCCGCCCGTGCCGGCTTCTCCTCCTCCGCGTGCCGCGCGGCCGTCCCGCGGGTTCCGGCCGGCCGGGTCAGGTGGCGGGCGCGAGCTCGACGTCGACGGTGAGCTCGGCCGGGGCGTCCTCCAGCGTCAGCTCGGCGATGCGCCCGGCCGCGGCCAGATCCGGCCGCGAGATCCGCAGCACCTCGGCCCCTCGGACGACCGCGCGCGAGACGTCGGCCCGCATCGACGCCTTCGCCTCCGACTTGGCCTTGCGCACCTGCCGCAGCGCCTCGCCCGTAGCGGCGAGGACGCCCGGATCGCCGCCCGGCGGCAGCTCCGCCGGGGTCGGCCAGGACGCCGTGTGCACCGACCCGCGGTGCCACCACGACCAGACCTCCTCGGTCACGAACGGCAGGATCGGCGCGAACAGCCGCAGCAGGACCGACAGCGCCGTCCGCAACGCCGCCCGCGCCGACTCCGCCTCGGGTCCCTCCCCGTAGGCGCGGGACTTGACGAGCTCCAGGTAGTCGTCGCAGAACTCCCAGAAGAACCGCTCCGTGCGTTCCAGGGCCCGCGTGTAGTCGTAGCCCTCGAACGCATCGGTCGCGTCCCGGACGACGTCGGCCAGCGCGGCCAGCACCGCCTTGTCGAGCGGTTCGGTCACCGGCGCGTCCTCGGGGACGTCACCGAGCCCCAGCACGAACTTGGACGCGTTCAGGATCTTGATGGCGAGACGCCGGCCGACCTTGATCTGCCCGGTGTCGAAGGCGGTGTCGGTGCCGGGGCGCCCGCTCGCGGCCCAGTAGCGGACGGCGTCGGACCCGTACTCGCGCAGCAGGTCGATCGGGGTGACGACGTTGCCCTTCGACTTCGACATCTTCTTGCGGTCGGGGTCGAGGATCCACCCCGACAGCGCGGTGGCCTTCCACGGCAGCGACCCGTGCTCCAGGTGCGAGCGGACGACCGTGGAGAACAGCCAGGTGCGGATGATGTCGTGCGCCTGGGGCCGCAGGTCGTAGGGGAACACGCGGCCGAACAGGTCGGCGTCGCGCTCCCAGCCTCCGGCGATCTGCGGGGTCAGCGACGAGGTCGCCCACGTGTCCATGACGTCGGGGTCCCCGATGAAACCGCCGGGCTTGCCGCGCTGGTCCTCGGTGTACCCGGGCGGGACGTCGGAGGACGGGTCGACGGGCAGCGCGTCCTCGGGCGGCGTGATCGGTTCGTCGTAGCGCGGCTCGCCGGACTCGTCCAGCGGGTACCAGACGGGGATCGGCACGCCGAAGAACCGCTGCCGGGAGATCAGCCAGTCGCCGTTCAGCCCCTCGACCCAGTTCTCGTAGCGGGCCCGCATGTACGGCGGGTACCACTCCAGCTCACGGCCCCGCGCGAGCAGCTCGGCGCGCATGTCCGCGTCACGCCCGCCGTTGCGGATGTACCACTGCCGGGTCGTGACGATCTCCAGGGGCTTGGTGCCCTTCTCGTAGAACTTGACCGGTCGGCTGATCTTGCGGGGCTCGCCGTCCAGGTCCCCGGACTCGCGCAGGAGCTCCACGACGCGTTCCCTGGCCGAGTGGACCGTCTTGCCGGCCAGTTCGGCGTAGGGCTCGGCGGGGACGCCCTGCGGCGGGTCGGCGACGAGGCGCCCGTCCCACCCGATGATCGCGCGGGTCGGCAGGTCCAGCTCGCGCCACCAGGTGACGTCGGTGACGTCGCCGAACGTGCAGATCATCGCGATGCCGGAGCCCTTGCCGGGATCGGCGAGCCGGTGCGCGACGACCGGGACCTCGACGCCGAACAGCGGCGTGCGGACCGTCGTGCCGAACAGCTCGCGGTACCGCTCGTCGTCGGGGTGGGCGACCACCGCGACGCACGCCGGCAGCAGCTCGGGACGCGTCGTCTCGATGTAGACGGGCCTTTCGTCGCTGTGGAAGCGGAGCCGGTAGAACGCGCCGGGCTGCTCGCGGTCCTCGAGCTCGGCCTGCGCGACGGCCGTCTGGAAGGTGACGTCCCACAGCGTCGGCGCCTCCGCCACGTACGCCTCGCCGCGCGCGAGGTTCCGCAGGAACGCCCGCTGGGACGCGGTGCGCGCGACGTCGCCGATGGTGGTGTAGAGCTGGGTCCAGTCGACCGACAGGCCGACGCGGCGCCACAGCTCCTCGAACGCCTTCTCGTCCACCTCGGTGAGCCGTTCGCACAGCTCGATGAAGTTGCGCCGCGACACCGGAATCTGCCGCTTCGGGTCGGGCTTTTCGGGCGGCTCGAAGTCCGGGTCGTACGGCAGGGACGGGTCGCACCGGACGCCGAAGTAGTTCTGGACGCGGCGCTCGGTCGGCAGCCCGTTATCGTCCCACCCCATCGGGTAGAAGACCGCCCGGCCGCGCATGCGGTGGAACCGCGCGACGGTGTCGGTGTGGGTGTAGGAGAAGACGTGGCCGACGTGGAGGGACCCGCTCACGGTGGGCGGCGGCGTGTCGATCGAGAAGACCTCGCCACGCGGCCGGGTCCGGTCGAACCGGTAGACCCCGGCGTCCTCCCACGCGCGTACCCACTTGTCCTCCAGGCCGTCCAGCGAGGGCTTGGCGGGAATTCGTGGGGTACGCGGCTGCTCGGTCATGAGCCCAATGGTATTGAGATCGGCCCGGGGCGCATGACATTGCCGGCGCACCGACGCGGCGTGCTGCTCCGCCCGTCGGCTCCACCACCGGGCGCGGGCCGTTCCGGTAGCGTCGGAGACACTGACGAGTGGAGGACGATCATGGCGGACAAGGGCGACCTCGGCTGGAAGGTGATGGCCGGCGCGGCGGCCTTCGCCGGCGGCTTCGTCGCGAAGAAGGCGATCACGCTGGCCTGGAAGAAGACGACGGGGAAGGAACCGCCGACCAACCCCGAGTCTCCCGACGTCGACCTGAGGGAGGCGTTGAGCTGGGCCGTGCTGGTCGGCGTCGGCATGGAGATCTCGCGTCTGCTCGCCACCCGGGCCGTCGCGCGCCAGTGGGCCAAGGGCACCGGCGAGCTTCCGGCGCGTCTCAGGTCCTAGAACCGGACGACCCGGATCGGGTGCGGGGCCGGAAACACCCCGCACCCGATGCGGCATGTGTCAGTGAGAAGGCCACGTCATCGACGTGGCCTCACGGTGCAAGAAGTGTTCTCAGGCGTATCGAGGGGGTCGTAGCGCGGGCGAGCGCGGCGACACGCCGGAATCCGATGCCCGGGGGGGCGGGTGCGGCTAGTCGCCGGGCGGCAGGAGGCGCTGGTGGTCACCGGGACGCGGGAGAGAGACGCCCGCCGTCTTGCGGAGGTCGTCGCGCACCTTCTTCGCCAGAGCCTTGGTCCCGGAACGGTTGAGGGCGGCGCCCGCGGCGGCACCGGTGAGGAAGGGCCCCATCGTGCCCAGGCTGCGGCCAAAGGTGCGCAGCATGCGCTTGCGCAGGGCGGACTTCGCGGCCGCGCCAAGCGCGTCGGTCAGCGAGCCGGCCTCCAGCGGGTTGATCCCGCGCTGCCGGGCCCAGGAGGTGACGAACGCGGCCGCACGGGTGGTGCCCGAGCCCTCGACGCGGACACCGTAGACCTCGTGCAGCTCCGCGATCATCTTGACCTCGATGGCCGCGATGACCAGCGTCTCGGCGGCGAGCAGGGCCGGCGCGGTCAGCAGCAGCGGCGGGGCGGTGAACTGCACGGCCGCGAGCGCCCCGCCGGCGGCGCCGACCGCGGTGGTGCCGTTCCCGGCCACTTTGACGATCTTGTCGGCGAGTTCCTCGCCCTCCAGGCCCGGATGGTGGGCCTTCAGCGTCTCGAGGTCGCGGATCGGGATGTGCGGAGCGGCCTCGACGAGCAGCTCACCGAGCCAGCGGCCACGCGCGGCACCCGCGGCGCCCACCCTGCGCGCGCTCTGACCGAGCAGTTTGGCCAGTCGTCCGAGCAGGCGGCCGCGGGTGTCGCGGTCCATGTTCTCGTCACCGGCGAGCCTGCCGATGAGTTCACCGAGTTCCGCGGAGCCGTCGCCGCGCGCCGGCTCCACGTCGCCCCGACGCCTTTCGATCTCTCCCGTCACCCGGCGTCCGCTCCCGGTCAGGCGGCGCACTCGCGGCAGACCGGCTGGCCGTTCTTCTCGGAGGCCAGCTGGCTGCGGTGGTGCACGAGGAAGCAGCGGGTGCAGGTGAACTCGTCGGCCTGCCGCGGAACCACCCGGAAGGTGAGCTCCTCGTTCGACAGATCGGCGCCGGGCAGCTCGGCGACCTCGCCGGCGTCCAGGTCCTCATCGATGATGCTGGCGGCCTTGTCGGCGCGCCGGGCCTGGAGCTCCTGGAGGCTGTCCTCGCCGAGGTCGTCGTCGGTCTTGCGTGGGCTGTCGTAGTCGGTCGCCATCTTCTATCTCCATCCCCCTCAATGCTTTATGCGCCCCGTCGCGCGGATCTAACGCTCGGGGAACCGTTCTTGTGCCCGATCTGGGCGGGAAATTCTGTCACGGTTGGTGACCTGCGACACACGAGGCGCGACCGTTCCCACGCGTGACACCCGCCCCCCGAATCTCATCATCGAATGTGTCTTCCGTCACATGTCCGGCGGCTGTCACGGCGTGGACGCGGCGTCTCGGAACACCCGCCGGATCCCGCAGCGGCGGGGATCATATCGGTCCCGGGGCCGCAATGCGCGTCGACCTGCCCGGCGCGCCGGGACGGCCCGATCCCGCCACCGGGCCACCGAACCAGACGGTTCGGTGAAACGTCTGAACTAACGCGATATCGTGCCCGCCTGAGGTTTGAGGGCGGGCCCCTTGTTCGGGGTCGGCCCGGCGGTCGCCGGCATGGCCTCGGAACGGGGGTCCGGCGCACACTATCGCGGGATATCACTGCGGGTCACTGGAGGGTCGAATGCCGGATGCCGCTCCGCTGGAGCCGGGCGATCCTAGGGCACTGGGACAGTACGAAGTCGTCGGACGGCTCGGCGCCGGAGGTCAGGGCGCCGTCTTCCTCGGGAAGGCGCCGGGAGGCGAGTACGTCGCGATCAAGCTGCTGCACGAGCAGATGGCCAACGACCCGGCGGCGCGTGCCCGCTTCACCCGCGAGGTGACCGCGGCGCAGAAGGTCGAGCCCTTCTGCACGGCCCGGGTCCTCGAGGCCGACCTCCACGGCGACCAGCCGTACGTCGTCAGCGAGTTCATCGACGGTCCGTCCCTGCACGACGTGGTCGCGCACGACGGGCCGCGCAGCCCCCAGGAGCTCGAACGCCTCGCGATCGGCACGGCGACCGCGCTCGCCGCCATCCACGAGGCCGGGATCGTTCACCGCGACTTCAAGCCGAACAACGTCCTGCTCGCCGCGGACGGCCCCCGCGTCGTCGACTTCGGCATCGCGAGGACGGTCAACTCGCAGGAGAGCGCGGTGACCGCGACCGGCATGGTGGTCGGCACGCCCGGCTACCTGGCGCCCGAGCAGCTCACCGGGGCGCCCCTCACGCCGGCCGTCGACATCTTCGCCTGGGGGGCGACCATGGTGTTCGCCGCCACCGGGCAGTCGCCGTTCGAGGCGGAGACGCTGCCGGTCATCATCAACCGCATCCTCAACGAGGAGCCGGACCTGTCGGCGCTGCCGGAGGGTCCCCTGCGCGACCTGATCGGGCAGTGCCTGTCCAAGGACGCCGGGCTGCGGCCGCCCGCGCCGCAGCTGCTGCTGAACCTGCTGGGGCACGTCGGCGCCGCCCCGGGCGGGCAGGCCGCCGGGGAGGAGCTCCTCAACCAGGGAACGCGGATCGCCTCGCAGCTTCCGCCGCCGCCTCCGGTGCCGCCCGCGCCGCAGGCGCGGCCGCAGCAGCAGATCACGCCGCCGCCCATGCCGATGCAGCAGGGCCAGGCGGGGCCGACGACGCCTCCCCCGCAGCCGATCACCCCGCCGCCGATGCCCATGTACCAGGGCTCGGCTCCCGGGCCGTCGACGCCGCCCCCGCAGCAGGTGGCGATGCAGCAGGGCGCCACGCCGAGGCAGCCGGGGCCGACGATGCCCGGTTACTCGCCGCAGAAGCAGTCCAGCTCCGGGCCGGTCATCGCCATCGGCTGCGGGGTGCTGGCACTGATCACGATCATCGGGATCGTCGCCGCGGTCGTCATCTCCAGCGGCGAGGAGGACACCAGCACCGGCCCCTACGACCCGCCGACCTCCACCTACACCCCGCCGACCTCGACGCCGTCCCCGGGGACCGGCAGCGGCGGTCTCCTCGGCGTGTGGGAGGGCGACGGCAACCAGCCCGGCGCGAGGGCGGGGCACCAGTACTTCCGGGCGCGGTTCGCGCTGCTCCGCACCAGCGGCACCGCCCGGTACACGTACCCGTCCGGCGCGCAGGGCAACTGCTACACCACGCTGACGCTGCTGTCGGGTGACCCGACCAGCGACAAGGTCGAGTACAGGGAGACCCCGATGCCGGGGATGAAGCCGGAAGAGTGCGCGCCGGGTTACGTCACCTTCATCAAGCAGGGATCGGAGGACGTTCTGCGCTGGGAGTGGAGGCAGAACCGCAGTGACCTGACCGCCGCCGCCTACGGGACCGTGCGCAAGTGACGGCCGCGGTCACCCCCCTCCGCGAGGGTGACCCGGACAGGCTCGGCGCCTACCGCCTGACCGGCCTCCTCGGGGAGGGCGGTCAGGGAGCCGTTTACCTCGGCGAGGACGATTCGGGCCGCCGGGTCGCCGTGAAGCTGCTGCACGCGCGGTTCAGCGAAGATCCCAAGGCGAGGGCGCGGTTCGCCGCGGAGGTCGCGACGGCCAAGCGGGTGTCGGCGTTCTGCACGGCCCGCGTCCTGGACTCCGACGTCGAGGGCGACCGGCCCTACATCGTCAGCGAGTACATCGAGGGGCCGTCGCTGTCGGAGGTGGTGGCCTCCGAGGGTCCGCGGCGCGGCCCGGACCTCGACCGGCTGGCGATCGGGACGATGACGGCGCTCGCCGCCATCCACCAGGCGGGCGTCGTCCACCGCGACTTCAAGCCCGCCAACGTCCTGCTCGCCCCGGACGGCCCGCGGGTCATCGACTTCGGCATCGCCCGGGCGCTGGACGCCACCGGCACGATGTCGAGCACGGCAATCGGGACGCCCGCCTACATGGCGCCCGAGCAGATCTCCGGCGCGCAGGTCGACGCCGCGGCCGACGTGTTCGCGTGGGGAACCACGATGGTCTACGCGGCCACCGGGCGTCCCCCGTTCGGTCAGGACTCCATCCCCGCGGTGATGCACCGCGTCCTCAACCTGCCTCCGGAGCTCGGGGAGCTGACCGAGCCGCTGCGCCAGGTCGTGATGGACTGTCTCAGCAAGGACCCGGCGCTCCGCCCGGCGTCCGAGCAGGTCCTGGCCCATCTGCTGAGCCTCGCGGGGACGCTGCCGCAGCCGGGAGCCAAGCAGGAATCCGAGGACGACGACGCGATCCTCACGCAGGGCGCGGCGACGGCGGCCACCACGACGACGCAGCTACGCATCCAGGGTCCGCCGCGATCCCTGCTGAAGCTTCCGCAGCAGCCGGTCACGCCGCCGCCCGGCCAGGCTCCGCAGCAGAACACGCCCGTCCCGAACGCCCCGGTTCCGAACGCGGCCTTCGGCCCGCCGGGCCCGGACACCCCCCAGACCGCGCCGCAGCAGTCGTTCACGCCTCCGCTGCCCGTGCCCGGTCCCCCGCCGGCGGGCGGGCAGGCGGCGGGAACGGTCCCGGGGCCGTGGCCGGGCGGGCCGACGATCCCGAGCGGCGGCAAACCGTCCCGCAAGGGCCCCCGCATTGGTGTGCTGGCGAGCGTCGGCGGCGCGGCACTGGTCGCACTGATCCTCGTCGGCAGCGTCGTCGTCCACCAGCTCACCGGGCGGGAGGAGAATCAGCGCACCGACCCGCAGGGACGGACCGGCGGAACGTTCCGGATGGCGGCGCCGGAGCCCGGTCCCGGGGGATTCGACCCGGCCAACGCCGTCGGTCAGACCGGGGCTTTCGTCGTCAGGCAACTGTTCACGGGCCTGACCGACCTGGACGCCAAGGGCAACGTGCGCAACCGCCTCGCCACGAACATCGTCCCGGACTCGACCTGTCGCGAGTGGAAGATCGGCATCCGTCAGGGGACGACCTTCAGCGACGGCTCCCCCGTCAACGCGGGGGCGTTCATGCGCGGGTGGACGCGGGCCGCGAAGTCCAAGGTGGGCGCGGCGTCCTACCTGATGACGGGCATCAAGGGCTTCAAGGACGTCTACGAGGGCAAGGCCGATGAGCTGTCGGGCGTCACGGCGATCTCGCAGTACGAGCTCGCGGTCACCCTCGACTCGTCCAACTGCGACTTCCCGGCCGCCCTGGCCGAACCGCCCTTCATGCCGGTCCCCGAGCAGGCGGGCGACGCCGGCGACGAGTCGTTCGGCTCCCGTCCCATCGGCAACGGGCCGTTCGTGCTCCGGGAGTACCAGCCGAACCGGAAGATCTCACTCGCACGCAATGCGTCCTGGGCGTTCGGCAAGACCCGGCTCGACGGCGTCGAGATCACGCTCGCCGCCGACCCGGCCCTCACGCGCACGGTCTACGCCGCGGAGCTGGTCGACTGGAGCGACCTGTCGGGCGAGGGCGCCTCCTCGGCCCCGAACAACGACCTGCTCATCGGCAACGCCCCGTTCACCCGGATGCTCGTGCCGATCACCACGCGGGGTCCGATGAAGTCCAGGCAGGCCAGGGAGGCCGTTTCCCTGGCCCTCGACCGCCAGAAGCTCAGCGGGATGTTCGGCGGCGTCCACAAGCCCGCGAAGGGGATCGTCCCGCCGTCGGTGCCCGGGTTCGGCACGTCCAGCGCCTGCGCGTTGTGCATTGAGCCCGACCCGGACAGGGCCAAGGAGCTCGCCGAGCGGGCCGGGCTCAAGAGCGGGACGACCGTCAGGCTGTACACCCGGGACTCGACCCTCTACAGGAGGCTGGCGGAGTCGGTGCGGGATCAGCTGCAGTCGGCGCTCGGCTGGCGCGTCGAGATGAAGGTGTTTCCGCTCAGCCAGTTCGCGGAGTACAAGAACGCCCTCGCCGCGAAGGACGCCTCCGGCCTCGCCCTCTACGCCTACGGCCCCGACTACGCCAGCGCGTACTCGATGCTGTGGCCGCTCCTGGCCGGTGAGAACGCCGAGGGAAGGGCGGAGGCGCGCACGAACGTCTCGGGCTGGAAGAACCCGCATTTCGACAATCTGCTCCTGCAGGCCGCGAGGACCCCGTCCGCCCCGGAACGAACGCAGCTCCTCAAGAGGGCCGAGCAGCTCGCCCTGGACGATTCGGCCCTCATCCCGCTGCTGTACGAGGGCAAGACCGCCCTCGCGAAGAGCGACAGGTTCGTCGGCCTGGCGATGGACTACTACGGCTACCCGACCCTCGCCACGACCGCGCTCAAGTAGCACGGCCCGCGCAGGCGGCTCAGGCGGGCGGGAAGCGGACGGTGACGATCAGCCCGCCTCCGGGCCGGGGCAGGGCGTAGACCGCGCCGCGGTGCGCGAGCACCACCGACCGGACGATCGACAGCCCGAGGCCGGCGCCCTTGGCCGACCCGAGCCGGTCGGAGTTCAGCCGCCGGAACGGCTCGAACAGCCCCTCCACCTCGTAGGCCGGGACGACGGGGCCGGTGTTCTCGACCTGGACGGTGGCGTACCCCTCCAGCATCCCGGTGCGGATCCAGAGCTCGCCGCCGTCCTCGTTGTGCTTGATGGCGTTCTCGACGAGGTTGGACACCAGATGCTCCAGCAGGACCGGGTCGCCGAGCGCCTTCCCGGACGTCAGCTCGGGGTGGACGGTCACGTCGTGGTCGTGGTCCTGCCGCGCCGAGTGCTCCAGCACCGTCGACGCCACCTCGGCCAGGTCGACCGGGGTGCGGGTCGTCAGCTCCCGCTCGCTGCGGGCGAGCAGCAGCAGGCCCTCGATGAGGCGCTCGTGCCGGGCGTTGGTCGCCAGCAGTGTCTTGCCCACCGCGCGCAGGTCGTCGGACGCCTCCGGGTCGCCGAGCGCGACCTCCAGCAGCGTCCGGTTGATCGCCAGGGGCGTGCGCAGCTCGTGCGAGGCGTTCGCGACGAACCGGCGCTGCGCGTCGAACGCGTGCCCGAGCCGTTCGAGCATCGCGTCGAACGTGTCGGCCAGCTCCTTGATCTCGTCGTCGGGGCCCTCCAGCGCGATCCGCTCGTGCAGCGTGCTCTCCGACAGCCGGCGCGCCGTGGCGGTGACCCGCTGCAGCGGGCTGAGCGCCCGGTCGGCGACGAACCAGCCGAGCACCAGCGTGATGATCCCCACACCGCCGAGCGCGAGCAGCGACCGGCCGACGAGCTGCTTCATCGTCTGCTCGACGAACTGGCGTTTCAGCTCGGCGCTCTCGGCGTCGGAGATCCCGAGCCCGATCACCTGGACGTTGCTGAGGATGTTGGCCATCAGCACCGTCATCACGAACAGCAGCAGCGCCCCGGCGAGGAAGAACAGCAGCCCGTACAGCAGGGTGAGCCGCAGCCGGACGCTCATGCGGCCCGGCAGCGCCTTCAGGCTGTCGAACGAGCCGCCCTCGCCGGGCCACGCGCCCGGGCGCGGCGTTCCCGGGTACTGCTGCGGCGGCCGCGGCGGCACCTGCTGCGGGCCGGGCCGTCGCCACCGGCCGCGGCGTCCCCCGGCGGCCGGCCGGGCCGACGTCGAATGAGCCGACTGAGCTGAATGGCCCGACTGGCCTGCGTTCTCCGGCGGCGGCTGCGGGCCGGTGCCCGGCGCGGCGTCGCCGTGGCCCGGGTCGGGCACCCGGTCCGCGGGGGTCGCGCCCGCAGGCGGCTCGCCGGGGCCGCCGACCGGTGCGGATCCGGTGCTCACAGCCGGTACCCCACTCCAGGCACGGTCTCGATGACCGGTGGCTCACCGAGCTTCTTGCGCAGCGTCATCATCGTGACACGGACGACGTTGGTGAACGGGTCGATGTGCTCGTCCCAGGCCTTCTCCAGAAGCTGCTCGGAGCTGACCACGGCGCCGTCGGCGCTGAGCAGCACCTCCAGGACCGCGAACTCCTTGCGGGTCAGCTCGATCTTGCGGCCGTCGCGGGCGACCTCGCGGCGGGCCGGGTCGAGCCTGATCCCGGCGCGCTCCAGCACCGGCGGCAGCGGCGCCGCGGCACGGCGTCCGAGGGCCCGCACGCGGGCGATCAGCTCGGCGAACGCGAACGGCTTGGCGAGATAGTCGTCCGCGCCGATGGACAGGCCCTCGACCCGGTCGTCGAGCTCGCCCGCCGCGGTGAGCATGATGATCCGCGCCGGGTAGCGCTGCGCGGCGAGCTGCTTGCAGACGTCGTCGCCGTGGATCTTGGGCAGGTCGCGGTCCAGCACGATGACGTCGTA
The DNA here is from genome assembly GCA_036564055.1 of Spirillospora sp. GTDB lineage: Bacteria > Actinomycetota > Actinomycetes > Streptosporangiales > Streptosporangiaceae > Spirillospora. The sequence continues at coordinate 18,325 of DATCLF010000300.1, forward strand.
GTCGTTGACCGCGGTCCGCTCCAACGCCCCGGCCCCGTCGTAGGCCACGTCCACGGCCAGCGCCTCCCGGCGCAGGCCGGTGGCGATCGCGTCGGCGAGCACGCGCTCGTCCTCGACGACTAGAACACGCACTGGATCCCCCTCCTGATCGAGCGCGGCACACCCCGCGTACCAGGTATGGCACGAAGCCCGTAAGACGCCCGTAAACATGCGTTCGGCCGATGTCCACCGGACCCCGGAACCACCAACGCAAGAATCCGCGTAAATTGCACCGCCAGACAGGTTTACCTCCAGCCTAGGGCCGGGTAGGCATGGGCAGGATCCGGGAGGAGGCACATTTGGGCGAGTTGTCACGTGCGATTCAGCAGCGGCTCGACGACGCGTACGCGTCGCTGCGCAGCGCCCACGCAGACGGAGACATCTACCTGGCGGACATCCGCCGGGAGGAGATCAAAGAGCTCCGCCGGATCGCGGCGAACAACGACATCGGCGTCGAACCACCCCGCTGCGACTGAACCACTCTGCTGAACTGAGGGCGTGTGAACGTCGGGGGAGCCCGGGGCGTCTCGGCCCCGGGCTCCCCCGTCGTGCCCGCGTTCGCCCTCCCGGGCGTCCGGCCTGTGCTCGTGCGGCGCGCGCCGGCCGGGAGCCGACGTCAGTCGCCGAGGGGGTCGAGCGGGGCGAGCAGGTCGTGCAGGGCCTCGAAGGTGCCCGGCCCGGCGGCGATGATCAGTTCGGGGCCCGCGGGCGCCCCGTGCAGGCCCCCGACGCGCCCGCCCGCCTCCTGGACGATCAGCGCGCCCGCGGCGGTGTCCCACGCGTGGACGCCGCGCTCGTAGTAGGCGTCGACCCGTCCGGCGGCCAGTGAGCACAGGTCCGCGCAGCACGAGCCCCCGCGCCGGATGTCGCGCACCTTCGGCAGCACCCCGGTGAGGATCTGCGCCTGCCGGGCCCGCCGCCGCGCCTCGTAGCCGAAGCCCGTGGCCACCAGCGCCTTCGCGAGCGGAACGTCGGCGTTCACCCGCAGCTCGCGCGTACCCGACGCGGTGTGCAGCAGCGCGCCGCCGCCGCGCACGGCCGTGAAGGACTCGCCGCGGCGCGGCATCTCCACGGCCCCGGCGACCGTCTCGCCGTCCACCTCCGCGGCGATGCTGACCGCCCAGTCGGGCAGGTCGTACAGGTAGTTCACCGTCCCGTCGATCGGGTCGATCACCCACCGGACGCCGCTGCCGCCGGCACGGTCGCCGCCTTCCTCTCCGAGGAAGGCGTCGTCGGGGCGGGCGGCCCGGATCCGCTCGATGATCAGCCGCTCGGCGGCGCGGTCCATCTGGGTGACGACGTCGGTCGGGGACGACTTGGTCTGCACGACGTCGGGGCCGTCGACCGGGCGCTTGTCGACGAGCATCCGTGCGGCCTCCCGCGCGGTCGCGGCGGCCAGTTCCAGCAGTTCCTCGGCGAGGTTCTCAGTGGTCGCAGAACTCATGAGGCGTCTTCCAGGAGGCGGCGGGGAAGGGTGGCGAACCGGGGGTCGGTCCCGGGGGTTCCGGCACGCGCGAACGCGATCCCGAGCTCGGCGGCGAGGTCGGCGGCCTCGACGTCGAGGTCGTACTTGACCTCCATGTGGTCGGAGACGAAGCCGACGGGCACGACCGCGACGGCGCGGACGCCCTTGCCGTGCAGGTCCGCGAGGTGGTCGGTGATCTGGGGTTCCAGCCACGGCTGGCCGGGCGGGCCGCTGCGGCTCTGGTAGACCAGATCCCACGGCGTCCCCGGGGCCGCCTTCTGCGCGATCGTCCGCGCGGCCTGCTCCAGCTCCGCGACGTACCGCTCGCGGTTGGGCTGGGACAGGGGCACGCTGTGCGCGGTGAACACCAGGCGGGCGTCCTCCGGGAGACGGCTCAGCGCGTCCTTCGTCGCGTCCACGAACGGCTCGATGAACTCGGGCCGCCCGGAGTAGACGGGAAGCTTGTCGATCTCCGGGGCGTCGTGGACCTCGTCGCGCGCACGCGCGATGTCGTTGATGTACTGGTCGTTGGTGGAGTAGCCGCTGTAGGCGGACGTGACGAAGGCGGCCGCGCGCCGGATCCCGTCGGCCTTCATCTGCCGGACGGTGTCCCCGAGGTAGGGCTTCCAGTTCCGGTTGCCCCAGTAGACGGGCAGGTCCACGCCGTGGTCGGCGAAGTCGGCCTCGATCGCGGCCTTGAGGTCCCGGCAGTACTGGTTGATCGGGCTGACTCCCCCGAACAGGTAGTAGTGCCGGCCCACCTCCTCCAGCCGCTCCCTGGGGATGTTCCGGCCGCGGGTCACGTTCTCCAGGAACGGGATCACGTCGTCGGGCCCCTCGGGCCCGCCGAAGGACAGCAGAAGCAACGCGTCGTACGACGTCATGCCCCCATCCAATCAGCCCGGGCCGGCCGAGCCGCGGGGGCACCGCCCCCGCGTCGGCCCCGCCGCGGCGCCCCGGTCGCGGCGGCATCAGTTACAGCGGGCCGGTCAGTTGTAGCGGGCGGCGTACGCCTGGGCCAGGTTCAGGACCTTCTGGACGTACCAGTGGGCGTGGTTGTAGTGCCAGATGGCGTTGTAGAGGTGCTTGCCGCCCCGTCCCGCTCCGTTGGCGCACAGGTACTTGGCCGCGCCGGGGATGGCGTCGTAGGGGTTCATGATGTCCGCCTTGCCGTCCCCGTCGCCGTCCACGCCGTACGCCCTCCACGTCGCGGGCATGAACTGCATGGGTCCGAGGGCGCCGGCGCTGGACGGGCCGACGTTGCGTCCGTGGCTGCTCTCGACCTGCCCGATCGCGGCGAGGACCGTCCAGGAAAGGCCCGGACATGTGGCGGCCGCGCGCCGGTAGAGGTCCATGTAGCTGGCCGCTCCGGCGACGCTCGCCTGGCTGCGGTACTTGGCCTCGTGCAGGTTGACCACGTCCGTTCCCCGCCCGAAAACCTTCGCCACGGCCCTGGCCACCTTCGCCGGGTTCTCGCCGGGGGCGTTCACGAGCACCGCGACGTTGGGGACGAGCCCCATGTCCGTCCCGGTCTTCTGGCTGACGAGCATGTCGATCCCGGGCAGTCCGAGCGGGCCGGAGCCGCCCATGGTGAGGGTCGGCACCGTGCGGGCCACCACCGGGTACCGCATGCACTTCGCGAGCCGGAGCTGGTCGGCGGCGGCCGGCGAGACGACGAACCTGTCCGCGGCCAGGGCCTCCCACAGCTCGGTGTTCTTGGCGGTCCCGGGCGGCGTCCACGAGCGGAACGCGGACGGGTCGACGGCGAGCGCGTTCACCTGGCGTCCCTGGAGCTGGATGGCGCCGCCCGCGACCGCGATCACGTCCCCGACCTGGCTCAGCTTCGCGACCCGCCTGATCTTCGAGGCGGGGATCGAGGTGCGGCCGACCGCGAGGACGTCCGGCGGCACGACCCGCTTCAGGGGCGCGACCCGGCCGGCCTCGACCACGGTCACCGGGTCGCCCGGGGGAACCGGCGGCTCGGCCTGCGAGGAGCCCGCGGGGGTGCTCTTCGCCTTCGGGGTGGTCAGCGCCGCGTATACGCCGCCCGAGGCGCTGGTGATGGCGAGAACCGCGATGGTGATGACCGCGACGGGCAGTCCGCGGCTCTGTTTGGGCGTCCGCGTGTGCCCGTTCTGCGTCTTGCGCCGCTTCTTCTTCGGCTTCGGCCTGCGGCGGCGGGCGGCGGACGTCACCGCGCCGTCGTCGGCGGACGCCTTGTCCCCTTCGGCGTCGTTCCCGGCGTCGCCGCCGTTCTCGGGCGCGGCATCACCCGCAGTGTCGATTCCGGGGTCGCTCCCGGCGTCGCCCGGGGTGTGGCTCGCGGTCTCGGCGGGTGTCTCGTCCTTGGACCCCTGGGTCTTCGAGGGCGCCTTCTTGGCGGCCGCGGTCGCGATCGAGACCTTGCGCGGTGCTGGTGGAGGAGCCACAACCATTCCCAACGAGTGTCGCTACGGACGGTTACCCATGTTTCGCTGCTTTCCGGGGTAACGCGCTCACGGTGCCGACCTGGAGCAGACGGCGTCGGCCCCCGTCCACGCTTACCGGAACGTACGGTATCGCCCGATCCGTCCCGCTACCGGCCGTGCGGACGGATCGCGCCCCCATCGGTCAGCGAACGTGAACTTTCCTCACGATAATCGGGCGAGTAGAGTCGCCGCATGTCCCCCGTGACCAACCAGACGTGGCAGAACTGGGCGGGAAACCAGCAGGCCGCACCGCGCCGCGTCGCGACACCGCACAGCGCGGACGAGGTCGCGGCGCAGATCCGGTCGGCCGCCGACGACGGCCTCACGGTCCGCATGATCGGCACCGGTCACTCCTTCACCGGCGCCGCCGTCGCCGAAGGGGTCCTGCTGCGCCCCACGGCGCTCACCGCGGTCCGCTCCGTCGACACCGAGAACGGGCTCGTCACCGTCGAGGCCGGGCTTCCGTTGCACGAGCTCAACCGCGTGCTGGACGAGCATGGTCTCGCGCTGGCCAACATGGGCGACATCCAGGAACAGACCGTCGCCGGCGCCCTCCAGACCGCCACCCACGGCACGGGACGCGACGTCGCCGGGCTCGCCTCGCAGGTCGCCGCCCTGGAAATCGCGCTGGCCGACGGCACCCTCGTCACCTGCTCGCGCGAGGAACGTCCCGAGCTGTTCGACGCGGCCCGCGCGGGTGTGGGCGCTCTCGGCATCGTCACCGCCGTCACCTGGCGCACCGTCCCGGCGTTCCTCCTGCGGGCGCAGGAAGAGCCGATGAAGTGGGACGAGGTCCTTTCGCGCGTGGACGAGTTCGAGGCCGCCAATGAGCACTTCGAGTTCTACTGGTTCCCGCACACTGACGGCTGCCTGACCAAGCGCAACAACCGCACGGAGGGCCCCGCGGAGCCGCTCTCCAAGTTCCGGTACTGGCTGGACGACCTGTTCCTGTCCAACACGGTCTTCGAAGGCGTCAACAAAGTCACGCACAGGGCGCCTTCTACGACGCCCTTCGTGAACAAGATCTCCGCGAGGGCGCTGGGAGCCCGCACTTACAGCGACACTTCGTACAAGGTCTTCACCAGCCCTCGCACCGTGCGCTTCAAGGAACAGGAGTACGCGATCCCGCGCGAGGAGCTCGTCCCTACGCTGCGTGAACTGCGCGCCCTGTTCGCCAAGAAGGACTGGCGGATCAGCTTCCCCATCGAGGTGCGCGTCCTTCCCCAGGAGGACGCCTGGCTGTCGATGGCGTACGGACGGCACAGCGCCTTCATCGCCGTGCACGTCTACCACCGTGACCCGCACGAGGAGTACTTCCGCGGCGTCGAGGAGCTGATGACCGCGGTCGACGGCCGTCCGCACTGGGGCAAGCTCCACACCCGTGACGCCGCGTACCTGGAGAAGACCTACCCCAGGTTCGGCGACTTCCGTGCCCTGCGCGACAAGCTCGACCCGGACCGCCGTTTCGCCAACCCCTACATCAGGCAGATCTTCGGCGACTGACCGTCCTGCGCGAACCAGGCCCCGGCCGGGAGTCACCCGGCCAGGGGCCTTCGCGCCGCCTGCGGCGCGGGCGGTCAGTCGGCGGGAGGCTGCTGTTCGGCGCCGTCCTGTTCCTGTCCGCCGCCCGCGCCACCGCTCGTGCCGCCGTCCGAACCGCCGCCCGAACCGCCCCGACCACCGTCCGGCGCCCCGGTCGGCGCCGGCTCGACCGGAACCGACGGCGCCGACGTCGTCGGTCGCGGCGCGGGCCGCCGGGTGGACCCGCCGGTCGCGCCTCCGCTCGGCCCCTGCTGCGGCGCCGTCCCCGGCCGCGTGGCCGGAGCCTCCCCGGTCGGGGTCGCGCCGGGGGTGACGCCGGGCTCCGTCGGATTCCCCGACGGGTTCTGCGACGGCGCCTCCCGCGGCGCATCGCCGCCCCCGCCGAAGACTCGCGTGACGGTCAGCCCGGAGCCCGCGCCCTTTCCGATCGGCTCGCCCGTGGCGGCCTCGTACAGGGTGATCCCGCCGAGCACGACGCCGAAGACCACGGCCGACATCACCGCCAGCTTCGCCCAGTGCGTCCTCGCCCACGCCGCGGAGCTCGCCCACGCCGACCGCCGGGCGGCCCGCCGTGCCGCGTCCTGTCCCGCCTCCGCGGCGAGCGAGCCGGCGACGGCCTGGGTCAGGTCCACCCGGGTGACGCCGGGATCGCCTCCGGTTCCGTCGACCCGCGTCGCGTTGGGATCATCGCCCTGCGGACCGCTCGGCGGCGGATCGAGCCGGGTCGCGTTCGGATCCCCCGGCCACACCACCGTCCGGGCCGGATCACCGCTCGTCGCCTCCCGCGCGGCGTCCTGCGCCGCCTCCCGCCGCCTGGCCGCCGACTGATGGTGCGCGAGCTCCTTCAGCTGCTCGCGGCCCTGGTCGAGATAGTGCTGCCCGATCGCCGACCCGGCCGTGGAGATCACGCTCATCAGCGCCGCGCCGATGATCGTTCCGTAGACCCCCAGGGTGGAGGCCCCGAAGGCCGCGACCGCCGTGGCGACACCGCTCGCGATGAGCTGCGTCGCGCTGATCTCCGGCTTTCGCGGCATCGAACCGGCTCACCCCCCGTCATCCACCCATTGGCGTCGAAACATGAACTAAGCCGGACGATCAGGTTGTTCCTCGCCACAACGTGACGCTCGCAACGTCAGGGCCTTGGATCACGGCGGCTCCTCGGGCACAGTGTGGAAAGACTTGGACAAGGATCGGGCGGTGCGGCCCCGGACCGGGCGCGTCCCGGGCAAGCTTGAGCGGGTGCCCTCTTCGACCTCCTCGAAGAGGGCTTCGAGAGCGGCGATGTTCGGACATGCCGGGTACGGTGCTGGCAGCAGGTGTGTCCGGAAGAGAGACTCGGGGACCCGGGGGAAAGGGCACGCATGCGCCCTCGGTGGGCATCGGACGGCCGGCCGGCGAGGCCGCTGCCGCGCGGTCCGGCGTCCTCCGTGCCGATGAGAGAGGGCAGGAAGGACACGCATGCAGGAGCTGCGCCTCGTCGCGGTCAGCGAGGACGGAACGTACCTCGTCCTGGCCACCGCGGGCCGAGGCACCCGGTTCACCCTGCCCGTCGACGACCGGCTCCGCGCGGCGGTCCGTGGGCACTTCTCCCGCCTCGGCCAGTTCGAGATCGAAGTGGAGAGTCCCTTGCGCCCCAAGGAGATCCAGGCCCGCATCAGGTCCGGGGAGACCGCGGAGGAGATCGCCGAGTCGGCGGGGATCCCGGTCGAACGCGTCCGCTGGTTCGAGGGCCCGGTCCTGCAGGAACGCGAGTACATGGCCCAGCAGGCGCAGCGGGTGACGATCCGGCGGCCCGGCGAGTCCACCCCCGGCCCGCCCCTCGGTGAGACCGTCGAGGAGCGCCTCAGCCGCGGCGGCGTGGACCTCGAAGAGGCCGAGTGGGACTCCTGGAAGTGCGAGGACGGCACCTGGCGCGTCCGCCTGTCGTTCTTCGACAACGGCCGCCCGCACGCCGCGGAGTGGACGTTCGACCCGCGCCGCCGGTACGTCTACCCGCTGGACGAGACCGCCGCCCGTCTGACCTCGCTGGACTGGGAGGACGAGGACGACGCGTTCTCCGACACCGTCACCCCGCTCGTGCCGCGCCGTCCCGCCATGAAGGTCGTCTCGAACGACCGCGACCCCGCCGCCCTGGGCCTGTCCGGCGAACCCGTGCCGCCCGGCGCCCCGGGCCGGCTCCGTCCCGCCGAGTACGGGCGTCCGACCGGGCACCGGCCCACCTTCCGTGAACCTGGCGAGGCGCCGTCCCTGCGCAAGACCGCCCAGGAACCGTCCGGCACCGGCCCCGAGCAGGGCGCCGCAGAGACCGGCGGGTTCCAGGCGCGGCAGGGCGGCGACGCGGGCCGCGACAAGCCCGGCGGGGAGACCGCCGCCGACCGGGGCGCCACCGAGGCCGCGGGTTCCGCGGGTCGGGCGACCGAGACCGGGCGGACGGCCGTCCCCGGCGACCGCGACACGGACGACGCGCGCGGGAACGCCGAGCGGCACGCCACCGCAGCACCGGAGCCGCGCGAGGACGAGGCGCGCACGAGCGAGCCGGCCCCAGCGGCACAAAGCGATGACACGGGCGGCGCCGAACCCGCCGCCGAGCCCGCCGCCGAGACGGCCGCCGGTGACGGCGGCACCGCCGACACCGCGAAGGCCGCGGCCGACGAGCCCCGTGCCGGCGATGCGGGCGCGGGCGAGACGGGCACGGCCAAGGCGAGCACCGACGAGGCCGGCGCGGCCAAGGCGGACGCCGAGGACGGCGCCACCGCCGAGAAGCCGGAACCGGCCGCGGCGCACGAACCCGGCACGCAGCAGGAGGCGGGCGCCTCCCGGCCGGACGGGGACAAGGGTTCCGGCGACGTCTCCGAGCACCGCGCCCCCGCCGCCGGCACCGGCGAGACGGGCGCCCGGCCCGCCGCGGCGGACACGCCGGCCCGGTCGCGGTTCGCCGACACGCCGGGCCGCCGGGCCGCCCGGGCGCGCGCCGCGGAGGCCGAGCGCGAGAGGCGGGCCGAGAGCGCCGGCGGGACGCACGAACCCGCCGACGCGCGGCGGGGCGGCACGCGGCCCGCCGAGGAGAGCAGGCCCGCGGCGCAGCAGCCCGCGCAGCGCCCCGCCCGCACGCCCGCGAAGAAGAAGCCCGCGACGCGTCCGACGATGCCCGCCGCGCAGGACAAGCCGGCCACCGGGTCCCCCGCGGCCGCCGCCGGCGCGGAACCGGCGGCGCAGCGGCCCGCGCGGCGCCGCAAGTCCAAGGGCAAGCGCGCCTCCGTGCCGTCCTGGGACGAAATCATGTTCGGGGCGCGGCGTCCCGACTAGCACCTCCCGGCGTCGGAGGGCGGCTCCAGGAACGGGGCCACCCAGGACGGCGTGATCGTCGCGGCGAGGGCGACGGCGTCCTCCTCGGCCATGTCGATCGCCGAGTAGCCGCCCTCCCCGGCTCCGACCGCCGCGACGAGCGTCGCCAGGCCGAGCCTGCGCTGGAAGAGCGTCCGGCGGATGCGCCAGCCGACGATGGCGGAATGCTCGACGACGGCCTGGCGGCGGCGCAGCGAACCCGAGCGGACGCTGAGGCGCTCCCCGTCGGCGGCGTGTCCGAGCTGACGGTAGCGGTCCAGGCCGAGGGGGACGGCGAGGACGGCGAGAACCGCGAACACCGAGGCCGTCCACGGCCGGCCCGTGACGGCGGCGACGACGGCGAGGGCGGCCGGCGGTCCCACCGCGCGGGTGAGGCGGCGGCCGCGCGCCGCCCGCGGATGGGCGATCAGCGGGCCGGGCACGGCGCCGACGACACGGGCGGCGAGCGCCTCGGCGACCGTGCGGGGCGCGGCGGGCAGCAGGCGCCCGCGCTGGGCTGCGTCCCCGAGGCCGGTGATGAGCGCGCCGAGCCGCACCACCCCGGCGAGACGTTCGAAGGGATTGTCGGCGAGCTCGACGCCGCGCAGCCGCCGCAGTTCCAGGGAGACGCTCCGGCGGGTGACCAGGCCGCGTTCGATGACGACCGAGCCGTCCCGCCGGTGAACGGTGAAGTCCCAGTTGACCAGCGTGAAGGCGATCACCGACATGAGCGGCATCGCGATCAGCAGGCAGATCGCCAGTGCGACCGCGACGGCGGGCGGCAGGCCGACCACGTCGTGGCCGAGCCTCTCCACCCGTTCCGGCGTGATGAGGCCGAGGTCGTCGCCGAGGTTGTAGAGCGTGCCGAGGAGGCTGCCCGCGAGCGCGAACGGCGTCAGCAGGTAGGCGCCGCTGAGCGGGGCGTACACGTACCAGCGGCGCCGCATGCGGGCGAGGACCCGGCGCGGCGGCGCCGCGGCGGCCTCCCGCGCGAGCAGGACGCGGCGCAGCCGCTCGGCCTCCTGGCGGGACACGGCGTTCAGCACGCCCTCCCCGCCGTCCGCTCCCGCGTCGATGTGGACGATCGCCAGCCCGAGGACCCTGTGCGGAAGCGACGTGGTGATGTCCACGCTCCGGATCCGGTCGCGGGGGATGCTCTTCACCGACCGCCCGATCAGCGCCCGCCGCAGCTCGATGCGGTCGCCGAACAGCACGTACGTGAAGGTCAGCCAGCTGACGGCGTAGAAGATCACTCCGAACGACAGCCCGGCGAGCGCGAAGTAGAACGCCGTGGACACGCCCCCGACCGCGAGTCCGGTCGCGCCGGCGGCGAGGAGGGCGACGAGTTCGCGGACGGCGCCGACGACGAACGTGAGCGGGTGCAGGCGGCGGCGGTCGGCGTGCTCGCCGGGGCCGTCCGGCACCGACTCGTCGATGCCCTCGCCGGGCGGGGGCCCGCCGGCCGGCGATCCACCGGGCGCGGGCTTCCCGGGGGGCTCGCCGGAGGGGGACCGGGCGCCCGGCCGCGCGGCGGACGCGGAACCGGGGTCGCCGCCAAGGGCGTTCACGTCGCGTCGTCGCGCAGGTCGTGGGCCCGGTGCGCGAGATCCTCGGCCAGCCGCGTCGCCACGTCCACGGGCAGGCCGGACACCTCGGAGGAACCGGCGTGGGACGCGGTGTTCACCTCGATGGTGGCGAGCCCCAGCATCCGCTCGATCCAGCCCTGCCGGCTGTCGACGGTCTGGATGCGGCCGACGGGCACCAGCAGCCACTCGCGGCTGAACCAGCCCGTCCGCGTGTAGACGACGTCGGCGCTGACCTCCCAGCGGTGGACCCGGTAACGCCAGACGGGCGCGACCGTCACCGTGAGCAGTCCCGCGCCGCCGACGACGAGGGGCAGCCAGCCGGCATGCCCGACGACCCAGTCCGGCAGGCCGTCCCAGCGTGAGCCGCCCGCCCAGGCCGCGACCCCGAAGGCGAGCCC
>DATCLF010000301.1:0-4336 GCA_036564055.1 Spirillospora sp.
CACGACCTCCGCGAGATCGGGGACCGTGGACCGCTCGAATCCCGCGAGCTCCGCCATCCACACGCCGTCGGCGAACGCGTCCACGAGCCCCGCGGCCGTCTCGACCGCCAGCCGGGTCTTGCCGACGCCGCCCGGCCCCACCAGGGTGACCAGCCGGTCGGTGCCGATCCTCGCCCGGATCTCCCGGACGGCTCCGTCGCGTCCGATCAGCTCGTCCGGCGGGACGGGGAGGTTCGACCGGGGACGCGGGTCCCGCGCGGCCGGCGCGTCGAGCGCCGGATCCTGCCGGAGGATGGCGCCGTGCAGCTCCGCCAGGTTCGAGCCGGGGTCGAGGCCCAGTTCGTCGGCGAGCAGCCTGCGGTAATGCTCGTAGCTCTCCAGCGCCTCGTTCTGCCGGCCGGCCCGGTAGAGCGCCAGCATGTGCGCCGCGCGCAGCCGCTCGCGCAGCGGATGCGCGGCGACCGCGTCGGCGAGCTCCGCCGCCAGCGCGCCGTGCTCACCGAGGTCGAGCCTGGCCTCGGCGTGCTCCTCCAGGGCGGTGGCCCGCAGCTCCTCCAGCCGCGCGGCCGCCGCCCGCACGAACGGCTCGTCGGCGAAGTCGGCGAACGCCGGGCCGCGCCACAGGCCGAGCGCCTCGGCGAGCAGCACCGCCTTCTCCTTGGGCTCGTCCGCCCGCCGCGCCCGGTTCACCAGCTCCTGGAACCGCAGCGCGTCCACGTGCTCGCCGCCGGCGCGCAGGAGGTACCCGGCGGGACGCGACTCCACCAGGGCCCGCGCGCCCGGCTCGGCGTCCTCCAGGACGCGCCGGAGCTGCGACACCTTCGCCGACAGCGCGCCCATCGGGTTCCCCGGCGGGCGGTCGCCCCACAGGTCGTCGATCAGCCGGTCGGCGGGGACGGGGCGGCCCTCGTGCACCAGCAGGTCGGTCAGCAGGGCACGGACCTTGATCCCCGGCACCGGAACGAGCCCGCCGTCACCGGTCCAGACGGCGAGCGGCCCGAGCACCCCGAATCGCACAGGCCGACCTTACGTCGGCGGGCGCCGGCGGCGGAAAGCGACCGTAAGAAAGCCGTAAACCGTCGGTGCCAGGGTGAATCCTGCAAGGACACCGGGAAGCACGAAGCATTCGGACCGCGGAGGCCGCCATGCGCAAGATCATCAACTCGACCTACGTCTCGCTGGACGGGATCATCGGCAACCCGCAGAACTGGACGTCGGCCTACTTCCAGGAGGAGGCCGCCGAGTTCGCTCAGGAACAGCTGTTCTCCTGCGACGCGCTGCTCATGGGACGCCGGACGTTCGACGGCTTCTCCCAGGCGTGGCCGGCCATGGAGGAGGCGACCGGCGAGTTCGGCGTCAGGATGAACACCTACCCCCACTACGTCGTCTCCGACTCCCTGAACAAGCCCGGCTGGGGCGACACCACGGTGATCAGGCGCGCCGACGCCCCCGCCAAGATCGCCGAACTGAAGAAGCAGGAGGGCCGCGACATCCTCCAGTACGGCTTCGGCCCCGTGACGCGCACGCTCATCGACAACGGGCTGCTGGACGAGCTGCGCCTGTGGATCCACCCGGTGATCGTCGGCGACACCGACCCCGAGGGGTTCCTCACGTACAAGGACTTCTCGGCGTCGTTCGAGCTCGCCGACACCAGGACGTTCAAGACCGGCGTCATCATCGCGACCTACCGCCCCGTCGCGAAGGAGAAGTAGAAGGATCGCGTGAGACGGGGCCGGGCGCCTGCGCACCCGGCCCCGTCTCACGTCGAGCGGACCGCGGGCGGCCCGCTCCCGCGTCAGGCGAGGCTTCTCTCGATCTCCTCCAGGAAGGCGAAGGTCCGCGACGGCGGCTCCGCCTGGACGCCGAGCCGGTTCAGCACGTCCAGGTACCGGAGGACGTCGGACGTCCTGTCGGGGTAGAGCGCTCCGGTGAGCCGCTCCAGGTAGACGACGTCCGCGAGCTCGGGCTCGGCGAACCGCAGCAGCGTCATCCGGCCGCACTCGGCCGCGTGGCCGCCGCCGGCGAAGGGCAGGATCTGGACCGTGATGTCCGGCCGGCGCGCCATCTCGGCGAGGAACCCGATCTGCTCCCGCATCGTGCCGGGGCCGCCGACGACCCGGCGCAGCGCCGCCTCGTCGACGATCGCCCACAGCGCCCACCGGTGAGAATTGCCAAGATTGCGGTTATTCGAGCCACTTTCCGGGCGCGCGAGCGTTCCCACCCCCGCACGCTGGCACGATACGCGTCCAAGAAAAGCCCCGAAGGAGAATCGGGCGGGATGTCGATCCGGTCACACCCCGAGCCCGGCACCTCGGCGAGCCCCGGGGAGACCCTCCGGCAAGGTCGACGATCATCGGCGCACTGATCGAAAAGCCCTCACCGCGGGGCTACCATCTGCTGCCGAGTGTGCGCTGTGATCTGCTCGCCGGTCCCGGCGGGCGGACGAGGCCCGCGCGCGACGCCGCCGAACGCGGGGCCCGCCGGATCGCGCCACCCGATCGCGGCCGCCGGGGGGAAGCCGGGGGAAGAGGCCGGAGCCGACGAGCCGTACCGTGGCCAGAGGAGCCCCACGGGGCGGCACGCCGCACGGCGGGCGCGCCGGGCACGGCCGGCAGGGAAGCGAAGGGAAGACCCATTGATCACTCGTTCCGACGTCGCCGCCGCGGCCGTGCGCGTCGAGGGCCGCATCCGCAGGACGCCGCTCCTCGACGTCGACCCGGCGCCGCTCGCACCGTCGGCCCGGACGTGGCTCAAGCTCGAACTGACCCAGCACACCGGGTCGTTCAAGGCGCGCGGCGCGTTCAGCCACGTCCTCGCCGCGCGGGACGCGGGACGGCTCCCCGACGCCGGGATCGTCGCCGCGTCCGGGGGCAACGCGGGTCTCGCCTTCGCGTACGCGGCGTCGCGGACGGGAGTTCCCGCCGAGGTGTTCGTCCCGGAGACGGCGCCCCCGGTGAAGGTCGCCCGGCTCCGCGCTCTCGGCGCGACCGTCACCCAGGTCGGCACCCGGTACGCGGAGGCGCAGGAGGCGGCCGTCGAACGCGTCGCGGCCACCGGTGCGCTGTGGTGCCACGCCTACGATCTGCCGGACATGTGCGCCGGGAACGGGACTCTCGGCCTGGAGATCATGGAGCAGACCGGCGGTGAGCTCGACACCGTCCTGCTGGCCGTCGGCGGCGGGGGGCTGATGGCGGGCGTCGCCGCCGCCTTGGACGGACACGCCCGCGTCGTCGCCGTCGAGCCCGAGCGCATCCCCACCCTCGAACGCGCCCTCGCCAAGGGCGGCCCGGTCGACGTGGACGTCTCCGGTGTCGCCGCCGACTCCCTCGGCGCCACCCGCATCGGCGAGATCGCCTACTCGGTCGCGTCCCGCACCGGGGTGCGCCCCGTCCTCGTCGACGACGACGCGATCGTCGAGGCCCGCCGGTTCGTCTGGGAGGAGTACCGGCTGGCGGTCGAGCACGGGACCGCCGCCGCCGTCGCGGCGCTGCGCACCGGCGCGTACCGGCCCGCGCCGGGAGAGCGCGTCATGGTGGTGCTGTGCGGCGCCAACACCGACCCGTCCGACCTGGTCTGACCGGTCAACGGCCCGGCGGCTGCCGGCTTCGAGGCGCCCGGACGTCCGGCGGTCAGGGCCGGGCGCCGGCCGAGCGGAGCGGCAACGGGCGGACGGGCCGGTCGGCGCCGGCGGACGTCGGCGCGGCACGGCCTCCGCACAGGGCCTCCACGATGTACGCGCCGAGCGCGTTGTCGATCGGGTGGGGCGCCGGGTTCCCCTCCGCGTCGAGCTGCTGGTACCTCGTGAGGTTGAGAGCGATCGACATCTGCCGCGAGCCGTCCTCGGTGGACAGCGACTGGGCGGCCGCCCCGAAGACGCTCCCGTCGTGGCCCCAGAACGTCCCGCACGGCAGGCTGATCGCGTACAGGCCGAGACCGTAGTTCAGGAGGAAGTCGCCCTCCTCGTCCTCGACGGCGACGGCGCGTTTCATCTGCACGAGTGCCTCGTCACCGATCAGCTCGCCGGTCAGGAGCGCGCGGTAGAAACGGTTGAGGTCGCGGGGAGTGGAGACCAGCGCCCCCGCCGTCCACGCCCAGCTCATGTCGTAGACGCTGTAGTCGCGAGGCGGATCGACGCGCTGGTAGAGGGATTCGTACATCCGCGGATGCGGCCCGAAGACCCAGGCGCTCGACGGGAAGTAGGTGTCCCGCAGCCCGGCCTCGGCGATGACGTTGCGGGAGATGTACTCCTCCGCCCGGGTCCCGGTCACCTTCTCCAGGATCAACCCGGCGATGACGTAGTTGGTGTTGGAGTACGACCAGCGTTCTCCGGGAATGC
>DATCLF010000302.1:0-1972 GCA_036564055.1 Spirillospora sp.
CACCTGCACCTTCTGCATCGTCCCCTCACTGCGCGGCAAGGAGAAGGACCGCCGGCCGGGGGAGATCCTCGCCGAGATCGAGGCGCTGGTCGGCGAGGGCGTCCTTGAGGTGACGCTCCTCGGCCAGAACGTCAACGCCTACGGTTCGGGGTTCGGGGCCCTCGCCACCGCGCCGGACCAGGTGCGGGCGATGACGGCGGGCGGACAGTCGGCCTTCGCCGGGCTGCTGCGGGCGTGCGGGAACGTCGAGGGGCTGGAGCGCGTCCGTTTCACCTCGCCGCACCCGAAGGACTTCACCGACGACGTCATCGCCGCCATGGCCGAGACGCCGAACGTGATGCCGTCGCTGCACATGCCGCTGCAGTCCGGATCGGACGCGGTGCTGCGCGCGATGCGCCGCTCGTACCGACAGGAACGCTACCTCGGCATCATCGAGAAGGTCCGGGCGGCGATCCCGGACGCGGCGATCACCACCGACATCATCGTGGGGTTCCCCGGGGAGACCGAGGCCGACTTCGAGGAGACCCTGCACGTGGTGCGGGAGGCCCGGTTCGCCGGGGCGTTCACGTTCCAGTACTCCAAGCGCCCGGGGACCCCGGCGGCGACCATGGACGGCCAGGTGCCGAAGGAGGTCGTCCAGGAACGATACGAGCGGCTGGTCGCCCTCCAGGAGCAGATCTCCTGGGAGGAGAACAAGAAGCAGCTCGGCCGGACCGTGGAGGTCCTGGTGGCCGAGGGCGAGGGTCGCAAGGACGACACGACCCGGCGGCTGTCGGGGCGGGCGCCGGACAACCGGCTCGTCCACTTCAGCGCGCCGCAGGAGCGGGTCCGGCCCGGCGACATGGTCGCGGTGGAGATCACCTATGCGGCGCCGCACCACCTCGTCGCCGACGGGCCGGTGCTCGGCGTCCGGCGCACGCGCGCCGGCGACGCGTGGGAGGCCCGTCAGGGCGGAGGCGGGCAGAGCGGGCACAAGGGAGTGCCGCTCGGGATGCCGTCGATCGGGCGTCCGGCCGCGGCCGCCGCACCGGCGCACGGCTGTTCGGCCGTCTCCTGAGATCCCGGCACGGTCGGCCCGGCCGGGGGAACGGTCACGGCTGCCGGCCGCCGCCCTGACCCGGCTGCCGGCCCGGCCCCTCGCCGGGCGTCTCGCCGGCGGCTCCGCCGGCCTGGTCGCGGCCGGTCTCCCCGGCCCCGCCGCCCTCGCGCTCGATGTAGTCGGCGGCCTTCTCCTGAGCCCGGTCGACCTTGTCGGCGTGCTTGCCGCCGGTGCGCTCGTCGATCATGTCGCCGACCCGCTCCACGCCCTGGTGCGCCTTGTCGGAGTGCCGGCCGAGCATGTGCTTCACCTTGTCGACGATGGACATTCGCAATCCCCCCGGATCCCTCGTCTCGTCGTTCGCGTCACGCCGTGAAGCGAGACTCCTTCACCCCGCCCATACCCTGTCTGTTGCCACAATTGCGCCTGTGACCATACGAAATGCGCCCGCCCCCGACGGGCCGGCCCGCGGCACCGCCGTCCCGGAGGTGGTCGCGGTCGTCGGCGCGACCGCCGCCGGCAAGTCCGACCTCGCCGTGGAACTGGCCCTCAGGCTCGGCGGCGAGGCGATCAACGCCGACTCGATGCAGCTGTACCGCGGCATGGACATCGGGACCGCGAAGCTCACCCCGGACGAGATGCGCGGGATCCCCCACCACCTGCTGGACGTCTGGGACGTGACCCGGACCGCCAGCGTCGCCGAGTACCAGCGGCTGGCCCGGGCGCTGATCGACCGGCTGCGGGCGGCCGGCCGGGTCCCGATCCTGGTCGGCGGGTCCGGGCTGTACGTGCGCGCCGTCCTGGACGACCTGGAGTTCCCCGGCACCGACCCGCGGCTGCGGGCCCGGCTGGAGGCGGAGCTGGCGCGGGTGGGCCCGCAGGAGCTGCACCAGCGGCTCAAGGAGCTCGACCCGGCGGCCGCCGAGGCCATCC
>DATCLF010000303.1:0-27594 GCA_036564055.1 Spirillospora sp.
GCGCGGTGCGCATCCGCTCGGGGGCGCCGTTGTGCTTGAGGTAGCGGGCGGCGGACGGGATGGCGTCGTCGGGGTCGTACCGGGACTTCTTGCCGTCCTTGTCGCCGTCCACCGCGAACGCCTTGAAGGTGGGCTCCAGGAACTGCATGGGCCCGCCGGCGCCGGCGTAGTTCTCACCGCTCTTCACACCGGGAAGGTTGGACCTGCCGTGGTCCGACTCGACCTTGCCGACACCCGCCAGCACGTTCCAGGGGATGCCGTACTTCCTCCCCGCCTTCTTGTAGAGCTCCAGATAGTCGGCAGGGATGGCCTCGGCATCGTTCGCCGCGGCGGGCTGGGCACCCGCCTGCGAGGTGTCCACACAGTTCTCGTTCGCCGCGCCGCCGAAAATGAACAGCCCGGTGCCGAACAAGACGGGGACGAGGAACAAGCCGGCGAACATCGCGGCGGCCACGCCGAACGCACCGGCGATCAGCATCTGCCGGCGTGTCATCCGGTGTCACCCGCCTGCCCCACGTCCGCCGGCTGGAACGCGTACACCTTGAGCGAGCCGCCCTCCCGCGCCACGGTCACCGCGTACCGCCTGCGGTCGTCGCTCTTCCGGCCGCCCTTGGTGACCGTCTGCACTCCCGTCACCACGAAGATGATCGAGTTGTCCTCGATGTCGCGCACCTCGTCGAGGGTGGCGGTGCCCTCCGCGACGACCTCGTCGCGGCGCCGCTCCTCCAGCAGCCCCGGCGTCGCCGCGTCCCGTTCGAGCTGCGCCAGCAGTTCGTCGGTCACCAGGCCCGACAGCCGGGCGGTGTAGGTCTGGGGCGTCTCGTCGAAGCGGTAGGTCCCGTAGGCGGCGACGAAACGCTGCGCCAGGTCGGCGGCCGTGGCGAACTCCTGCCGGGTGAACGGCAGCAGCCGGTAGATGTCGAAGTCGTTCGGGTCGACCGTGCCTTCGACGCCGGGCGGCGGTGACGCCGGGCCGCTCGGGGCGGCCGCGGTGGCGCTCGGCCGGGCGTCCGCGTCGTCGTCCTCCTCGGGCACGGCCACCGTGAGGTAGACGCCGACGGCCGCGAGCACCACCACGATTCCCCCGAAGAGGATCTTCCGCTGGCGGTCGTTCAGGTTCATCGCTCGGTCGTCCTCACCACCGGGAGCCCTGACGGCTGAGGATCACTCGTCCCGCCCCTGCTCACCGGACGGACGCTCCACCGGGCGCAGCCAGAACGGGATCGGCGGGTCCTTCGGGGGGTCGCGCCTGGCCCACAGCGGCGGAGGCTTCGGCCCGTCGTCCCGCCGGTCGGGTTGCCGCTGGGACGCCGACGCGGTACCCGCCCCGACCCGCGGCCGGGGCACGTCCTGCCGGCCGCCCGAACCGCCGGAGCCACCGGAGCCGCGGCCGGAACCGCCGCGGCCCGAACCGCCGCGGTCTCGGCCACGCTCGCCCGGACCGGACGAGCGCCTGCCGCCGAACCAGCCGCCGCCTCCACGGGAGCCGTTCCCACCGGAACCGCCCGAGCCGCCGGAACCGCCGGAGCCGCCGCGCGAGCCGCCGTCGGCACGGCCCGAGGAACCGCCGCGACCCGAGTCGCCCCGGCCGCCGCCCGAGCCGCCACCGCCGCCGGTGGTGTCTCCGCCCGAGCCGCCGCGTCCCGTCCAGGACGTCGGGCGGGCGCTGCCCGTGCCGTTGCCCCCGCCGGTGGGCCTCTTGCCGCCGCCCTTGGCCGCACCGGCGACGCCGCCCGCGACACCGCCGCCGCCCGAGCCGTTGCCGGGCGCCGTGCCGTCCGTGCGGCCGTCGGACGCGCCCGCACGGGACGGCAGGTTCAGCGGAGGAGCGCTTCGCCGGGACCGGGCCCGCGCCACCGCGGCGCCCGCACCGCGCGGCTTGGCGGCGAGCACCGGCGCGTCCTCCGGTGAGGCGCCCTCGCCCGCACCCGCCGTCCGCCGGTCGGCCGCCACGGCCGTCCCGGGTGGCATGTCGCCCTGCGTCCCCTGGGGAACAGCCTCGGACGTCGCTTCGCGCCTCGCCCAGCGGACCAGACTCGACCCGGCCCCGCCCGTCGCGGCCGTCGCGACCGCGAGGGTGCTCCGGCGCGCCTCGGCCACCGACTTGTTGAGCTGGACCTCGCTCTTCTCCCGTGCCCCGACCGCGCCGTAGCCGACCGCCGAGAACAGGTGCTGGAACGGCCGCCGGTAGACGAACGCCGCGAACGTCACCAGGGCGATGAGCAGGATCTGCAGCCCCCACGGCAGTGTCTCGGCGAGGATCAGCCCGTACGCCCACAGCAGGAGCGACAGCACACCGATCAGCGCGGCCTGCTTGAGCAGCATCGACAGCAGCAGCTCCAGCCAGCGGGTCGCGATCACCCGCCCGACGCCCGGGTGGATGCCGATCCCGAGGAAAATCGGCCCCGCCACCAGCAGCAGCAAGAACGCGATCTTCACCACGATCAACGCGATGGCGATGACCATGATCAGGATGCCCGCGACGAGCGCGGCGAACAGGCCGCCGAACGCCACCGCCAGCCGGTTCTCCCAGTTCTTGCCCTGGAACATCGGGTAGGCGCCCGGATGCCGTTCCTTGACGTTCTGGGCGACGTCCTTGTAGGCGTCGGCCTTCTTCCCGAGGTCGGCCTTGTTCTTGGGGTTGTAGGTCTCCGCCAGGTCGACGGCCTGGGACCACAGCAGCTTGTCGGCGTTCTGCTTGACGATCGCGGCGTTGGGGTCGGTCGTCCCGAACTGGCCCTGAAGCCACGGCTTGCAGACCAGCGCGACCCACAGCTTGTTCGCGTTGCGGGTCGTCTCGTCCAGGTTCTCCGCCGACGCGGGGTCCGGCCTGCCGTCGGGGGTCGGGATGCACACCTCTCCCCCGGTGTCACTCTTCGGCAGGGCGACGTCGAACACGGCGCTCGTCGCCTCCGACGTCTGCGTTCCGAGCGTCGTGAAGTCCGACGGCCGCGCGATCAGCCAGACCAGCGCCACCATCGCGGCGACCATCCAGATGACGCCCTCGGTGACCTTGCTCGCCCGCTTGCGGACCAGACCCCACCAGGCCAGCCACATCGCGCCGAGGACGACCACCCACGACCAGTAGCGGGCGTTGAACGTCTCGCCCATGCCGCTGATCACGCCGTCGACGGTGTCCTTCAGCCAGTCGAGCAGGGACGGCGACGCGGCCGCCTGGTAGACGCTGATCGTCGTCCGGTCGACCGCCCGGACCAGCGTGAACACCGTGTTGGCGATGGCGTTGCCCATCATCGCCATCGCGTCCGAGCAGCCCATGTCGACCGCGTACCAGAACTGCCCGGCCGTGCCGTAGCGGTCGTAGTAGGTGAGGTCCTCGACCGGGGTGTTGCGCAGCTTCTCGTCCGGGTAGTTCGGCGGCTTGATCATGCCGTCGGTCCCCGAGCCGTACTGCTCGGGCGCCGGGTTCTCCGCGGGACTGCACACATCGCCCGGCGTCGGCAGCGGATCCGCGGCCGCCGGAGACAGCGGACCCAGCATGAACAACGCCATGAGGGCCAGCAGAACGACGGAGCGACGGGCGCGCGGACGGCCGCGCCTCGACCGGCGGCCGAACGCGGACGGGACGGTCAGGTCGAGCGCCTCGTCGGGGGAGCGCTGGAGCCGCGCCACCGGACGGCGGGAACCTCTCATCGACGAACCTCCTCGACCTCGGCCCCCGCGGTGGTGAGTTCGGCCGACTCCGGACGGGACCGGGTCGGGTTGGTGTCCAGCCAACGAAGCAGTTCCTCGGAGATCAGGTCGACGCCGATGCGTCCCGCCCGGCCGTCGAGGTCACGGAAGATGCACTCGCCGTTGCCGAGGTTGCGCAGCACGGCCTTGTGCTCGTCGGACGCCTCCACCCCGAGCAGCGACATCACGTTCGCGACCTCGACGCGCTCGGTGGAGCGGAAGGAGAACACCGACGACAGACAGTTCGTCACCTGCTCGTTCAGCAGGTCGCCCGCGTTCTGCGAGACGAGGATGAGCGCGGTGTTGCGGGACCGGCCCATCCGCGACACCTCGGGGACGAGCTTGGCGCCCTCGGGCGTCGAGGTGATGGCCCACGCCTCGTCCAGGAAGATGGCCTTCGGGAGCCGCCGGTCGAGGCCGTGCATCAGCCGCCGCGCGAACTGCGACACCAGGTACATCAGCGCCACCGACAGCCGCTGCTCGTAGGAGTAGTCCTCGCGGGAGATCGCGACGTCCGGCAGCGTGAGACCCCCGAGGGTGAACACCGTCGTCCAGCCCTCGGTGTCGATGCGCTCCCCGCCGGACGGGTCGAAGCACAGCCGGGCGAGATGCATCTCCGACATCGACCGCAGCACCGCGCCGAGGTTCTTGGACGCGGGGTCGTCGGCGCTTTCGAGGTAGTCGACGACGCGTCCGAGCGAGGGACGTTCGGCGTTGGCGACCGCGCTGACCGCCTGGATCATCGCGGACTCGCGTTCCTCCGACATCCGCGGCAGCAGCAGCCGCAGCGTCTCGGTCGCCATCATCTTCTTGGTGGCGAGGTCGTCACCGAAGGAGAACGGGTCGAGCAGGCCGGGCGACGCCGAACCGAGCGGCAGGACCCGCGCCTTGCGGCCCCGGTTCTTGAGCAGCTGAACCAGCGACTCGGCGTCCCCCTTGGGGTCGATCGCCGCGATCGTGACGCCCCGCAGCGCCATCTGGTAGAGCAGCAGCAGCGCGAGCGTCGTCTTGCCGCCGCCCGGCTCACCGGTGATCGCGACGGCGGTGGGACGGTTGCGGGCCGCCGCGACGAGCGGGTCGAAGTGCACGATGGACCGGGCCCGGCCGAGCGTCTCGCCGATGTACGGGCCGACCCAGCCCGCGTCCTCGTCCGGACGGTCCCCGAGGTCGACGGTCGCGATCGGCATGCCCCCGGCGATCGTCCGCAGCGGCTGGCGCTGCGCGTAGGCGCTCAGCCGGATCTGGTCGCCGGGCAGCGACTCCAGGAACAGGGAGAACTGGTCGCCGGTCGAGTTGACGACGTCGATGCCGATGTCGCGGTAGTGCTCCACCAGCGCGTCCACCCGCTGGGCGAGCAGCTCCTCGGTCGGCGCGGACACGATCAGCCGGTGCCATCCGTACACGAACGGCAGCCGCTCCTTGGCGATGCCGTGCTCCAGCATGCGGGCCGCGTCGATCTGCTCCGCGAGCGCGAGCGGCGCCTCCGCGCCCGCCTCGCGGATGTGCTGGTCCATGTCGCGGGCGTGCGCCAGCTTCCGCGAGACGTCCTTGGACGCCTTCGCCGGCGGGATCAGTTTCATCCGCGAGCTGATCTCGACGGGGAACGGGAGCGCGTCGGCGTAGTGCAGCCATGGCTCGCCGTCCGGGAACGGCATCATGTCGGGGAACCGCGCGAACGACAGGTACGCCACGTACGACGTCGCCGTGGCGCCGTCTCCCGTGCCCGAGAAGTTCGGCTGCTCCACCCTCAGGTACGAGCGTCCGTTGTGGATGGCGCCCTCGACGAGCGACTCGATCTCGCCCTTGCCCCACGTTCTGCGCGGGACGGACGAGGGGGGCGGGTCGGCCAGCGACCCCGACACCGCGTGCTGGAACAGCCACGCCAGCTCCGTCGAGGTGGCGTGCCGGGCGTACAGGGCCGATCCGGCGAGGGCGCGCCCGATGCGCTCGGACTGCTCGGTCCACCGCGCGATCTCCTTCTGGTCGATCGCGTCGTCCTGGACGCCGAGGACGTTCTCGCTGCGCTTGTAGAAGTTGAGGAGCTGCTTGAGGACACCGCCGGACAGCTGCGCCCCCACGCCGCGCTGCCCGAGCCGGACCCCGAGGTAGACCTCCTTGGTCCAGAAGTCCTGCGCCCAGACGTGCGCGTAGGTCTCCTCCAGATATTCGCGCCATCCGGGGCCGTCGTCGGACGTCTGGTCCAGCGCGAGGGCCCACTCCGCGGCCGGATAGGTCCGGTGCGCGATGCGGAGGTGGATCTCGGCGTCCGGCATGCGGATGCCCGCGAGCGCGATGGTGATGTTGGTGGCGAGCGCCTCGCGCTCCTCCCCGGTGGTGAACTCGTACGACACCGTGGGGAGCCGGAAGTACGCCCAGGCCGCGGAGTCGGTGAGCAGTACGCGATCGTCGAAGTACCGCACGGCCAGGCGGCTCGACTTGTTCACGGCGTCACCCCCACCCCGCATTGTTCCGATGCCCCGGCGGCCGCACAGGGCTCCCGGGGAGAGTCTTTCCGGTCCGGGCGGTGATCTGGGTGAGGCGCGCCCGCCAGGATCACGCGGCCCCTCCCGGTCTCCGCTCGATGCCCGCGGGGGGCGCTCATCGCGTGGCCTCCTGCTCCTGCTGAAGCTCCTGGTAACGCTCGGGCATGACACCGAAACCGCCGGCGACCACGCCGGCGAGGGCAAGATAGGCACGCCGCGTGGGCGTCCGCAACGATTTCAGCTCGTTGCGCGGGGCGCGGTCCATGCTCAGGTGGTCGTCCCACGGGATGCGGACGAGCGCCCGGCACCGGCCGCGCGCCACGGCCTCCGCCTGCTCGACGTCGTCCATGCTGCGGCGGCTCACCCCGTTGATGACGGTCACCGCGCGGGAGCGCAGCTCCTCGTAGCCGTGGCCGTCCAGCCATTCGAAGGTCATCGCGACGGCGCGCGGCGCGTCCGCGCTGGCCGGCGCGACGAGGACGATCTGGTCGGCGTGCGGCAGGACCCGCGCCACCACGGCGGCGGCCGCGTCGATCAGGGTCACCGAGTAGAACTTGTCGATCGTGCGGATGGCGAGGGCGTAGTCGCGGTCGTCCAGCGCCTGCAGCGGGTTCTTTCCCGCCGCGATGACGTCGAGGCCCGACTTGGCCTGCGAGGTGTAACGCCGCATCGCGGTGAGGCTGCCGACCTGGTCGGCGCGCGTGATGAGCCCCGTCAGCGTCTCGTTGGTGTCGCTGCGCGTCCTGCGCGCCAACGCGCCCGGCCCGGGGTTGACGTCGATCGCCACGACGGGCTCGCTGTTGTGCTGCGCGAACGTGTGCCCGAGCATCAGCGCGGTGACCGTCTGGCCGGCGCCGCCGGTGCAGCCGAGCACGACGACGCGCCGCGTCCCGTGGAAGGGCTGCTGGATCCGCTGCAGGTACTCGGTGTCCACGTCGGCGTGTCCGCCGCCGACGGCCTGGAAGAGCCGCCGCAGCCCCCGGCCGCCTGTCTCGTGCCCGGGACCCGGCGGCGTGATCGCCGGACCGGACGGCGGCGGAGGCGGGGGCGGCGGCAACGGCCTCGGCCGCACGGGCGACGCGGGCTGCGACCGGACCTCGCGCGGCGGCGCCTCCTCCTCGGCCGGTGAGGGTGCCGGCGGCGGGGGCGGAGGCGTGGGCGCGGGCGGCCACGCGGGCTCCTCGGCCCGCGCGGGACGCGGCTTGGACAGCCCCTCCGACCACGGCCTCGGCGGCTCCATCCGCGGAGGCTCCGCGCGTGACGGTTCCGTGCCCGGCGGTTCTGTACCCGACGGTTCCGTGCGCGGCGGGGTCTGCCGCGGCTCGGCGGGCCTCGCTCCGAACGCCTCGGGCACCGCGGGAACGTCGGGCCGCCCGGTCCCCCGCTGCGGCGGCCTCGCCGCGTCCTGCCTCGCCGCGTCCTGCCTCGGCGTGTCTCGGTTTTCAGCGTCCTGCCCGGGGGCTTTCTGGCTCGGCGCACTGTGGCTCGCCACGGCCGGGCTCGGGACGGCGCCCCGCCGGCCGGCCACCAGCTTGTCCCCTGCTTCGCCGCCGGAACCCCGCGACGGACCCTGCACCGTGGCCGCGTGCTCGTGACTCTGCGGCTCACCCTGTCGTGCCGCAGGAACCCGGTCGCCGGACTGCCCGTGTCGCACCGGCTCACTCGGACGTCCAGGCCGTGCGGGCTGCGCCGGACGCCCGGCACCCGGCCCGGCCTGGCTCTGCGACGGAGCGCCGGCGGTGGCCCGGCCGGCTTCCGGCGTCTCATCACGGTGAGCGGCCTGTTCCTCCTGCGTCGGCGAGACCTGGTGTGGTACGCCTCCGGTCTCCTTGCCCGTATCGCCCGGGTGCGGCGACCGACCGTGGGGCGTCGCCCGCGGAGCGGACGTTTCCCTCACCCGCGACGCTCGGTCGTCGCCGGCGACCTGGTGTTCGCGTGGCGGGTCGGCCGGTTGCGCGGTCTCGGCCCCGCGCGGGGAAGCCGCCGGCGCGGGCGCGTCTTCGCGCCTGCCATCCGGTTGCGACGCGTCTCCCGCACGCGAGGGGGAGGCGGGCCCGGCGGCGTCGGCGGTCTGGTCTGTGCTCCCGTCGGCCCCCGGCCGGGGCGGCGCCTTCCAGAACTCGGCGGGGGCACCGGGGCGGCGGACGCCGGAGGCCAGGGCGCGTTTGCCGGACCCCTGACCCGGCGGCGCGGCCTCCAGCCGGGGAGTCGCCGGGGGGTGATCGAGATCTGCATGAACGGGCTGGACGTCGTCCTCATGGGCAATGTCGCGGGTGATGCGCCGCCATGCCTTGGGAGGTACGGGCGCGGACGGCACCGGCTCCGCGGGAACCTGCTCGCGGGGCGCGAGCCTGGGCACGGGCCTGGAGGGAGCGGCCCGGGTCTCGTGCTCGGCGAGCGGCGGGGGCGCCGTGGCGGTGGCCGGGCGCGCGAGCAGCGCCGAGGCGGGCAGGGCGTGCTGCCTCCTGCGGTGCGCCTTGATCGCGGCGCGTTCGGGCGCGGCGGCGGGGGCGGGGGCGCCGGCGCGGCGCCAGATGCGGGCGACGACGACGACCTCGCGGGGCTCCCGGATCGGGGTGAGACGGCACCAGGTGCGAGGCTCGGACAGGTAACGGGCCTGGGAGAGCAGCAGCTCGGTGAGTCTCTTGCCCTCGATGACGGGACGGGTCGCCAGCCAGGTCAGCACCCCCGGCGGAACGAGGTACAGGACGTGCCAGGGAGACGCGAAGGGCACCCCGACGAGCCTGAGCAGGAGGATCCAGGGCACGAACACGCCGACGAAGACACCGATCTGCACAAGCGGCAGCGGCATGGGAAGCCGCAGGTCGTACAGCTTGTACAGCCGCTTCTCGATGCGCCAGATGTTCGTGTACGTGGGTAGATCCACGCCCCTACTCCCCTAACTGCACGCGCACTGGTCCGTCTTGCGTGCCTCCGGTCAGCTGGCGTCCACGCCGAGGGCCGTCGCTATCGCCTTGGCCGTGGTCTCGATGATGTTGGGAACGTAGAAGACCACCCCGATCCCGATCGCGAGCAGGATGAACTGAACGAAACGCGTGATCTCACGGGTGAACAGAAAGAAGATCGCCACAATGGAGACGATCACCAGGAACAGCGGACCGAAGATCCGCCGAAGCCAGTCGGCGAGTTGATCGGTCCTGAGCTCGTCATTGGGCGCCGCAAGGATATCGAGGGGTATCGACGCCAGGATATGGTGCAGCATCGATGTCTACCTTCCTTGCTCGGCGATTTCGCTGGGGGTTGGTTCGGTCAAATCTGCGCCTTTCATGATGCATTCGGTCGCGTGGTCCCGCGGATATCCCGGACGAGCCACTTGTCGCCCCTTTTCACCATGTCGAGCTGGTAGGTCTGAGCCAGCTCGCCGTCGCCGCCGGCCGCGGGACGCCAGACGACGGTGGCGGTGATGGTGCGCTCACCCGGAGGTCCCTCCGGCGCGATGACCTCCTTGACCTGCACGAAGGCCACGGAGTTGTCGAGGCCCACGATGGCGGGTCCGTCGGAGAACCGCGACAGGGCCTCCCTGTTGCCGGTCGCATACTCCTGGAAGAAGGTGCCGAGGAAGGGCTGGAGCTCGCTTTCCAGGGCGGTGTCGCGGTTCTGCACGCCGCCCCGGGGAAGCTGCGCCTTGCCCGGCGGGGGAAGGAGGGCGGGATGGGCGGACACCACCATGGAACCGCCCTTGTCCACGTACACGGGAACGGCCAGGCGCAGCCACCTGTCGCCGGAGCGGGCGAGCAGCGTCACGGTCGCGTTGTTGGCGTCGCGGACGTCCACGTCGGCCACTTGGACGGACTGCACCTGCATCCGGCCGACGCCGTTCCAGCCGAATTGGGGATCGGCGTCGTCGGGGAGAAAACTCTGCAATTGCGCTTCGCGGGCGGCGGCGTTGTTCTGGTCGAAGTTCAGATAGACCTCGGCGAACTGGATGGCGAACGCACTGGCCGCGCTCGTGGGGAATCCGGCGCCCGCGGGCTTGGCGCCGGCCTGCGCCCCTCCGGACGTCCCGTCGGAGGTGAAGCGCTCGAAGGGGGCGCGGATACCGTTGACGAGGATGACGATGATCAACGCCCAGAGGACGGCGCGTCCGACCCACACCCACCAGCGTCCGCCTGAGCCGCCCCAGCGGCCGCCTCCGCGACCGCCGTCACCGCCGCCGGAGCGTCCGCGGCCCCGGCCCTCGTCGGGCGGGTCCCACGAGTCGACGGTCGACGCGAGCGCCCGCCCGGGCGCCGTCGACTCCTCGACTACGGCGGTGTCACGGCCGCGACGTACGGCCGGCCTGCGAGCCATTCTGCCTCCGCCCGCGCCTCGCCCCTGGTCGGCGCGCTCCTGTGTGCTGCCTCTGGTCATGTACGGGTGGTGTTTCTGAACCCACCATCGGGCCCAGGGTAACCACGGGCGTCAATTGTTCCAGCGCATCCCAGCAAAGCACAGCCCCGGCACGCGGTTGTGGATAATGCAATCCACCTCAGCAGGAACAGGGAAGATTGCCAAACGGTGACGATCCCCTATCCGAGGCTCCGAACAGTGCGCAGGTCAAGGTTCCGGACAAGCAGTGCGAGCCGGAAGTTGGTTGGTTACCGGGTGACCACGGCGCCCGCACTTTCTTCCCACGAGAATCCACCACAGTGTCGAAATCGGGACATCTCCCGACAGAACGCCCAGCTCGGCGGCCACTTCGGCCTCTGACGCCCCCGCTGTTGCCAACATCACACAGGTCAGCGGCCCGTCCCCGCCATCGGAGCCCCGGTCGGCAGGTCCCGGTCGGCAGGCCCCGGCCGGCCCTCAGGTCAGACGTTGAAGCGGAACTCCACAACGTCCCCGTCCTGCATGACGTAGTCCTTGCCCTCCATGCGGACCTTGCCGGCGTTCCGGGCGGCGGCCATGGAGCCGGCGGCGACGAGGTCGTCGAACGAGACGACCTCCGCCTTGATGAAGCCGCGCTGGAAGTCGGAGTGGATGACCCCCGCGGCCTCAGGCGCGGTGGTGCCCTTGCGGATCGTCCACGCACGCGCCTCCTTGGGGCCGGCGGTCAGGTACGTCTGGAGCCCGAGCGTCGCGAACCCGACCCGGACGAGCTGCGACAGTCCCGACTCCTCCTGCCCCATCCCCTGGAGCAGTTCGAGCGCCTCGTCGTCCGGCAGCTCGATCAGCTCGGCCTCGATCTTGGCGTCGAGGAAGATCGCTTCGGCGGGGGCGACCAGGTCGCGCAGGCGGGCCCGCAGCGCCTCGTCGGTCAGCTCGCCCTCGTCGAGGTTGAAGACGTAGAGGAACGGCTTGGCGGTGAGCAGCTGGAGCTCACGCAGCAGGGTCAGGTCGATCCCGGCCTTCTCGGCACCCGCGGAGAGGGTGACGCCCTCATTCAGCAGCTTCTGGGCGGCGGTCACGGCGTCGACGACCGCGAGCTTGTCCTTGTTCTTCGTGGTGCGGGCCTCTTTCTCCAGGCGGGGCAGCGCCTTCTCGATCGTCTGGAGGTCGGCCAGGATCAGCTCGGTGTTGATCGTCTCGATGTCGCGGGCCGGGGCGACGTCACCGTCCACATGGGTGACGTCGGGGTCCTGGAACGCCCGGATGACCTGGCAGATCGCGTTGGTCTCCCGGATGTTGGCGAGGAACTTGTTGCCGAGGCCCTGCCCCTCGGAGGCGCCCTTAACGATGCCCGCGATGTCGACGAACTCCATCGTCGCGGGAATGATCTTCTGCGAGCCGAACATCTCCGCCAACACCGTCAGACGCGGGTCGGGCACCCCGACCACCCCCACGTTGGGGTCGATGGTCGCGAACGGGTAGTTGGCGGCCAGCGCGTCGTTCTTGGTCAGCGCGTTGAACAGGGTGGACTTGCCGACGTTGGGCAGCCCGACGATTCCGATGGAGAGGCTCACGGCCGTCAAGTTTATGGGCGCCCACGAGCCCGCCGGACTTCTCGCAAGACCCTGGGCATCAGCGTGCACGGATGCGAGCCCATACGCGAGCGCCCCAGGGCATCTGCACGCCGGCCGCGTGACGCCCGCATGCCATCGCGCACGTCGCCCAGGGCTCCACACTGCCGACGCCATGCGTCAACGGCGGCCGCCCCTCACGCGTCCGCACACGACTCCCGTCGTCCGCACACCACTCCCACGCCGCAGGGCACCGCGGCCGCCAGAACGCCGCACGCACACCGCTCGTAGATCACCTCAGGCCCCAGTGCGCCGTCCGTGTGCCGCGCGCATGCGTTCGGCACACCATCCGCAGGCCGTCCCCGCACCGGCTATTCGCTCGCCATTCGTGCGTTGTTCGGCCGTCGCCGTGCACTCGCACTCCCGGCGCCGGCGTGGTGCCCGTATCGCCTGCATGCGGTCGCACGGCGTCGGCGGGTCGTGCGGGCCGCCCGGATCGTCCGGGAGGCCGTCGGTAGGCGTCAATGTCCGGTGGCCCGGGGTCTCACGGCGCGTCGCGATCGCCGTTCGGCGCCGCACTGTCACGATGAACGAATGGACCTCGCGCTGTTCACCGGCCTGCTCGTCGGAGCCGTCTTCGGCGCCGTCGCCGGATACGCGCTCGCGACGAGCCGGCAGGGCTCGCTGATCGCCCGCGCGCAGGCGGCCGAGGAGAAGCTCGCCTACGCCGAGGAGCGGATGGCCGAGCACTTCGAGAACCTGTCCGCGAAGGCGCTCGACGCGAGCAACCAGAGGTTCCTCGAACTCGCCGACGCCCGGCTCAAGGCGGCGGGCGCCGAGGCCGCGGGCGAGCTGCGGCGGCGCCAGCAGGCCGTGGAGCACCTCGTCGCGCCGTTGAAGGAGACGCTCGCGAAGGTCGAGGAGCAGCTCCGGGAGGTCGAGACGGGCCGCCGGGAGTCGCACGCGATGCTCGCCAAGCAGGTCGACTTCGTGCGGCAGAGCTCCGACCAGCTCCGGCGCGAGACGCAGGCGCTCGTCCGCGCGCTCCAGCGTCCCGAGGCACGGGGACGGTGGGGAGAGCTCCAGCTCCGCCGCGTCGTCGAACTGGCGGGGATGACGAACCACTGCGACTTCTACGAGCAGGCGAGCTCGGCGTCGGCCGACGGCACCGTCCGTCCCGACATGGTGGTGCGCCTGGTGGGCGGCAAGAGCATCGTGGTCGACTCCAAGGTGTCGCTCGCCGCGTATCTGCAGGCGGCCGAGACCGGGGACCCGGCGCGGCTGGACGCGCACGCGCGCCACCTTCGCGAGCACGTCGACCGCCTGGCCGCGAAGTCGTACTGGCAGGCGTTCAGCCCCGCCCCGGAGTTCGTGGTCTTGTTCATCCCGGGCGAGGCGTTCCTGGCCCCGGCGTTGGACCGCGACCCAGAGCTGCTGGAGTACGCGATGCGCCGCCGGGTGCACATCGCCACCCCCACGACGCTGATCACCATGCTGCGGACCGCGTCGTACGCCTGGCAGCAGGCGGCGCTTTCACGCAACGCGCGCGCCGTGTTCGAACTCGGCAAGGAGCTGTACGAGCGGCTAGGCACGATGGGCCAGCACGTTGACGAATTGGGCCGTGCTTTGACCGGTGCCATCAAGTCCTACAACCGGACGGTCGGTTCACTGGAGACACGTGTACTCGTCAGTGCGCGCAAGCTGAACGAACTGGGCGTGGTCGAGGACGAGTTGGACGGTCCCCGTCCGGTCGAGGAGAGTCCCCGCTCACTGTCCGCGGCGGAGCTGACCGGACTCGACGGTCCCATCGGCCTGAACGACGACGTGGTCAAAGACGAGGAGAAGGCAGGCGAGAATCACTCCTGTGATGACCCGGCCACGGAACCGGTAGGTTTCGGCGGGCGGGCCATCCCCGAGCGGACAGAGCGGCTTGATCGGCGAGAGAGGTGGCCGTGACTTCATCGTCGGTACGCGACGCACCGGACGGCGCGTCGCCAGGGGGTTCCATGCGAGGTCGGCGCGCCTCGTCCCCGCGACCGCGCTCGGCCGGCGCCACCGCGGCGGCGAGCCCGGTCACCCTCACGGGACGCGGCGGAATCGTCGTCATGTTCGCCGCCGGGGTGGTGTGCGGGCTGCTGTCGCGCTGGTTCGACGCGCCGATGATCGCCGGGGCCGGGTTCGCGATCGGCTGCGCGCTCGCCGCGTTCGCGACCCGTCCCGCCGACCTGCTCACGCTCGTGGTCAGCCCGCCGCTGGTGTTCTTCGCGGCCACGCTCACCGCCGAGATCATCACGACGCTGGGCAACGGATCGCTGCTGCGCAGCGTCACCGTGGGGGTGCTCACGTCGCTGGCGTCGACCGCGCCCTGGTTGTTCTTCGCGACGGCCCTCGTCGTGGTCGTCAGCCTCGCCCGCGGTCTGATGACGAACGTCCGGGAACTGCGCGACAAGCTCGCCGGGATCCGCCTGTTCGAGAAAGAGGAGAACGAGAACCCGGTCCGCTGGGACGAGTCGCCCACCACGACCGGGGAACGCCGCCGTCCCCACACCGGCGACGCCGACTGATCACCCGTCCCGGTCCGTGCGAGGCCCGGCGTGACGGACGGCTCAGACCGGGGTGATGCGGAGGTCCCTGCGCAGTTCCTTGGGCAACGAGAAGCGCATGTGCTCCTCGACGGACTCGACCTCCTCGACCTCGTCGAAGCCCCGTTCGGCGAGCCAGGCCAGAACGCCCTGGACCAGTTCGTCCGGGACGGAGGCGCCGCTGGTCACGCCGACGGTGGTGACGCCCTCCAGCCAGGCCGGATCGATCTGCTCGGCGTAGTCGACGAGGTAGGCGGCGTCGGCGCCGTGCTCCTCGGCCACCTCGACCAGGCGGGCGGAGTTGGAGGAGTTGGTGGAGCCGACGACGATGACGAGCTGCGCCTCGGCCGCGATCTCCTTCACCGCGGTCTGCCGGTTCTGCGTGGCGTAGCAGATGTCGTCGGACGGCGGGTCCTGCAGCTTGGGGAACCGTTTGCGGAGTTTTTCGACGGTGGCGAGGGTCTCGTCCACCGACAGCGTGGTCTGCGACAACCACGCGACCTTCTCGGGGTCGCGGACGTTGATGTTGTCGACGTCGTCGGGGCCGTCCACGAGGTGGATGTGCTCGGGGGCCTCACCGGTGGTGCCGATGACCTCCTCGTGGCCCTCGTGACCGATCAGCAGGATGTCGTAGTCCTGCGCGGCGAACCTGACCGCCTCCTTGTGGACCTTGGTGACCAGCGGGCACGTCGCGTCGATCGTGCGCAGGTTGCGGCCCTTGGCCTCCTCGTGCACCGCGGGCGCGACCCCGTGGGCGGAGAACACCACGATCGAGCCCTCGGGGACCTCCTCGGTCTCGTCGACGAAGATCGCCCCGCGTTCCTCGAGCGTCTTGACGACGTGGACGTTGTGGACGATCTGCTTGCGGACGTAGATCGGAGGCCCGTACTTCTTCAGGGCGATCTCGACCGTCTCGACGGCGCGGTCCACGCCCGCGCAGTAACCACGTGGCTTGGCGAGCAGGACACGGCGCTTCTTGGTGGCGGTCATGCCCCCTATCGTACGAGGAGGCTCGCTGAGCCCGGGATCCGCCGGGGAGCCGCCGACGGATGCGCCGACTTGCGCCTGACCGCGTCGCCGGCGGGGATGACGCTCGGTGGAGGCCGCGTGTGTGAGCCGGCGCACGCAACTCCCGGACAGAAATCCGTTGACCCGGGGTGACCACGATCGCACTCATGGGGCAGAGTGAAAATCGACGACACGTAGCCGCATGACCCGATCCGGTGTCCAGGACGGCAAGGAAGAGGAAAGACGATGACGAAATCGCCGCGCCGCCTCAAGCAGCAGGTTCGGGACACGGTGGGCGAGCAGGTCCGCGACCTCCCGCTGCACGCCGTCCGGCTGGCCATGTTCGGCGTCGGCCGGGCCCTGCTGCTCGGGGACCGGGTGAGCCGGGACTACAAGGAGATCACCCAGGGCGGCGGCGTGAAGCCGGTGCTCGAACGGCTCCGCAACGACGTGCAGTCCACCGCCGAGAAGGTCGTGGAGCGCGTGGTGGAGCGCGTCCGCGGCGAGGAGACGAGGCCCGAGTCCGACCGCCGGGACGGCGCCGGTTCCACGGGCGCCGGGCGGGCGGCCGGTGAGGAGATCGCGGTCGGCAAGCCCGGCGGCCCGGCGCGTCCCGCGCCCCGGTACACCCGGCCCGGTCCCCCGCCGAAGCCGCCGAAGCGTTCCCCGGCCCCCGGCGGGCCCGGAGCGGAGACGGCCGGTCCCTCCGCCGAGCCGAAGCCGAAGCCGGAGCCGGAGAGCGAAGACGAGGCGGCCAAGGACGAGGTGAAGGCCGCCGACGAGGCCCCCGCCGCGAAGGACACGTCCGCCGACGAGGCCAGGTACGAGCCGAAGCCGGAGTCCAAGCCCGCCGCGCAGGCCGAGGCCGAGCAGATCGCGGAAGAGCTTCCGGTCCCGAACTACGACAGCGCCACCCTGCCGCAGCTGCGCGCACGGCTGCGCGGCCTGACCGTCGAGCAGGTGAAGCTGCTGCGGGAGTACGAGCGCAAGCACGCCGCCCGTGAGGACGTCATCCGCATGTACGAACGCCGCATCGCGAAGCTCAACGGACTCAACTGACCCGAATCGCGGCGTCGAAGGGGCCTTCGGACCACACGTCCGAAGGCCCCCGCGCTTCCGAGGCCCCTGTGTTTGTGTTCCCGGTGGTGCCGCCGACGGTCCTCGCCGCGGCCGGGACGCGGCGGGCTGCCCCCGCCGGCGACGCTCGCCTCGGCGTCGGCTGCGCACGTTCAGCGTGCGAAGAGCTTGTCGAGGGCGGGGAGCGCGGCCTCGAGCGCCGCGCGCTCCTCGTCCGACATCCGCGCGATGCGCTCGGCGAGGATGCCGATGCGACGCTCGCGCCCGGCCTTCAGCAGCTCACGTCCCGTCGCGGTCAGCCGGACGGTGACGACGCGGGCGTCGGCGCTGTCGCGTCCCCGGGTGATGAGCCCGTCGCGTTCGAGCCGGTTGATCTGCGAGGTCATCGTCGGCAGCCGCACGCCGTGCTCGGCGGCCAGCTCCGTCATCCGGCGCGGCCCGTGTTCCAGGGACCCGAGCACGGACAGCTGCTGACTGGTGATCGGCTGGTCCGCGCTGAGGCGGCGCAACATGAGCACGACGTGACGGAGGCGCATGTTGAGCCGTCCGGCCAGCTCGCGTTCGGATTCGGTCACCGTCTCACCGTAGGGTGCCCGCATGGCGTTGGAGACCTCGGCCGAATCACCTGTCCCCGTGCGGACGGTCCTGCAGGCGGTCAGCGGCTGGATCGGCAGGCTCGGCCGCATCTGGGTCGAGGGGCAGATCACGGAGCTCAACACCCGCGGCGGCACGGTCTACCTGACGCTGCGGGACCCCGTGGCGAACATGTCGGTCCGGTGCAGCGGCCCCCGAGCGGTGTTCGAGACCGCCGGCGTGATGAACGCCGGAGCGACGGGCAACGGGCCCCTTCCCGGCGCCGCGGCACCGCCCGGCCCGCGGAACGGATCCGGGGTCACCGACGGCGCACGCGTCGTAATCCACGCCAAGCCCGACTTCTGGGTCAACCGGGGAACGTTCTCGCTCAGCGTCCTTGACGTCAAGCCGGTCGGCGTCGGCGAGCTGCTGGCCCGGCTGGAGCGGCTGAAGCGGGTGCTGGCCGCCGAGGGGCTGTTCCGCCCCGAGCGCAAGCGGCCGCTGCCGTTCCTGCCCGGCAAGATCGGGCTGATCTGCGGGCGGGACTCCGACGCCGAGCACGACGTCCTGCGCAACGCGCGGCGGCGGTGGCCGGCGGTGGCGTTCCGGGTGGAGAACACGGCCGTCCAGGGGTCCTACGCGGTCCGCGAGGTGGTGGAGGCGCTGCGGAGGCTGGACGCCGACCCCGAGGTCGAAGTGATCATCATCGCGCGGGGCGGCGGCGCGATGGAGGACCTGCTGCCCTTCTCCGACGAGGCGCTGGTCCGCGCGGTCGCCGCGACCCGGACCCCGGTGGTCAGCGCGATCGGCCACGAGCAGGACACCCCGATCCTCGACCTGGTGGCGGACGTGCGGGCCTCGACCCCGACCGACGCGGCCAAGAAGACCGTCCCGGACGTGCGCGAGCAGCTCCAGCTCGTCCGGCAGCTCCGGGACCGGGCGCGCCGCTGCCTCGCGGGGAGCCTGGAGCGGGAGAGGGCGTGGCTGGAGTCGATGCGGTCGCGTCCGGCGCTGGCCGACCCGGTGCGGGAGATCGACCGGCAGGCCGAGCAGGTGCTGGCGCTGCGCGACCGGGCGCGGCGCTGCCTGTCGGGCGCGCTCGGCCGGGCGGAGGACGAGCTGGCCCACACCCGTGCGCGTCTGCGCGCCCTGTCCCCCGCCGCGACGATGCGGCGGGGATACGCGATCGTCCAGCGGGAGGACGGGACGGTCGTGCGGGAGTCCGCGGCGGTCGAGGACGGCGAACGGCTCACCGTCCGCCTGGCCGACGGCCGTCTCGGCGTGACGGTCGACGAGCGTCACGGGTCGTGAGGCGTTCGAAGGGGTAGGGAATGTCCCCGGGAGACGAGAGAGGGAGCGTATGGCGGACGACGCGGGGGCGACGGACAAGCCGACGTACGAGCAGGCACGGGACGAGCTGACCGAGGTCGTCAGGCGCCTGGAGGCGGGCGGGCTGACGCTGGAGGAGTCCCTCGCGCTGTGGGAGCGGGGCGAAAGGCTCTCCGCGATCTGCGAGGAGTGGCTGGAGGGCGCCCGCGCCCGGCTGGCCGCGGCGATGGCGCGTTCCGAGGTGCGCTCGGAGAACAGCGGCGACGGCGACCCGTCCGCGCCCTTCTGATCGATCCCGGTCGGCGCCGGCCGTCCCGCCCCGGGATCAGAACCGCGTGGGCGTCACGACTGCGGTGTCGCCCGTGCCGACGGGATCGGCGACACCTCGCCCTTGGTCTGCGGCTTGAGCGAGGCGGCCAGGACCGCGAGCTCCTCGTAGGAGGCGGTGCCCGTCACGACGAGGCTCGTCCCGTTCGGCAGGGTCCGGGCCAGGGAGTTGGCCTTCTTGTCCTTGCGGTGGTACCGGTTCCAGGTCGCGCCGCCGACCTGCTGCGTCCCGATGGGCGTGCTGCTGTTCGTCATGCGCGGCACGTACTCGGACGCCTTCTCGTTGCTCTGCTCCAGCGCGGCGTACTCGTCGCTGGGCGTCACGAAGCCCAGATGCCACGCGACCGGCTTGCGGCCGCCCTCGTCGAGGCCGTGGACCCGGGAGCTGGTGGGGCGCCAGTTCGCGGGAAGCCCCTCGGGCGCGTACACGGTGAAGGGGGCGTCGTTGGTCATCGCCCACAGGTGCGAGCTGTAGTCGACGGTCGGCAGGACCTGCTCGTCGGCGCGCGGCGTGACGACGTAGATCGCGAGGACGAGCAGCAGGCACACGCCCATCGCCATGGTGAAGCCGCCGAGCCCGGTCGTCAGCCGCTTGTGCACGCCGGGGCTCACCTCGATCACGGGCCGTCCGTCACCGTCGTGCCCGTCCGGGCGGGGCCGGTGGTCGCTCCCGTCCGGTTCCCCGTCCTTCTCGGCGGCGGTCGTCTCGGTGACCTCGCGCCCGCCGCCCGGGTCCGCGTGCTCGCTCGGGCCCTTCCGTCCGGACGGGTCCGCCCGCTCGGGGACGGTCTCGTGGTCACGCGGCGTCTCCGCCCCGGGCGAGGCGGCGTCGCTCTCCGGAACGGTGTCGCTCTCCGAGAGGGAGGACGGAGTCTTGTCGGTCACCCCTCCAGGATCCCGCACGGTCAGCGCCGCTCGGTACGGGGGTTCCTGATCGTGCTGACGATGGCCATGATCTCGTCGGCGAGCCTGCGGGCGGCGTCCTCGTCGTCCAGCAGCGAGATCTCCGACACCGCGCCCGCCATCGCGCCGGTGAGCACCGTGACCAGGGCCTCGTCCACACCGCCGTCGGCGGTGTGGAAGAGCGCGGCGTTGCGGCGCGCCCACTTGTTGAGCCGCTGCCGCATGACGCGGTCGAAGCCGGGCGGGCCGTCGCCGGAGATGAACAGCCGGGCGACGTCCCGTTCCCGCAGGCAGCCGTCGAGGTAGGCGCCGGCGCCGGCGAGGAACAGCCGCATCGCGTCCGTCTCGCCCCGCTCCCGGGCCTCGTTGATCGCCTTGCGGGTGCGTTCCTGCTGCGCGGCCTGGAACTCCTCGAACAGCGTCAGGTACAGGTCGGCCTTGCCGTTGAAGTGGTGGTAGAGGCTGCCGACGCTGGCACCCGCCCTGGCGACGATGTCGGTCACGGCTGCCTGGGCGAAGCCCGACTCACAGAAGACGTCCCTGGCCGCGGCGAGGAGGGCGCCGCGCGTGGCGGCACCCCGGTCGGAGGTGCGCGCGGGGGTCCGCGCACCCTGCGCGTCCGGGTTCTGTGTCACCTCGCCGGACGAGACGTCGATGTCGCTGCTCATGACGCCTGAGATTACGCCCTCTCCCATGGGGAAACGATCCCTTGCCCGCGCGACCGTCAAATCTCGCCGCGGACCGCCCGGGCTCACCGGGCGGACAGGGCCCGCCATCGTGGTCTGGTCCAATTTGTGGCGAGACATCCGGTCCGCTACCAATCCGTTGAGATCACTGAACGAAAGGGCCGTCGCCTCATGTCCGATGAGACCACCGTTCCCGCTCCGCTCACGACCGAGCCCTCCGCACCGGACCGCAACCTCGCGATGGAACTGGTCCGGGTGACCGAGGCCGCAGCCCTCGCCGCGGCCCGCTGGGTCGGTCGCGGGGACAAGAACGGAGCCGACCAGGCCGCCGTGAACGCCATGCGCCAGCTGATCAACACGGTGTCGATGAAGGGCGTGGTGGTGATCGGCGAGGGTGAGAAGGACGAGGCGCCGATGCTGTACAACGGCGAGCAGGTCGGGGACGGCTCCGGCGCCGAGTGCGACGTCGCGGTGGATCCGGTGGACGGGACGCGGCTGACCGCCCTCGGCATGAACAACGCGATCGCCGTGCTGTCGGTGGCGCCGCGCGGGTCGATGTTCGACCCGTCCGCGGTGTTCTACATGGAGAAGCTCGTGACCGGGCCGGAGGCCGCGGACGTCGTCGACATCGAGCGTCCGATCGGCGACAACATCCGCGCGATCGCCCGTGCGAAGGGCTCCTCGCCCCACGACGTCACCGTCTGCATCCTCGACCGGCCGCGGCACGAGGGCATCGTCAAGGAGGTCCGTGAGGCCGGGGCGCGGATCAAGTTCATCATGGACGGCGACGTGGCCGGCGCGATCATGGCCTGCCGGCCGGGGACGGGCGTCGACCTGCTGCTCGGCATCGGCGGCACCCCGGAGGGCATCATCGCGGCGTGCGCGATCAAGGCGCTGGGCGGGGTGATCCAGGGCCGGCTGTGGCCGAAGGACGAGGAGGAGCGCCAGAAGGCCAAGGACGCCGGCCACGACCTGGGCAGGGTGCTCACCACCGACGATCTGGTGACGTCCGACGACGTGTTCTTCGCCGCGACCGGCATCACCGACGGCGAGCTCGTCGACGGCGTCCGCTACAGCAAGGGCACGGCGTTCACGCATTCGCTGGTCATGCGGTCCCGCAGCGGCACGATCCGGACGATCGCCAGCGAGCACAAGCTGAGCAAGCTCCGGGCCTACAGCGCGATCAACTTCGACGCCGCCGTCTGAGCGCGGCCGGGCCGGCTCAGCGGCCGCGGGCGAGGCGCAGGCGTTTCCGCACGCGTGTGCGCAGCGGCGGCCTCGGGGCCCGGACGCGGACCGAACCGAAGATCATCGTGCCGCCGAGCTCGATGGTCGGGCCGTCGGCCCGGGGGCGGGCGCGCACGTCGCGGGCGGTGAGGACGGTGCGGCCGGTGACGTCCACGCGCACGCCCTCGGGCACCAGGAGCCGGACCCGGCCGCCGAGGATCATCGAGTCCACCACGATGTGGCGGCGCTGGAGGACGGCGTCGCGCAGGTCCAGCTCGACCGTTCCGAACAGGGCGAACACGGGGAGTTTCACCGGGACGACCCAGCGTCCTTCGCGGCGGGTCCGGCCGAAGGCGATCGAGACCGGACGGTCGTCCACGACGATGGGCTGCGTCTCCTCGGGGCCGAGGTCGTCGGTGAGACCGGTCAGCTCGCCCAGCGTGCGGGCGGCGTAGGCGCGGGAGGTGCGCTCGGCGTGCTCCTCCATGGTGAGCCGGCCGTCGGCGAAGGCCTCCCTGAGCACCTCGACGACGCGTTCGCGGTCGGCGTCGGAGGCGCGCAGGTCGCGCACGCTCGTGACCTTTTCGGCTGCCGGGCGACGGGGGACGTCCACACCAAGAGGTTAACCGCCGGGCGGCGCGGCAGGGCCCGGATAACCAGTGGGGATCTTTCTGCCGTTTCCGTAATGTGAGGGGTCATGACGGTGCAACGCGTCCGGGTCGAGGACGCCCGCGAGGACGAGGGCCGGGGGAACGCCGTCAGTCTCCGCGGCGTCGTCAAGCGTTTCGGCGACTTCACCGCGGTGGACGGGCTCGACCTCGACGTCCCCGCGGGAGTGTGCCTGGGACTTCTCGGCCCGAACGGCGCCGGCAAGTCGACCACGATGAAGATGCTGACCGCGCAGGCGGTCGCCGACGAGGGCGACATCAGCGTCCTGGGGTACGAGATCCCGCGAGAGTCCAAGCGGGCACGGGCCGTGATGGGCGTCGTCCCGCAGCAGGACAACCTCGACGAGGAGCTGACCGCGCGCGAGAACCTGGAGGTGTTCGCGCATCTGTACCGGGTGCCGCGGCGGGATCGGCGACGGGCGGTGGACGACGCGCTGGCGCTGGCGCACCTGACCGGCAAGCAGCGCACGAAGGTGGACGACCTCTCGGGCGGCATGCGGCGCCGGCTGCTCATCGCCCGCGGCCTGGTGCACGACCCGGCGCTGGTCCTGCTGGACGAGCCGACGGTCGGGCTCGACCCGCAGGTGCGTGCGGAGCTGTGGGGGCTGATCGACGGGCTGCGCGCGAAGGGCACGACCGTGCTGATGTCCACGCACTACATCGAGGAGGCCGAGCGGCTCGCCGACGAGTGCGCGCTGATGTCGCACGGCCGCGTCATCGCGCGGGGTTCGCCGTCGGAGCTGGTGGCCGAGTACGCGGGCGCCCGGGTCGTCGAGCACTACGGGCCGCCGGACCGGCTGACGGAGGTGGAGCGCGTCGCGCGGGCGGCGGGGTTGCCGACGCGGCGGACGGGGCCGTCGGTGTCGGTGCTGAAGGCCGAGACGATGCCGCCGTCGGTGGAGGACGAGCTGGGCCCGGACGGCGTCCGCCGCGCCGCCAACCTCGAGGACGTGTTCGTGGTGCTGACCGGGGAACGCGTCGAATGAGAGCGCCGGGGGCGGGGTCGTGCCCATGAAATGGGTGTTCGAGCGAGACGAGTGAGGGGTCGCCCTCACGGAGCACGGAATGAGCGGGGCCGGCCGGGCGGCTGAACGGTGCCCGGCGGGCACACGGGCGCCGAAGGCGCCGCCGCAGAGCACGGTAGGGGCGTTGGGAACCGAGGAGCTGGTGACGTGACTGTTCAGATGAGGCGGGCGCCGCGGCTTCGGCGGTTCGAGTTCGCGCCCGTGCGCGGTGTCTGGCGGCACGAGCTGGCCCTCTTCAAGCGGTACTGGAAGTCCCAGTCGTTCGCCTCCATGGTGGAGCCGACGTTCTTTCTGCTGGCGTTCGGCTACGGGTTCGGCTCGATGATCGCGGTGATCGGCGACTACCGGTACCTGGACTTCGTCGCGACCGGCGTGGTCGGGGTGGCGGCGCTGTTCACGTCGGTGTTCCCCGGCATGTTCAACAGCTACATCCGGCGCGTGTTCCAGCACACCTACGACGGGATGCTCGCCACACCCGTCGACGTGCACGAGCTGGTGACGGCGGAGGCGCTGTGGATCGCGGCGAAGTCGGCGGTGTACTCGTGCACGCCGCTGGTGGTGGCGTTGTTCTTCGGTCTCGACCCGTCGTTCGGGATGCTGCTCGTCCCGGTCGTGACGTTCTTCACCGCGCTCGGATTCGGCCTGTTCGGGACGTGGACGTCGACGGTGGTGCCGTCGATCAACTCGTTCGACTATGTGATCACCGGCGTGGTGACGCCGCTGTTCCTGATCGCGGGGACGTTCTTCCCGGTGGACGCGCTGCCGGACTGGGCGCACACCGTGTCGTACTTCAACCCGCTCTACCATTGCGTCGAGCTGGTCAGGGACGCGGTGTTCGGCCTTGAGCCGCTCGCCGACCTCGGGCATCTGGGCGGCCTCGTGCTGTTCGCCGCGCTGATGTGGGTGATCGCCGTCCGCGGGATGCACAAACGTCTCGTCGACTGACGCGCCCCGAGATCGATCCGGCCGGGCCGGGCGGGGTTCATTGACCGGAGGCGCCCCTGATCCCTACCCTGACGCGAACTTTCTTCATGTTGAGTGGGCTGGGGGTCGGGCCTGATGAGCCAGGGCGTCACCGCGCGGGACCGGCGCGCGAGGTTCTCCGCCGCCACGGCGTTCGCCGTCCAAGGGTTGTGCTTCGCCTCGCTGGTGACGCAGATCCCCCAGATCCAGAAGGCCCACAGCCTGAGCGACGCCACGCTCTCGCTGGTGCTGCTGATGGTGCCGCTGATCGCCGGAGTGGGCAGCATCGCGTGCGGTCCCCTGTTCCGGCGGTTCGGCAGCGGGCCTGTCCTGCGGGTCGTCCAGCCCTCGGTCGCCCTCACCATCGCGGCGATCGGCGTCACCGGCGACAACGACCTCGCCCTCTACGCGGCGGTCGCGGCGTTCGGCCTGTTCGTCGGCGCCGTGGACGCCGCGATGAACGCGCAGGCCGTCGCCGTGGAACGCCGCTACGGCATGAGCCTGATCATCGGCTTCTACGCCGTGTGGAGCGTCGCCGGGATCCTCGGCGGCCTCTGGGCGTCGTTCAGCAACCGGGTCGACCTGCCGCTGACCGCCTGCCTCGCCATCGCCGCCGCCACCGGCATCGCGGCCTCCCTGGGCACCGGCCACCGGCTCTACCGGCGCGACGAGGAGGGGGACGGGCCGACCGCCGAGCAGCTCAAGGCCGCCGAACGCCGCGTCCCCTGGCGTCCGATCCTCGTCGTCGGCGCGGCGATGACCGTCGCCTACCTCGCCGACTCGGCCATCTCCAACTACGGCGCCAAATACATCGACGACGAGCTGTCGGGCGCCGACTGGGTCGCGCCGCTCGGCTACGTGGCGTACCAGGTGGCCATGGTGGCCAGCCGGGCGGTGGCCGACCTCGCCGTCCGCCGCTCCGGCGCGGTCCGGGTCGTGCGTCTCGGCGGCGCGGTCGGCATCGCCGGCATGGCGGGCGTGGTCGCCGCGCCGAACGCCGCGTCCGCCATCGCCGCGTTCGCGGTCGCCGGCCTGGGGCTGAGCGTGGTCGCCCCGGTCTGCTTCACCGCGGCCGGACGCGTCGACCCCACCGGACTCGGCGTGGCCGTGGCCCGCGTCAACATCTTCAACTACGTCGGGTTCGTCCTCGGCGCCGCCGTCGTCGGCGCCATCGCCCCCCTCAGCGCGGACCACGGCCTGCGCATCGCGTTCGTCGTCCCCACCGCGCTGATCCTCGTCGTGTTCGCCGCCGCGCGGGGGTTCGCCGTGCCCGCGCCCGCCCAGGGGGCCGCCCCCCTGGAGGCGGAGCGTCGCTAGGCGGTGCGCTGGGGCGCGGCGTCTTCGAGCGCGGTGATGGCGCGTTCGCCTTCGGCCTGCGCCTGTTCCGGCGTCAGGTCCTGCAGCGCGCGGCTCAACGCCACCTCGGCGGCGTCGGCGGCGGCCCGCAGGGTCACCGCGTGCTCCTGGGCCCGTTCGAGATCACCGAGACCCACACAGTCGAAGGCCACCTGGGCGTCGTGAGCGGCCATCTTGAGCTGTCGCGCGGCCTCTTCCAGACTCATCCGTACCTCCTCCACCGGGAACCCTTTTCCTACCCCCCACCACCGTGGGTAACCGCTTGACCCAGGAGTTCCGCGGCCTTGACCAGGCTTGTCTCGGGGAGGCGGG
The DNA here is from genome assembly GCA_036564055.1 of Spirillospora sp. Lineage (GTDB taxonomy): Bacteria > Actinomycetota > Actinomycetes > Streptosporangiales > Streptosporangiaceae > Spirillospora. Next base: position 26,110 of record DATCLF010000303.1, read on the forward strand.
CGTAGCCGAGGACGAGGGCGGGCGGAGCGTCGCCCGCTCGGTCGGAGGACCACAGGGACCGCGCGCCGGCCGCCGACACGCCCGCGTCCGCGGCGCGGGCCACCACCTCGTCCTCGTCGCACCCGTCCGGCAGTTCCACGTAGAGGTGGATGCCCGCCGGGACGCCGCGAACCATCGCGCCGGGCACATGACGCCGCAGCGCGGTCACGAGGGCGTCGCGCCGGCTGCGGTAGCGCCGCCGCATCAGGCGCAGGTGCCGGCCGTAGCCGCCCTGCCCGAGGAACTCGGCGAAGGCGTACTGCTCCAGGACGGGGGCGCCGAGATCGGTCCTTTCGCGATGCTCGCGCAGGCGCGCGGCCACGGCCGGCGGCGCGACGGCCCAGCCGAGGCGCAGCGCGGGCGCGAGGGACTTGCTCGCCGAGCCCAGCAGGACGACGTGGTCGGGAGCGACGCCCTGGAGGCAGCCGATGGGATCGCGGTCGTAGCGGAACTCGGCGTCGTAGTCGTCCTCCAGGATCAGCCCGTTCACGTCCCGCGCCCAGGCGACCAGCGCGGCGCGGCGGGCCGGGGACAGCACGACGCCCGTCGGGTACTGGTGCGCGGGCGTGACGAGCACCGCCCGCGCCTTCGTGCGGGCGAGCGCCTCGACGTCGACGCCCTCGTCGTCCACGGGAACCCGGACCACGCGCAGGCCGGACGTCTTCAGCATCGGCATCTGCCGGTCGCCGGCGGGGTCTTCCAAGGCGAGGACGGTGTGCCCGCCGTCGCGCAGCAGCCGCAGGAGCGCCGACAGGCCCTGCGCCATCCCGTTGGTGACCACGACGCGCGAGGGGTCGGCGTGGGCGGCGCGGATCCGGGCAAGGTACCCGGCGAGCTCGGCGCGCAGCTCCGGGACCCCGGCGGGGTCGGGGTAGGCGAGCGCGTCGTGCGGGAGCGTGCGCAGCGCCCCGCGGACGGCGGCCATCCAGCGGTCGCGGGGGAACGCCGACAGGTCGGGGCAGCCCGGCGACAGGTCGTACGCGGGCGCGGGCTCCGGCGCCGGCTCCGGCGGGGGCGCGGGTTCGGGCGCGCCGTCGGGGGCGAAGTCCTCGTCGGGACGGGCGAGGGGCGCGACCCGGGTTCCGTCGCCGCGCCGCGCGACGAGGAACCCCTCGGCGGTCAGCTGCTCGTAGGCGGCCACGACGACACCGCGGGAGACGTCCAGTTCGCGGGCCAGGTCACGGCTGGACGGCAGCCGTGTCCCCGCGGTCAGCCGGCCGGACCGCACGGCGGAGCGGAAGCCCGCGGCGATCTGGGTGGCGAGCCGGCCGGCGGTCCTGTCGAGGGGGAGATGAAGGTCGGTCACATCACCCTCAGCGCCACGACCGGGCTCGCGCGTCACGGCCGGGGGGCGTCCCCCGCCCGGGCGGGCCGGGTCGTACCCTGTGATCGGCCCCATCCCGAATCGCGCGAGGATCTGCCTGAAATGCCTGAGTTCTCCTACAC
>DATCLF010000304.1:0-7348 GCA_036564055.1 Spirillospora sp.
GTGTACGGGCTGGTCGGCCCGTGCTTCTCGATGGCCGAGGTCGTCGCCGACCGGCTGCTGTCGGACACCAGCGGCGCCGTGTTCGAGGGCGCCGACACCTCCACCAAGCTGAAGCTGATGGGCGTCGACGTCGCCAGCTTCGGCGACCCGTTCGCGGACGTGGGGGAGGGGGCGCTCGGCGTCACCTACACCGACCCCGTCGCCGGCGTGTACAAGAAGCTCGTCGTCAGCGACGACGCCCGCACGCTCCTCGGCGGCGTCCTCGTCGGGGACGCCGAGTCCTACGGGCCGCTGCGCGCCCACGTCGGACGCGCCCTGCCCGGCTCGCCCGAGCAGATGCTGTTCGGCGGCACCGAGGTCGCGGGCGGCGACCTGCCCGGCGCGACCGTCATCTGCTCCTGCAACAACGTCACCGCGGAGGGCATCCGCAACGCCATCCGTGAGGGCTCCCTCACCGACGTGGCCGCCGTCAAGGACTGCACCAGGGCCGGGACGAGCTGCGGCAGCTGCGTCCCGCTGGTGAAGAAGCTCTTGGACGCCGAGCTGACCGCCGCGGGCATCGAGGTCTCCAAGGCCCTGTGCGAGCACTTCGACCACAGCCGCGCCGAGCTGTTCGAGATCGTCCGCACGGAGGGGATCGGCAGCTTCACCGAGCTCGTCCGGCGGCACGGCCGCGGCCGGGGCTGTGACATCTGCAAGCCCGCCGTGGCGTCGATCCTGGCGAGCCTCGGCCACGGCCACATCCTCGAGGGCGAGCAGGCGGCGCTGCAGGACACCAACGACCACTTCCTCGCCAACCTGCAGAAGAACGGCACGTACTCGGTCGTGCCGCGCATCCCCGGCGGGGAGATCACCCCGGACAAGCTCATCGTCATCGGGGAGGTCGCCCGCGACTTCGGCCTCTACACCAAGATCACCGGTGGTCAGCGGATCGACATGTTCGGCGCCCGCGTCGAGCAGCTCCCCGAGATCTGGCGGCGGCTCGTCGACGCCGGGTTCGAGTCCGGGCACGCCTACGGCAAGGCGCTGCGGACGGTGAAGTCGTGCGTCGGGTCCACCTGGTGCCGGTACGGCGTGCAGGACTCGGTCGCCATGGCGATCCGCCTCGAGCTCCGGTACCGCGGGCTGCGCGCCCCGCACAAGCTGAAGGCGGCCGTGTCCGGATGCGCCCGCGAATGCGCCGAGGCGCGCAGCAAGGACTTCGGCGTCATCGCCACCGAGAACGGCTGGAGCCTGTACGTCGCCGGCAACGGCGGCATGCGTCCCCGCCACGCCGACCTGTTCGCGACCGACCTCACCGACGAGCGGCTCATCACCTACATCGACCGCTTCCTGATGTTCTACATCCGCACCGCCGACCGGCTGCAGCGCACCGCGTCCTGGCTGGAGTCCCTCGACGGCGGCCTGGACCATCTGCGGGAGGTCATCGTGGAGGACCGGCTCGGCATCTGCGCCGAGCTCGACGCCGCCATGGAACGCCACGTCGCGAACTACTCCGACGAGTGGCGCGACACCCTCGAGGACCCCGACCGGCTGCGCCGGTTCGTCTCGTTCGTCAACGCCCCGGACACCCCCGACCCGAGCATCGTGTTCGAGGTCGAACGCGACCAGATCAAGCCGCTCCCGCTGGAGGTGAAGCGATGAACCCCGCGCGCGACACCGGCGTCGACGGCGCGCCGGGCGCGGCGCGCGAGACGGACGGAGACGCGGGCGTCGTCGTCGTCGGCAACGGCATGGCCGGGTCGCGTTTCGTGAGCGAGCTGCGCGCCCGTGACCGCGACGTCCCCGTCACGGTGTTCGGAGCGGAGCGGCAGCGCCCCTACAACCGGATCCTGCTGTCGAACGTCCTCGCCGGGGTGACGCGTCCCGACCACATCAGCCTCGTCGACGCCGCCTGGTACGCCTCCCACGGCGTGGACGCCCGCCTGGGCGTCGAGGTCACCCGGATCGACCGGGCCGCGCGGACGGTGCACGCCGCCGACGGCACGATCACCTCGTACCGGACGCTCGTCCTCGCGACCGGCAGCACCGCGTTCATCCCGCCGATCCCCGGCCTGGAGGACGGGCTGCCCGACGGCGCGCTCGCGTTCCGCACCCTGGACGACTGCCGCCGCATCACCGAGCTGGCCGAGACGGCGCGGTGCGCGGTCGTCGTCGGCGGCGGGCTCCTCGGCATCGAGGCCGCCCGCGGCCTGGCGGGACGCGGCCTGGACGTCACCGTCCTGCACCTGGCCGGGCACCTCATGGAACGCCAGCTCGACCCCGGCGCCGGACGGGTCCTCGCCCGGACCCTGGCCGGGCTCGGCATCGCCACCCGGCTGCAGGCCGACGTCACCGCGCTGCGCACCGACTCGGGCGCCGTCACCGGCGTCGAGGTGGCCCTCCCCGGCGGCGGGACCGAGGTCATCGACGCGGACCTCGTCGTCCTGGCGTGCGGCGTCCGGCCCGAGATCACTCTCGCCCGTGACGCCGGGCTCGCGGTCGGCCGCGCCGTGATCGTCGACGACGAGCTGCGCTCGGTCACCGACCCGTCCGTCCGCGCGATCGGGGAGTGCTCCGAGCACCGCGACGAGGTGTACGGCCTCGTGGCGCCCGCTTGGGAGCAGGCGGCGGTCCTCGCCGGGCTGCTCGCCGGCACCGAGCCCGCGGCGCGGTTCACCGGTGCCCGGCAGATCACCCGCCTCAAGGCGGACGGGATCGAACTCGCCTCGATGGGGGAGACGCACTACGGCGACGACGACGAGGACGTCGAGGTCGTCCGGTTCACCGACCCGGCGCGCGGCACCTACAAGAAGGCGGTCATCCGCGACGGCCGGCTGATCGGCGCGATCCTGCTCGGCGAGACCTCCGCGGCCGGCACGCTCACCCAGCTCTACGACCGTGCCGCGCCGGTGCCCGCCGAGCGGCTCGGGCTGTTGTTCCCCGGCGTCAGCGGCGCCGCCGAGGCGCCCTCGCCCGTCCGGATGCCGGACGCGGCGACCGTCTGCCAGTGCAACAACGTCAGCAAGGGGCAGATCCGCGCCTGCTGGCAGGCCGGGGCACGCACCGCCGACGACGTGGCCCGCGAGACGAGGGCGGGCACCGGCTGCGGAAGCTGCCGCGACGCCGTCGAGGGCATCGTGTCCTGGCTGGAGGAACAGGAGACCCCGGACGCGGCCTTCGACGTGGCCTGACCCCCGTAGCACCGGGCACGGCACCCGGCACCGAACACCCGGCACCGACTACCCGGCGCGGATCGCCCGGCTCCGGGCGAACCCGCCCGCCGGTCGCGTCCGGGCGGGCGGGTAGGCTCCGCCGCATGGCCGTCTTCGCATCGGGAGTCGTTCATGCTTGACGGGCGCCCCCTCATCGACGCGCACGTGCACGCCGCCCGGCTGCCGACCCTGCCCCCGGCCTGGCGGCAATGGGCGGAGGAGTTCGGCTCCGCCAACTCCTGGCAGGACCTGTACGACGCCGACGGCGCCCTCGTCCCCGAGCGCGTCGACGCCTACTTCGACGAGGAAGGCGTCGACATCGCGCTCCTGCTGTGCGAGTACAGCCCCAGGGCGACCGGCATGCAGCCCATCGAGGATCTGGCGCCCCTGCTCAAGCACAACCCGCGCCGGTTCAAGCCGATCGCCAACGTCAACCCGCACCTGCACTACCCGATCGACGCCGAGGTGGAACGGCAGCTCGGCCTCGGCGCCGTGGCGCTGAAACTCCACCCGGTGCACGGCGGGTTCAGCATCGCCGACCCCGAGCTGTACCCCGCCTACGAGATCTGCCGGGACGCGGGCGTCCCCGTCGTCGTCCACTGCGGGACGAGCTCGTTCCCCGGCTCGGTCAACCGGTACGGCGACCCGACCCCCGTCGACGACGTGCTGCGGCTGTTCCCCGGCCTGACCGTCGTCCTCGCCCACGGCGGACGCGGCTGGTGGTACGACGCCGCCGCGTTCCTGGCCCTGTCCCGCGACGACGTGTGGATCGAGCTGTCGGGGCTGCCGCCGCGGCGGCTCCCCGAGTACTACGCCCGGCACGACCTGCGGCGCCTGGCGCGCAAGTTCATCTACGGCACCGACTGGCCGGGCGTGCCGGGGGTCGCCCGCAACGCCCGCGCCATCGCCGCCCTCGACCTGGACGAGGAGACGCTCTCGCTCGTCCTCGGCGGCAACGCCCTCCGCGTCTACAAGGGCCTGTCCGTCGACCCCAACGACGGCGAGGAGACCTCATGAGCGACCCGGGCCCGTTCACCGAGGACGTCGTGCGGCAGATCATGCGCCACATGAACGACGACCACGCCGCCGACTGCCTGACGATCTGCCGGGCGCTGGGCGGCCGGCCCGGCGCGACCGCGGCCCGCATGACCGGCATGGACGCCGACGGCATCGATTTCGCCGTCACCGACGGGGGCGTCGAGCACGCCGTCCGGATCCCGTTCGGTGAACGGCTCACCGAGCGTCCGCAGGTCCGGCGCGAGGTCGTCCGGATGGCCCAGGAGGCACGCGCGGCCCTCGGCGCCTGATCTCGGACCTTCCGACCCGGCCGGAGGCGTGCGCGGACGTTCCCGACGCATCGTCGGCAACGTCCTCTTCGAATTCGCTGGAAATCTACAATGTAAAGGCGCGCGGCCGGTCGCTACGCTGTGCGACCGGCCGCTACGCGGAACGCTCCCTGAAGCCCCGGGCGAAGGCCCGCAGGCCCGCCGGATCCAGCACCGTGATCTTCCGCCAGCCCGTGCGCACCAGGCCCTCGGCGCGCAGCGTGCCGAGGGCGCGGGCGACGGTCTCCCGCGAGGCGTCCATCCAGCTTCCGAGCTCCTCCTGCGACAGCGGCGGACCGAGGACGACGCCGCCGGAGGAGTCCGGCGGCGCGTACCGCGCCGACAGGTCCGCCAGGTCGGCCAGCAGGATCGCCAGCCGCCGGGCGCCCTGCGCGGACGCGTGCGCCTGCAGCCGGCGGGCCGCGTCGTCGAGCCGCCGCACGAACGTCCCGCTGACCAGCCGCCACACCCCGGGATGCGCGTCGAGGAAACCGGTGAACCGGGCGGCCGGCACCACCAGCGCCCGCAGCGGGCCGAGGGCCGTCACGGTCGCCGACCGCTCCCGGCCGCCGAGCACCGCGCTCTCGCAGACCAGCTCGCCCGGCCCCCGCACGGCGAGCACCACCTCGCGGCCGTCCTCGCCGCAGGAGGTCACCTTCGCCCAGCCGGACTCGATGACGACCAGGTGGTCGGAGTCGTCGCCCTGGTAGCACAGCGGCATCCGCGGCCCGTACCTGCGGGGACGCGCGACCGCGCGGAGCGCGGCCCGCTCCGCGGGGCTCAGCGCGTCCCAGAACGGGACGTCCGGGCCGGCGGCCGTCCCACCGCGCACCGTGGTGCGCGAGCGCCCGGTCATCGGGACGCCTCCCCGGTCGTGCTCCGGCCAACCGGTACCCGCGACAGTTGGGGGGAGTGGGGCGTTGAGGCCCAGTGCCGCGGGTACCGGTCGCTCATGCGGCCCGCCGCGCGCGTGACGCGTCCCGTGCGGCGGCCGTCCGTCTGCGCTTCCTGCATGAGCCCATGACAACCCCCCACCGAAGAGGATGGTGCACGCGCGGGACCGCCGTGTCTGCGTCATCTGACACTTTCGGCGGAAATTGCACGTACGCGGCCGGGCGTCGCCGCAGGACTTACCGGGCCAGCGCGTTGAGCAGGCGGTTGACGGGCCCGCCGAGGTTCCAGCGGTCGACGAGGTCGACGAGCGCCTCGGGGTCGCGCGCCCCCGCGGGGAGCCGGTCGTCGAGCGCCGCCAGCTCCGGGGCGTCGATGTCGGTGACGACCCGGACGACGGTCCCGGCGGCGGCCAGGTAGTCGCGGGCGGCCTCCAGCCGGCGCCGCGCGCCCGCCGGGAACCCCTCGGACGTGCCGGAGTCCAGTGCCGTGAGGATCCCCTCGATCGACCCGAACCGGGTGACGAGCGCGGCGGCGGTCTTGTCGCCCACGCCGGGGACGCCGGGCAGGCCGTCGCTCGGGTCGCCGCGCAGCGTCGCGTAGTCGGCGTAGCCGCGGCCCGGGATGCCGTACTTGGCCGTGACCGCCTTCTCGTCCATCACCTGGAGGTTCCTGATGCCGCGCGCGGTGTACAGGACGACGACGGGGCCCCGGTCGTCCACGAGCTGGAACAGGTCGCGGTCGCCGGTGACGATGTCGACCGGCCCGTCCGCGGCGGCGCGCGCCGCGAGGGTGCCGATGACGTCGTCCGCCTCGTACCCGGGGACGCCGGCGCGGGCGAGGCCGAACGCGTCCAGCACCGCCTCGATGACGGGCAGCTGCGCCTCCAGCGCCTCGGGGGTCTGGTCACCGCCGTCCTCGGCGACGCGGTGCGCCTTGTACGACGGCAGCGCCGCGACCCGGAACGCGGGCCGCCAGTCGGCGTCCATGCAGCACACGAGCCGGTCGGGCGACCGGTCCTGCACCAGCCGCGCGATCATGTCGATGAGGCCGCGCACCGCGTTCACCGGCGTCCCGTCGGGCGCGGTGATCGACTCGGGGACCCCGAAGAAGGCGCGGAAGTACAGCGACGGCGTGTCCAGCAGCATCAGGCGGCTCATGCGCCTCATGCTCCCACGTTCCCGCGACGGCGGGCCGGGGACGCGCTCTGGAATCCTGGACGGGAGAGGATCGGAGATTGGAGACGGGTGTGACGACGGAGTTGTATCCGCGCGAGCGTCCCGGGCTGGTGCGGGACGCGGCGGCGAAGGCGGGGCTCGGCGCCGTGCTGCTGACCCCGGGGCCGGACCTGCGGTACGTCACCGGGTACGACGCGAAGCAGCTGGAGCGCCTCACCTGCATGGTGATCCCAGCCGAGGGCGAGCCGTTCCTGGTGGTGCCGCGGCTGGAGCTGCCCGCGGCGCAGGAGTCGCCGGCCGGGTCGCTCGGCGTCGAGCTGGTGCCCTGGGACGAGACCGACGACCCGTACGCGCTGGTCGCCCGGCGCCTGCCCCGCGACCTGGAGAGAGTGGGCGTCGCCGACCGGATGTGGGCGGTCATGGCGCTGCGGTTCCGCGCGGCGATGCCCGGCGTCGAGCAGGTCGCGGCCGGGGGCGTGCTGCGGGAGCTGCGGATGCGCAAGAGCGCCGCCGAGGTGGCGGCCCTGCGTGAGGCGGGCGCGGCCATCGACCGCGTGCACCGCCGCGTCCCGGAGATCATCAAGGCGGGCCGCAGCGAGCGCGAGGTCGCCCGCGACATCGCCGAGGCGATCCTCGCCGAGGGTCACGCCCGCGTCGACTTCGTGATCGTCGGGTCCGGCCCGAACGGCGCCAACCCGCACGCCGAGCCCACGGACCGGGTCATCCGCCCGGGGGAGCCGGTCGTGGTCGACATCGGCGG
>DATCLF010000305.1:0-1754 GCA_036564055.1 Spirillospora sp.
TCACCACGACCGGCGGCCTCATCGGCTCGCCCGCGTACATGGCCCCCGAGCAGCTCGACGGGCGGGGCGCCGTCCCGGCCTCGGACGTGTTCGCCTGGGGCGCGACCGTGGCGTTCGCGGCCCGCGGCGAACCGTGCTTCGGCGGCGGCCCGGTCCCGGCGGTCATCAACCGGATCATCAACGGGAAGCCGGATCTGTCCGGCCTCGACGGCGTGCTGCTCTCGGCGGTCCGGGCCGCCCTGGAAAAGGACCCCGAGCGCCGCCCGTCGGCGCACTCCCTGCTGGAACGGTTGATCTCCGGCGGCGCCCGCGTGCCCGCCGCGGTCGTCCCGCCGAGGATCGCCCGGCAGACGGCCTCGGCGAAGGAGACGGTCCCGGAGGCGATCCCGGTCGCGCAGACCGATCCCGCGCGGTCACGGGCGGCGTCCGCGCTCGGCCCCCCGATCGCCGACGGGAAGGCCCAGTCGCTGGTCGAGAGGCAGTATCTGCAGGCGGCCCAGGCCGGCGACCCGGCCGCCATGCGCAGCCTCGCGGCGCTGCTCTCCCGGCAGGGGCGCCACGCCGAGGCGGAGAGGTGGAGGAGGCACGCCGACGCGGCCGACACCCGTCCCGGCGGCCGCCACGCGCCCCCGGACCGGCGGCCGCCCCGCGGCGACTTCGCGGGCCATCCGACTTCGCCGCGCCCGGACGCGCACCGGTACCCGCACTCGACGACGACCCACCGTTCCGCGGACAACGGCTCCGTCCCGCGGCTGAACACCTGGGCGCTCGTGGCGCTGGTCATGGGCATCCTCGCGCCGTTCACGTGCGGATTAGCCGCCATCCCGGCCGTCATCACCGGCCACATCGGCTGGAAGCAGGTCGACCTCAGGGGCGAGCGCGGCCAGGGGTTCGCACTGACGGGAATCGTCCTCGGCTGGTTCATGATCACCGCGGTCGTCTTCATCACGGCGGCGTTGACGCCGTGGGAGGGCTGACCAAAAATCCGTTGCCCCGGTCCTCCGTGAGGTGGCACCGTGAAGGACGTCGGCCACGACGGCGACACGAGAGGTGAGAGAGGAGGACCGGCCATGGCCGTGGCGCAGTACCGGCTTCGACTGCCCTCGGCGTCGCCCGTCGGCCCCGGCCGGTATCCCGTCCCCCGGTAGATCTCCCGGTTCGGCCGCAGGCGAGCGACGCCGCCCCCGCGACGATCCCTCCCCTGATTCGTCCGGCGAACCGTCCGGCGATTCGCCCATGCGGCTCTACTCCAACCGGCAGAGAGGCCACTTTCAGGAAGTGGATGTTCCGGGTTCGAATCCCGGGAGCCGCACGCACGCCTCCGTAGTCCAACGGCAGAGACAGCGGCATGAGGTGCCGTGTGGTGGGGGTTCGAATCCCTCCGGAGGCACTGACGGGTCCCCGACCCGATCCCGGGGTGGCGCCGACGCTCGGAGAGTCGGGCCTGCCTGTAAAGCAGGTGTCCTGCACTGAGTGGGTTCGAATCCCACCCACCCCACCTCGCCCCGACGCGGCCCCTGCGGCGGACGGCTCCGAATCCGGGCCCCGCGTCCCGCGCACCGTGTTCTGACCGTCGTGTTCTGGCGGCTGCGCTCGCGTTCCGACCTCTGCCGCCGACAGCCGAACCCCGCTCGTCGCCCTGGCGGGCATTGCGGACGGCGCGATGCTGAACTAATGTCTGGACACGTGTCCGGCAACGAGCAGCTGATGACCGAGCCCACCCGCCGCCGCCTCACCGGCCGGCAGGCCGACAC
>DATCLF010000306.1:0-2325 GCA_036564055.1 Spirillospora sp.
CCTGGGCTGCAGCGCAAACCGTCGCGCAGGTCGACCGTCAGCCGAGCAGCCGTTCGATCCGGAACGGCGTCAGGTCGTGACGGCTACGTCCTTCCAGCGCCAGCTCCGCGGCCAGCTCGCCGATGACGGGGGCGAACTTGAAGCCGTGGCCGGAGCAGGCGGAGACCACGATCACGGCGGGGTGGTCCGGGTGGGGGCCGAGGAGGAAGTGGTCGTCCGGGGCGTTGGTGTAGAGGCAGACGGCCGCCTCGCGGATGGGGCGGGCGGCGGCGGGGAGGTGGGCGCCGATGAGCGTGGGGAGGTAGGCGCCGACCAGCTCGCGGATGCGGGCGACGTCGCGCTCCGTCGCCTCCCGGCGCTCCGTCTCCGGGTCCGTCGCCTCGCCGCTGTGGTGGATCCCGGCCTTCACGCCGTCGCCGGTGTCCGGGAAACCGTACCATGTGAGCCCGGGACGGACCTCGTGCACGAAGACGGGAAAGCGCTCGGGCGCGAAGAGATCCTCGGCTCGACCGGGCGGCGACTCGGACCGCGCTTCGGCCCGGGCGACGATGCCGACCGCCGGTCGCGACCGCGCCTCGGCCCCGGCAGCGACACCGACCGCCGGCCGCGATTGCGCCTCGGGGTCGGCCGCGACATCGGCCGCCGACGACGCATTCCGCCCGGCCGGTGCGCCGCGGCCGGCGCCGTCGTCGCGGCCGGTGGATCCGCCGTTTCCGGGCGATGCGGTATTCTCCGCGGAGCCGGTTCGAGAGGCGATCCGACCTGCCGTCGTATCGAACCACGCGACGACGTTCCTCTCGACCACCAGCGGTAGCCCGAGCGGCGCGAGGACGCGGGGAGTCCAGGCGCCGACGGCGAGGACGAGGCGTGCGGCGCGGTACGTCGCACGCGACGTGGTGACCTCGACGGCGTCGCCTTCGGCTCTCCATGACAGCAGGGGCTCGTCGAAACGCAGCTCGGCGCCGTGGCGGCGGGCGAGGTCGAGGTGCGCCGCGATCGCGGCCTCGGGGTCGAGCATCCCCGCGCGCGGCTCGAAGATCCCGACGACGTCGTCGGGGAGGTGCCAGGCGGGGAAGCGACGTCGCACGTCCTCCGCCGCCAGCTCCTCGAAGGACAGCCCGTGCTCCAACGCGCTCCGACGTGCGCCGGGCACCACCGTGCCGTCCGCGGGGCCCAACATCAGCCCACCCGTTCGGAGGTAGAGGCGACGCCCGGTCAGCGCTTCCAGCTCTTCCCACCCCATGTACGCCTCGCGCACCAGCGGGACGTAGAGCGGGTGCTCGAAGTACGCTTCCCGGATGATCCGCGAGCGCCCGTGCGACGAGCCCATGGCGTGCGGCGGGGTGTAGCGGTCGACTCCCACCACGCGCGCGCCCCGGCGGGCGAGGTGGTAGGCCGCGGCGCTCCCGGCCGCGCCCAGACCCGCGACGATGACGTCGGCGATCGGCGGGTGGCTCACGGGCGACCTCCGTGCTGCGCGGCAGTTCCTCGGGTGACGCCATCGCCCGAGCGAATGGTGTTGCCGCCCAATCGGATCTCCGTTCTCACGTTCGGCTACCGTCGTCGTCGATTCCGCGGCTTGTCGACAGGGGAGTGGGCCGGCCACGCTAGGCGGGCCAGCGAACGGCGTCAAGGGCGGGGCACACAGTGGCGAGTCGCCACCGCCCGCTCCTCCCACGCCGGTGGAAGTCACCGTCCGGCGGGGCCAAACGCGGAAACCCGGGATCCGGGTCTATCGGGTGAAGATGTTGCGGTCGGACGAAACAACGCGACGGAAGGGCGTGCCGATCACCACGCCTGCCCGGACAGTCCTCTACCTCGCGGGCGTCGTGAGCTCGCGGGACCCGGAGCGAGCGGTCGCGAGGGCGGAGCGGAGCGGGCTGGCGACACGTCGGCGGATTGCCATGCTGCTCGACCGTTACCCGCACCGAATCGTCTCCGCGACGGGCTGCTCGGGACGCGCGGCTTCCGCGTTTTGTGAGTCACGTGGGGGCAGCTCGAGGCGGAGCCGAAGACGGACGGTACTGGTGAGGATCGCGCAGATGCTGGCGCAGTCCACTGGCGCCTGACGGCGACCTCGTGCCTCACGTCCCCGTCGCCCACTGCGGGCCCGATCTCCACTCCCGCCCCGCTCTCCACTCCAGCTCCGGCGACGTCAACGCCTCCGCCTCCTCCGTAGGCGCCCGGAACATCGGACACATCGCGCCTGTACAGCGAACCCCGTAGTCCAGGCAGACTACGGCCTCCCGGACGTCGCGGATCGAGGGGATGCGGTCGTCCCAGTCGGGCGCCTCCACGAGGACGGGGACGTTACGGTCGCAGGCC
>DATCLF010000307.1:0-18087 GCA_036564055.1 Spirillospora sp.
GGCGGCGCCGCCCCGGATCCCGAACCCGTCACGGCCGACCCGCCCGGACCCGTCCCCCGTCCGTGGCTCAGGCAGTACTGGCGGGACCTGACGTTCGTCCACTGGGCCGTCGACCCGCGCACGGTCGCGCCGCTGCTGCCGCGCGGTCTCGTGCCGGACACCTTCGACGGCGTCACCTACGTCGGTCTGGTCGCGTTCTGGATGGACCGCGTCGGCTGGTTCCGGCTCCCCGGCGTGCCGTACCTGGGGACGTTCCCGGAGACCAACGTCCGGCTGTACTCGGTCGACGAGCAGGGACGGCGCGGTGTGGTGTTCCGGTCCCTGGACGCCTCACGGCTGGTGCCCGTCGCCGTGGCGCGGGCCGTGTTCCGGCTCCCCTACCAGTGGGCGCGGATGGCGATCAAGGCCCGCGGCGACGTGATCAGCTACGTCGGCGTGCGCCGGTGGCCGGGGCCCCGCGGCGCCTACAGCAGGATCACCGCGCGGATCGGGCCGCGGCTGACCGAGCCGTCCGAGCTGGAGCACTTCCTCACCGCCCGCTGGGGCCTGCACACCGCGTTCTTCGGACGCCCCGGGTACCTGCCGAACGCCCATCCCCGATGGCCTCTGCACCGGGCCACGCTCCTGCGCTGTGACGAGAACCTCCTCGCCGCCGCCGGAGTGCCCGGCCCGCTCGGCGACCCGGTGAGCGTGCTGTACTCCCCCGGAGTCCCGGTCCGCTTCGGACACGTCGCCCGCCCGGCGGGCATCGCCACGCCCTAGGTCCGCTGGGGCGGCGGCCCGGGGAACCGCATCCACACGGCCGTCCGTTCCCCGTCGGTCCTGACGCCCCAGTCCAGGGTCAGCCCGTCGATGATCTGCAGGCCGCGCCCGTGCTCGGCCAGGGGGTCCTCGCGCAGGACGGGCCGTGCGCCGCCCGCCCCGTCGTCGACGACCTCGGCGATCACGTCGTCGCCGGCGACCGAGAACAGCACCGTCACCCGCCCTCCCCGCCCGGACGCCGTGTGCTCGATGCCGTTCGTCACGGCCTCGTCCACGCACAGCTCCACCTCGGGCAGGGACGGGTGCTCCTCGCCGAGCACGTCCCGCGCGAACATCCGCGCGTCTCTGACCGACTTCTCCGTTCCCGGCAGCGTGGTCGCCGCGATGATCTCGCTGATCGCCATCAGAGTCCCTTCTCTCCCGACCCCTGGCTTCACGCACAGCACACCTGCCACCACCCGATCCGTACCCCCTGAGACGACCCCTCACCGCCGGCGGGCATCTGGAACGCTCCCCCTCGTCCCCGAGGCGGATGAAGAAGGATGCCCGCCGACCGGCTCACGATCTCGGCTGCCGCGGACGCCCGGGCGCAGGCTCGGTGACCCACGCCGAACTGGACGCCGACCGTGATCTGCTGGTTCCCACGACCCCGGACCGCGTCCATGCGGCGCGGAGACGTGCCCGTGAAGGCGGCGGCTCAGGACGGGAAGCGGGTGGTGGTGCGGAGCCTGTCCAAGGAGCGCAGGATCGTGTCGAGTCGCTCTTCGCCCGGGTCGGCGACGTACTCGAGGACGGCGTGGTTGAACGCGGCGGCCATGACGCTCGGCATGGTGTCGGACGCGTCGAAGCGGACGGTCCGCGCGCCGCCGAGCGTCCGCGCGATCCGCTGGGACGACGGGTCGGGGTACTCGTCCGGAGGCACGTCGCGGCGGAGGGAGAAGGCGCCGCTGCCCCGACGCTTGATCCAGGTCCGCTGGGCTTCGGCCGATGCCAGGTAGTCGACGAGCCTGCGGATCTCGGGGGTGTCGCGGAACACGCCGAGCACGTCCCCGCCGATCACGACCGACGACGATCCCGGGAAGGGGATGTGGTCGTACTTCTCGCCCGCTCCCTGCCCGTAGAAGGCGGTGATGAACGAGCCGGCGTGCTCGAACCGGCATCCCGGCGGCGAGGTGAACATCGGCGCGCCGGCCTTCGCGTAGTTGGTGAGCAGGATGGTGCGGGCGTCGCCGTGCGACGCCGCCACGACCCTGCCGAACTCGCGCCAGGCGCTGCGGACCGGGTTCGACGTCCAGGGCAGGCGACCCGACACCCACTGGTCGTAGACCTCGGGACCGGCGTCGTGCAGGAGGATGTCCTCGATCCAGTCGGTGCCCGGCCAGCCGGACACGGAGGTGTCGGCGAGGCCGAGGCACCAGGGACGCGACCCCGCCCGCTCGGCGATCTGCGCCAGGTCGTCCCAGGTCAGGTCGGGTGAGGTGAGCCGCCTGCGAAGGTCGGCCGGGATGTTGCGCGGGTTGTACCAGATCAGGCTCTTCACGGACGCCTTGACGACGATGCCGTACGGTCGGCGCCGCCCGTCCGGGCCGGTGGCGGTGGTGAGGTCGCCGCCGACGTCCCGGACGCGGCCGGTCACGGGGCGGAGCCGGCCGCTCGCGGCGTAGGCGCGCAGGTCGCCCGGGGTCGCCAGGACCGCGGCGTCCGGCGGCTGGCCGTCGTGCAGCTCGCTGGCCAGCACGGCGCGGGCGTCCCGGGTCCCGGTGTAGTCGACCTTGATGCCGCTCCTGTCCTCGAAGTCGGCCAGGATCTCGCGGAAGGCGGCCCCTTCCTCCCCCGTCCAGGAGCCGAGCACGGTGATCTGCCCGTCCTCCCCGGCGTCCGCGCACGAGACGAGGCCGAGGCAGCAGAGCAGGAGGATCGCCGACAGGATTCGCACGCTCATCTCCGGTACTCGCGAAGCCGGAACCACAGGCCGAGGACGATCAGCCCGGCGATGGTCGCGCTCAGCAGGGGAAGGCCGACGGTGAGCCTCCCGTGCGAGGCGTCGTCCAGCCGTGCGTCCACCGGCCGCCGCTCCTTTTCGATCGCACTGACGTCCAGCCCCTCGGCCAGGTCGGCGGGACGTCCCTGGCGCAGCGCGGACGCGCCTTCGGTGGCCTTGCTGATCTGCACGCCGACCTTCTCGCTGAACCCGTGCAGGTCCCGCTCCCGCGCACGGTCGAACGCCCCGTCGAGGCGGAGGAACGCGGAGGTCGACCAGACGACCAGCCCGACCAGCAGCACGCTCGCGGCCAGCAGCGGCGGGTTGAGCAGGCGGCGGAACCGCTTCGCCATCGCGACCTGCGCGTAGACCAGCGCCCCGAGGACCGCGGCCCCGAGCGCCGCCGTGGCGAGCGCGGCGGCCGTCCCGCCCGACGGCGCGTGCCGCCGGTCGTCGATCGCCTGCAGGTCACGCCTGGCGATCTCCTCGATCCGGTCGAGCACGCCGCCCTCGCCGTGCAGAAGGTCCGAGGCGTAACTCAGATACGCGTACCCGAGGTCCTTGAGCCCTTTCCGGTAGGTGGCGTCGGCCTGCTCGACGAGCCCCTGATAGGTGACGACCTGTGCATTGACGGCGCGCAGCAGGTTGCGTTCGGCGGCACCACCGAAGTCGAGTTCGGCGATATGTGCCAAGTTGTCCCCCGCGGTGGTCAGATTGTCGCGGAACCGTTGTCCAGGCCCGATGAGCTCGGCCGCGCCGGAACGGAAACTCTGCCATGCCGCGCGGTCGGCGTCCGCCAACGCGGCATGGGCGATCTGCGCGCTGACGTAGGCGGGAACACCGCGGTCCCGCACCGATGAGACCGCCGCCCCTCCGCCCATGAGCACTCCGGTGGCGAACGCCCAGAACAGGAGCGTCAGCCCCAGGCACAGAGCCATGACCGACCATAGCCAGCGCGGCGTGCTGATTTTCCTCGTGGCTACGGGAGTTCTCAGGGCGAGCAACACGTGGGCCATGCTATGTCAAAGCCAATGCCTGCGCTCATCCGTATTCCTCCGTGTCCCGTTCAAGGGAACTCCACGAGAAGACAAGGGAGGCGGGCGGCCGCTCGCGGCCATCGCGGCAATTCCGGCTCGATGGTCACCGAGAAAGGCCGGAGCCCCGGCATGACACCACATATTCCCGAACCGGGAAAGCGACCACGGACCGGCGGCGGGAATCGACGGTTCGCCCGTGACCCCGCCGCCGATCGGCGTCGCATGCCGTCCGCTCAGCCGGTCCGCGCGGCGGTGACGGCCACCGTGACGTAGGGCAGCGTGAAGCCGCCGCCCAGCGCGTCGATGGCGGCGCCGACCTCGTCGAGCACCTGCTTCACCCCGTCCGGCGGGAGACGGGTCAGCCCGCCGTGCGTGGGCATCTGGTCGAGCCACTCGTCTCGGGTGTAGTGGCGTTCCCAGTCGTGGCGCCACTGCTCGGGCACGGTGAACGCACCCGCCCGCCGCATCCCGTCGGCGGCCCTGTCGAACATCGCCTGGTACACCTCCAGGGCAGAGCGCCCCACCTGCCCGGCCAGGGGCGAGTCGGGCGCCACGCGGCGGAACGCCTCGACCTGGGCGGCCGCCACCTCGTCGGGGAGCTGGAAGACGTGCCAGAGCGCCGCGAGGCGCCCGCCGGGCCGCAGCACCCGTGCCGCCTTGGCCGCGCCCGCCACCGGGTCGATCCAGTGCCAGGCCGTCCCGGCGACGACGGCGTCGAAGTCACGGCCCGCGGGGTCCCAGGTCTCGAAGGTCGCCACCTCGACGTCGAGACCGCGGTCCCGCGCGAAGGCCGCCATGCGCGCGTCGGGCTCCACGCCGAGCACCGTGCAGCCGGCCGCTTGGAACTGCCGGGCCGCGGTGCCGGTGCCGCAGCCGACGTCGAGGACGTCCCGGCCGGGGCTCGCGGCGACGATCCGCGCCACGAGGGCGTCGGGGTAGGCGGGACGCGTCCGGTCGTAACGCGCGGCGTCGACGCCGAAGGACTCGGCGACCTCCCTGGCGCGGTGCGGTTCGGAAGGCGCGTGGTCGGTGCGCCCTGACGGTAGAATGGGCATGCGCCCACTATGAATGGGCATGTGCCCACTCGTCAACGGGAAAGGCGGGGTTCACCGTGCCGACCGGGGTCGCTCTGCACAACGCGCGCGAGCAGCTGTTCGACGCCGCCGAACGCGTCCTGCTGCGGGACGGACCGAGCGCACTGACCAGCAGGGCGGTCACCGCGGAGGCGGGCTGCGCCAAGGGCGTCCTGCACCGGCACTTCGCCGACTTCGACGCCTTCCTCGCCGAGTTCGTGGCGGACCGCGCCCGCCGGACGGAGGCCCAGGGCGCCGCCCTGGCCGAGTCCGCGGGCACCGGCACCGTGGTCGACAACCTCGCGGAAGCGATGATCGCCGTGTTCGGCTCGGCCGCCGTGGCGATCCTCCCGCTCATCACCTTCCGGGACGAGCTGCGCGCCCGGCTGCGCGCGACCTGGCCGACCGGCCTTCCGATCATCGCCGAGGCGGTGCGGGCGGTCGCCTCCTACCTCGCCGCCGAGAGGGACCTCGGGCGCATCGCGGCGGACGCCGACGTCGAGGCGCTCGCCCCCGCCCTGCTCGGCGCCGGGCACCTGCAGTTCGCCGACCGGACGGCTCCCCCGCCGGACCGCGAGGCCGTCCGGTCGACGGTGACCACGATCCTCGGCGGTCTCCTGCGCCGACCGGCGGCGCCCGAGAACTCGCCCCGGGTCTAGGAGGGCGCCTCGACGACGAGACGGTGGTCTTCCTGGACCACCCGTGTTCCGAACGCGGCGCACGCCTCGGCGAAGCGCCCGGTGATCCACTCGTGGTCGGCTCCCCCGGCCAGGCGGGTGCGGGCGTAGTCGAGGCGCAGCGGGACCGCCTCGATCCGGGTCGGTCCCGCACGGTCCAGCGTGACCAGGAACAGCAGGCCGAGGTCGTTGCGCAGCGACGCGTTGACGACGTAGTCGTCGATGAAGTCGCCCATGTCGAAGATGACCGGCGAGGCCGCCCATGCCACACCGTGGAAGACGTGGGCCGAGCTCCCGGCGACGAGCACGGCGCCGGCGTCGAGCAGCCCCTTCGCCGCCCGTCGGACGTAGGAAGGGGGCTCCCGCGTCATGTTCGGCCCCCAGTGCGGAAGGACGAACACCACGTCGCCGCCGCGCCGCAGCCGCCGGATGCGGTCGGTCAGCTCCTGCGGGAGGCCCTTCTCCAGGTCGGCATAGGCGACGCCCGGACGGCCCGGCGCCGCGGCGAAGTCGGACGGATGGTCGGTGATCCCCATGACCGCGATCCGGACGCCGCCGGCCTCCAGCACGACGCCCTCCCACGCCTCCCGGGCGTCCGAGCCGGCGCCGACGGCCCTGATGCCCGCCTCCGCGAGGTGACGGAGGGTGTCCTCCAGGGCGTCCGGGCCGTAGTCGAGGGCGTGGTTGTTGGCGAGGGTCACGCAGTCCACGCCGAGGTCGGCGAGCGCACCGGCGGCCTCCGGCGGTGCGCGGAAGTGGAACGCCTTACCGGCGGGGTCCCATCTCCGGCCGCGCGACGACACGCAGCATTCCAAATTGAGCAGGGCGAGGTCGGCCTCGGCGAAGGCGTCGCGCACGCCCCGGGAGAAGAGTCCCCGCGTGCCGGACATGGCGATCTCGTCGGCCACGCCGCGTCCGAGCATCGTGTCCCCGGCGAGCGCCACGGTGACGGCCATCGGGTCCCCCCATCGACGGCGATGTCACGTCAGCAGGTGCCACGTCGATACCCCTACCCGCGGAGGCGGGGCCGTGACCTGGGCAGGGCGACTCGGCGGGCGGGTCACGGCGGCGAGGGTCAAGCGTCGCGGGTGTACCACGTGACCTGGGCTCCGTTGCTGAACACTCGCCGGTCGGTCGGGGTGAACACCGTGGGGCGGAAGTCGCCGGAGAAGGCGGGGACGCCCGCGCCGGCCACCACGGGATAGCTCTTGACGATCAGTTCGTCGATCTCCGGGAGGAGCGCCGAGGCGAGCCTCCCGCCCCCGCAGAGCCAGACGTCCTTGTCGCTCTCCTCGGCCTTGAGCCGGCGGACGACGCCGAGCGGCTCGCGGACGAGCTCCACACCGGGATCGGCGATCTCCTTCAGCGTGGTGGAGGCGACGTACTGCCGCATGTGCGCGTAAGGACTGGTCACGCCGACGTCGAGCGCCGGCTGGTACGTGCCGAGCCCCATCACCAGTGTGTCGAACCGTTTGTTCGGCGCGTCCTCCACCCCGACGTGCGGGCGCAGGTGGGTCGGGACGGTCTCGGGGAGGCTCTCGTAAATCCAGGCCGCCATGTCGTCCGGCAGCGGGAAGAAGTCGAACTCGTGGCCGGGCCCGGCGATGCGGCCGTCGATGCTGACGCCGACGTAGTACACGAGCTTTCGCACCCTGACCACTCCTTACGCAGTACTCTGCATGTAGTGGTTTGAACGTAGTACTACAGTTGGAGTGGTGTCAACGTGCGGCGGAACATCGAACGGAGAACGGCGCTGCTCGACGCGGCGATCGAGGTCCTCGCCCGGGAGGGCGCCCGCGGGCTGACGTTCCGCGCGGTGGACGCCGAGGCGGGGGTGCCGGTCGGCACCGCCTCCAACTACTTCGCCAATCGGGACGACCTCCTCACGCAGGCGGGCCGCCGGGTCTACGAGCGCCTGCAACCGGACGCCACCACGCTGACCAGGGCGCTGGAAGGGCCGCGCGACCGGGCCAAGGTGACCGAGCTCATGCACGACGTGGTCGGCCGCGTCGTCGACTTCCGCACCGGCTACCTCGCGCTTCTCGAACTGCGGCTGGAGGCGACACGGCGCCCCGGGCTGCGCGACGTCCTGACCGAGCGGGTCCGCGAGGACGTGGAGGCCAACATCGCCTACCACGTGGACGCGGGACTGCCCGGCGACGCCGACACCGTCCGCCTGCTCTACCTGGCGCTCAACTGGCTGATCGTGGAGCACCTCACGCTGCCGGGGGTGTTCTCCGACGAGGAGACGGAAAAGCTCGTGGCGGTCGCGGTGGAACGCGCCGTCCCGCATCCGGCGCCGGACGTCACCACAGCGGGCGGCCCGGCCCCTTCTTGATCTGCTCGATGAACAGGGACGCCAGCGCGTGCTGCCCGGCGGCCGTCGGGTGGTAGCTGCGCGGCGCGGCCTCCAGGCCCGACAGGTTCAGCGACAGCCCGTTCATGTACGGGTCCTCGCTGCCCACCTCGTGACCGGCGAACGCGCTGTAGGCGTCGACGAACTCCACGCTGCCCCGGCCCTCACGCGCGGTGATGCGGGCGTCGACCTCGGCGACGGACTCGCCGATGAGCCGGTTCAGGTCGCGGGCCCGGGCGTTCAGCCAGCGCTGGTCGGACACGGTGATGTTGTCGCCGTCGACGCCGCTGCGCTCCGAGAACGCCCTTGGGTAGCCCATCACGATCACCCGGGCGCGGGGCGCCCTCCTGGTGATCTCTTCGAGCAGGGCGGGCAGGTTCGTGCGCAGCTCGGCCATCCTCCTCGCGATGTCCTCGCCCTGGCCGGTGCAGCCCCCGCTCCACGGCAGCTTGACCACGCAGCCGGTGAGCACCCTGGAGAAGCCGACGTCGTTGCCTCCGATGCTCAGCGTGACCAGGCTGGTGTCGGGGCCGACACGGTTGATCTGCGGGGGTTCCCCGCCGCGTCCCTTCATGACGTCGGCGGTCGTGGCGCCCGAGCAGGCCCAGAACGAGCTGCCCTTCGCGAACCTGAACGCCTTCGAGACCTCGTGGTAGTAGGCCTTGGACGTCCTGTGGCACCGGTTGAGGGGATTGTTGTCGCCCGCCGTCGCCTCCGCGCCGACGCCCGAGGAGTACGAGTCCCCGAGCGCGACGTACGAGCCCCAGGTGGCGGCCTCGACCGGGGTCAGCGTCCGCCGCGTGGCCACCGCGTCGGCCCGCACGTCGGGACGCGGCTTCGGGCACCCGACGTCGAAGACGGCGCAGCGGACCGCCGGCAGCGCCACGAGCGGGAGGACGGTCAGCACCAGCAGCGCCACGAGGACGGCGACGGCGATCCGCCGTTCGCCGAAACGGTCGCGGGCCCAACGCGTCGGGCTGATCATCGTCCTCCTCCCGTATGAGGCAGACGTCGGATCCGTGTACCGGGTTCCCGCTTTTACGGTGTAGATCAAATTTGCGGGGAGGCGGCCCACATGACGCATCGCGGCCCGAGATCGTGCAGCCCGGCCCTGACCTCCGCGTCCCAGTGCGCCCGGGGCCCCAGCGCGCCTCCGGCAGCTCCTCGAAGCCGTGCGCGGCGTACCAGGGCCCGTTCCACGGGACGTCCCGGAACGTCAGCAGCGCCATCCCCGGCAGCCCCTTCCCGGCGGCCCGCTCCCTGGCCGCCGTCAGCAGCCGTGAGCCGATCCCCCGGCCCGTCAGGTCGGCGCGCACCGAGATCTGCTCCAGGTACGCCGCCCCGTCGAGCTCCGCGAACGCCGCGAAACCCACGGGCGGATCACCGGCCACGAGGATGTCCGGGTCGTCGCCGTCCAGCTCCTCGATGACGGTCGGCCCCGCCGGGAACACGATCCCGATCCCCTCGAACATCCGCTCGCCCGATCTTTCGATCTCCGGCAGCAGCGGCAGATCCTCCGCCCGCGCCGGGCGAACCGCGTCGTCCATCCGGCGATGGTGGAACGCGGCTGGGCGGAGACGGGTTCTCGTGTCCCGGAGGCGGACGGCGCCGCGGGGAAGCCGGTGTCGCCGGGAAAATGGAATGCGGGACGACCTCCGGCACCGCAATGCTCAAGCATGGCTTGGACGGTCACTGACAACTGCGACGACTTCCTCGCGGCGGCCGGTGGGTTCCTGCGGGCCGATCCCGCCTCGAACACCGTGGCGCTCACCGTGACGGAGGAGATGCGCGCCCAGGGCCCCGGCCCCTACGGGAACGTGCTCTTCGGCTGGTGGACGTCCGGAGACCGCGTCGAGGGGGCGTTTCTGCTGACAGGCGGGTATCCGCCGCAGCTCAGCGCGATGCCGGGGCAGGCCGCGCGGGACCTGGCCGGCGTCCTCGCGGGACGGGGCGCGGCGGTGACGGGCGCCGGCGGGAACCGGGACGCCACCGAGGCGTTCGCGGACGCGTGGACGCGGCAGACCGGCGCCACGTGCCGGGTCCAGATGCGGCAGGGCCTCTACCGGCTCGACGGGCTCAGGGCGCCCGATCCGCCGCCGGAGGGCGCCGCCCGCACGGTCCGCGCGTCCGACGGGCCGCTGGTGCGGCGCTGGTCGGCGGAGTTCTCCCGGGACGTCGGCGAGCACGGAGGGAACCGGGCGATGCTGGACAGCAGGCTCGCGACGGGCCGCGTCATGCTGTGGGAGGCCGGCGGACGGCCGGTGTCGATGGCGTGGTGGTCCCCCGTGGTCGCCGGGATGTCGAGGGTCTCGGCGGTGTACACGCCGGCCCCGCACCGCCGCCGCGGCTACGGGGCGGCGGTCACCGCGGCGGCCAGCCGCGCCGCGATCGACGAAGGCGCCACGGACGTCGTGCTGTTCACCGACCTGGCGAACCCGGCGAGCAACGCCGTCTACCGGAGGATCGGCTACCGGCAGGTGGAGGAACGCGTCATGCTCGCCTTCGCCTGAGCGCCCTGGCCGAGGTCGCCGCCGGCGCGTCCCTACGTGACGCCCGCCTCCTTCATGTCGCGCAGCTCGCGCTTGAGCTCCTTGATCTCGTCGCGGAGGCGGGCGGCGAGCTCGAACTGCAGGTCGGCGGCGGCCTGGTGCATCTGCTCGGTCATCTCCTCGATGAGCCCCTCCAGCTCCTCGCGGGGCCGCTCGCCGACCAGGTCGGCGGCGTGCCGGCCGACCTCCCGGGTCCGCGACGCCAGCCCGGGGACGGGCGTCTTGCCGCGGCTCTGCTGGCGACCCGCCCCGCCGATGAGGGTCTCGGTGTCGGCGTCCTCGCGGACGAGGGAGTCGAGGATGTCGGCGATGCGCTTGCGCAGCGCCCGCGGCTGGATGCCGTGCTCCTCGTTGTAGGCCTGCTGCTTGGCGCGGCGCCGGTTGGTCTCGTCGATCGCGCGCTGCATCGACGGGGTGACCGTGTCGGCGTACATGTGGACCTGGCCGGACACGTGACGGGCCGCGCGGCCGATCGTCTGGATGAGGGACGTCTCGGAGCGCAGGAAGCCCTCCTTGTCGGCGTCCAGGATCGCGACGAGCGACACCTCGGGCAGGTCGAGGCCCTCGCGGAGCAGGTTGATGCCGACCAGGACGTCGAACTCGCCGGTGCGCAGCTCCCGCAGCAGCTCGACGCGGCGCAGCGTGTCGACCTCGCTGTGCAGGTAGCGGACCTGGATGCCGAGTTCGAGGAGGTAGTCGGTGAGGTCCTCGGCCATCTTCTTGGTCAGGGTGGTCACGAGGACGCGCTCGTCGCGTTCGGTCCGCTCGCGGATCTCGTGGATGAGGTCGTCGATCTGCCCCTTGGTCGGCTTGACGACGACCTCCGGGTCGACGAGGCCGGTGGGCCGGATGACCTGCTCGACGACGTCGCCCTTGACGAGGTTCATCTCGTACGGGCCGGGCGTCGCGGACAGGTACACCGTCTGGCCGATGCGCTCCAGGAACTCCTCCCACTTGAGGGGACGGTTGTCCAGCGCGGACGGGAGCCGGAAGCCGTGCTCGACGAGCATCCGCTTGCGGGACGCGTCGCCCTCGTACATCGCGCCGATCTGCGGGACGGTCTGGTGCGACTCGTCGATGACGAGGAGGAAGTCCTCGGGGAAGTAGTCGAGGAGGGTGTTGGGGGCGCTGCCCGGGGGCCGGTCGTCGATGTGGCGGGAGTAGTTCTCGATGCCGGAGCAGGTCCCGACCTGACGCATCATCTCGATGTCGTAGGTGGTGCGCATGCGCAGGCGCTGCGCCTCCAGCATCTTGCCCTGGCGTTCCAGCTCGGCGAGCCGCTCCTCCAGCTCGGCCTCGATGCCGCGGATCGCCCGCTCCATCCGCTCGGGGCCGGCGACGTAGTGGGAGGCGGGGAAGACGTACAGCTCGTCGTCCTCGGTGATCAGCTCACCGGTGAGGGGGTGCAGGGTGGCGAGCTTTTCGATCTCGTCGCCGAACATCTCGATGCGGACGGCGAGCTCCTCGTACTGCGGGATGATCTCGATGGTGTCGCCGCGGACCCGGAACGTCCCGCGGGTGAACGACATGTCGTTGCGGGTGTACTGCATGTCGACCAGCCGCCGGAGCAGGTCGTCGCGGTCGATCTCCTGGCCGACGCTGAGGCGCAGCATCCGGTCGACGTACTCCTGCGGCGTGCCCAGGCCGTAGATGCAGGAGACGGACGCGACGACGACGGTGTCGCGGCGGGTGAGCAGCGAGTTGGTCGCCGAGTGCCGCAGCCGGTCGACCTCGTCGTTGATCGAGGAGTCCTTCTCGATGTAGGTGTCGGTCTGGGGGATGTACGCCTCGGGCTGGTAGTAGTCGTAGTACGAGACGAAGTACTCGACGGCGTTGTTCGGCAGCATCTCGCGCAGCTCGTTGGCGAACTGGGCGGCGAGCGTCTTGTTCGGCTGCATGACCAGGACGGGCCGCTGCACCTTCTCGATCAGCCACGCGATCGTGGCGGTCTTGCCGGTGCCGGTGGCGCCGAGCAGGACCGTGTCCTTGTCGCCGCGTTCGATGCGGGCGGCCAGCTCGGCGATCGCCTGCGGCTGGTCCCCCGAGGGCGTCATGTCGGTGACGACCTCGAACGGCGCCACACGGCGCCGCAGATCCGTGATCGGCCGCATCGTCGCCTCCCCCTTGCTCCGCCGATGTCCGTCTCACACTGTATTCAGCCCCACGGACATTCTGTATCCACTCGGCCAGTCCTGCGCTGACCAGGGAAAACGGGGTGGCGGGAGCGGGGAGCCACGGTCAGGGGGCCGGCAGGGGGATCCTGGCGCGGACGCGGTACCCGCCGTCGAGGGGACCGGCCTCGAAGGCGCCGCCGAGGGCGGTGACGCGCTCGCGCAGGCCCACCAGGCCGTTGCCGCCGCTCGGCAGCCGGTGGTCGGGCCGCTCGACCGGCGCCTCGTTGATGATCTCCACTTCGACCGCCTCCGGGAGCAGGCCGAGGTCGACGCGGGTGCCGGCGGTTCCGGCGTGCTTGTGCACGTTGGTGAGCGCCTCCTGGACGAGGCGGTAGACCGTCCGTCCGACGGCGACGGGCATCGGGCGCTCCTCGCCGCGGATCGACAGGTCGACCGCGAGGCCGGCGGCGCAGGACTGCCCGACCAGCTCCCGGAGATGCTCGATGGTCACGGCCTCCTGGGGCAGCGCCTCCTCCCCCTGCCGGAGGACCCCGATGACGTGGCGGAGTTCCTCCAGCGCCTGGCGTCCCATCTCGCCGATGACGGCGGCCGTCTCGGCGGCCCGCTCCGGGTCGCGCGTGGCGATCGCCTTGAGCGCGCCCGCGTGGACGACCATGACGCTGATCCTGTTGGCGACCACGTCGTGCATCTCCCGGGCGATGCGGGCGCGTTCCTCGCCGCGCGCCCGCTCGGCGAGAAGGTGCTGTTCCCTTTCCAGGCGGGCGGCGCGTTCCTGGAGCGAGACGAGCAGCTGTGTGCGCGCCCTCATGTAGAGGCCGAGGAGCACCGGGACGGCGGTGAACGCGACCCCGAAGACGGCCTGCACGAGGAAGGGGTCGTCCGACGCCGTGGCCGGGACGAAGGCGAGCGAGAACACGTAACCGGCGACCGCGATCGCGATGACCGTCCACCGGGACGCGGCGTAGGCGGCGAGCGAGTACAGGATGACCAGCGCGGAGAACGCTCCCGAGCCGGTGATCGTGCCGAAGGTCACCAGGAACAGGGCGAGCTGGACGGGGTAGACGCGCCGCACCACGGTGGCCAGGCCGAGGACGACGCCGGACGCCGTCACGACGGGCAGCGGAAGCCAGAAGTCATGGTCGGCGAACCAGAGGAGCAGGCCGTCCCCGACGGCGAGCACGAGGGCGAGGGAGACGTCGAGCGCGAGTGAACGTCTCGTCGGAAACGCCGCCGACCACCGGTCCCGCACGCGCATGCGACGAGCCTATAGCCGCCGCCGGGCCGCCCGTCCTCCCCGCGTGGAGACGGCCGCGCAGGCGCCCGTCATCGGGTCCGCGTCCGCAGGCGCCTCCCGCCGACGGCTGTGCCCGCCGGGATCTGTGATCATTCCGAGGTGGCCGCGGCGCGGTCGAGCAGCTTCTCCCACAGGGCGTCCACCTGGGCCTTCAGGTCGTCGAGGGTGCCGGAGTTGTCGATGATGTGGGTGGCGACGGCACGGCGTTCCTCGCGGGACGCCTGGTTCGCCATGCGGGCACGGGCGTCCTCCTCGCTCATGCCGCGTCGCTTGACGAGCCTTTCGACCTGAACCTCTGGAGGGACGTCCACGACGACGACCTCGTCGTACATGGAAGCAAGGTTGTTCTCGGCGAGGAGCGGGACGTCGTACACCACGATCGCGTCGCTGGGGGCGGCGTCCATCAGTTCCTGCACCCGCTCCCCCACGAGCGGGTGGACGATCGCGTTCAGCGCCGCGAGCCGGTCGGGGTCGGCGAACACGATCCGGCCGACCTTCTCGCGGTCGAGGCCGCCGGACGGGAGGAGCACGTCCTCACCGAACTCCTCCACGACGGCCGCGAGGCCCGGGGTGCCGGGTTCCACCACCTCCCGGGCGATCCGGTCTGCGTCGATGATCACGGCGCCGTGCCGGGCGAGCAGCGCCGCCACCTCGCTCTTGCCCGATCCGATGCCGCCGGTGAGGCCTACTTTCAGCACGGGATCACCCTAGTGGTCAGCCGGTTCCCGCCGGGACGAGGGGCTTGCGCATGTGGACGAGCGTGAGGTGCGCGGCGACCCGTTCACGGTGGGTCTCGGTGTACCCGGCGCGGCGGTACAGCCGCAGGTTCGCCTCGCTGAGATGGCCGGTGAACAGCACGCACGCGTCGGCGCGTCCGGCGACCTCGTCCTCCAGCGCGGCGAGGAGCCGCCGCCCGATGCCGCGGCCCTGCAGGTCGGGGACGACGACGAGCCTCCCGACCAGGCAGGTGTGCTCGCTGAACTGGGCGCGGACGGCCCCGACGAGCCGGCCGCCGAGCATCGCCTTCAGCACGACGGCGTCGCCCGCCAGGACCGCGCGGAGCTGCTCGGCCGACTCGACGAGCGGGGGGATGAACGGGTCCCCGTACAGCTGCGCCTCCGCGACGTAGGCGGCGCGCTGGACGGTCAGGATCTCGCCGGCGTCGTCGGGGCCGGCCCGCTCGATCGTGACGTCCGGTTCGCTCATGTCTCCGCCTCCCGCCGGGGGACGACGGCCGGTGCCGCCCGGCCCGCTGCGTTCATGGGGTCGACCCTAGCGGCGGATCCCCGTCCCGGCCGGTTCAGCGCCCGACCCGGACGGTGACCGCGACCGGGTAGTGGTCGGAGGCGGTCGACTGCGGCACGTCGTAGTCGGTGACGAGGATGCCGTCCGACCCGAAGATCCAGTCGACGCGGGCGCCGTCGGACCGGGTGGGGGACGAGTCGTCGCCGATGGCGGTGCTGCGCAGGTCGGTGCCGTCGGTCATCGCGGCGAGCTCCGGGCTGTCGGGTCCGGCGTTGAAGTCGCCGCCGATCAGCGTGCGGGGCGCGCCGCCCCAGGCGCGCAGCAGCGCCGCGATGGAGCGGGCGCGCTCGTCGGCCTGGTCGTCGCCGCCTTCCAGGTGGGTCGACCACACGTCCATCGTGGTCTTGCCGACGCCGAGCCGCGCCCACACGTACCCGCGGATCTGGGACCAGTCGCCGCGGGGCCAGCGCCCGGTCCCGGAGCTGTGCACCGGCAGCGAGGTGAGGATCGCGTTGCCGAACTGCCCGTCGGCGGCGGGGCCCCAGATCAGCGTCATGCCGAGGCGGCGCGACAGCCACACGCCGACGTCGGCGGTGCCCGACAGCAGCGAACCGCGGCCGGTCTCCTGCAGCAGGACGACCTGGGCGCGCTGCCGCTCGATCACGCGGGCGATGCCCTCCGGGTCGAGGCGTCCCCGCTGGTCGACCGCGTCGTGGATGTTGTAGCTGAGGACGCGCACGTGTCCCGGGACGGGCGGCGCGGGCGGCTTGCCGTCCGGCCCGGCCACGGTGAACACGAGCGTGCCGATCAGCAGCGTGAGGGCGGCTGCGCCGGCGGTGAGCGCGCGCAGCGGCGCGCGGGCGGGCAGGGGGCCGCCGCGGGCGGCGGCGATGGCGGCGAGCGCGCCGAGCGCGATCCCGGCGAGGCCGGGCAGCACGTTGTTCGGGAACGGCAGCGGGGACAGCGCGCTGACCTGGTACGGGACGAGGATCACGGCGATCAGCAGCCCCCCGGCCGCGGCGCCGACGTCCACCCGCCACACCGGTCCGCCGGCCCCGGCGCGGCGCAGCGGGGCCCGGATCGCCACGGCCAGCAGCCACGCCGACAGCACCTGCCCGAGGATCACGACGGGCACGACCTCGATGCCGGAGATCGCGTAGGTGCCGGCGACGGCGCCGGCGCCGACCCCGAGGACGGTGCCGCCGAGGACGCACACGCCGCCGGGGACCGCCCGGACGGCGAGCCCGGAGGCGAGGAACGCCAGCGCGAGACCCTGCCCGGCGACGATCGCGATGTGCGCGACGGTCAGCGACTGCCAGCCGGACGACGCGACGAACGCGGGGCTGGACAGGATGAGGATCTGCAGCGCGAGGAACGGCCCGAACGCGGCGGCGCCGAGCGCGTCGCGCCAGGAGATCCCGGGCGGGGCGACGGGTCCCGACGAGGTCTCCCGGTAGAGGGCGGCGGCGCCGAGACCGACGAACGCCAGGCACGCCAGCCAGGGCCCGACGCCGCCGCGCCAGACGGGATCCCAGGTGGCGAAGCACATCCGTACCGCGGAGTCGACCGACAGGCCGGCGACGGTCGCGGTCGCGAACCCGACGCCGGACAGGCCGCGGGCGCCCTCGTACAGCGCCGCGACGGCGATCATTCCGATGGCGGTGGCGGCGAACGACAGCCAGGTGCGCGGTTCGATGGCCTGGGCGACGAGCCGGACGGCCAGCAGCCCGCCCACCGCGGCGAGCAGCAGGCCGCGCGGCCCGGCGGCCCGGCGGATCAGCGGCGCGGTGAACCCGGCAAGGTACACCACGAGGACGCCGGCCGCGGCGACGGCGGTGCCGGTCTGGTCGGCGAAGTGGTCGAGCTGCGGCAGCGAGAACCGCAGGGTCTGCGCGAGCACCGCGACGGTGACCGCGATGAGCGCGAGTCTGGCGGGACCCGGCGGGACGATCGAGGGCCCGGAGTCGGCGGGATCGCCGGTCTTGGTTCCGACGTCGGTACTGGCGTCTGTGCTGGCCAATTGAACGGTGCTCCCCGGGGGACGAGCGGACCTGCAGGACGGGTGGACGCTTCGGGGTGACGGGTCACCCGGGCACCGCCGGAGTCACACGGCCGCCCGACACCATGGTGGCGCAACCCGAGCACGGCCGGAGGCCGATCGCTGAGGATCGTTCTCCGGCCGTGCTCGGCTTCGTTTTCGGATGTCGGCGGCCGTCCCGCCGCGGGGGCCGCCTCGGGGGCGCCGGCGCACGGCGGGCCGTCACCGGGGTCCTCTCCTCCGGTGTCCGCGGACGCGGGCGTGCGCGCGGCGCGCCGGGCGGACCGCCGAAGGGTGGGACCGGACGGGCCTTACTGCCCGCCGGAGAGCTTCTCGCGCAGCGCCGCGAGCGCCTCGTCGGTGGCCAGGGCACCGCCGCTGTCGCTGTCGCCGCCGGAGTAGGAGGCGTCCCCGCCCCCGGCCGCGTCGGCGTTGGCCTCCGCCTCGGCCCTGCGGGCCTCCTCGATCTGCCTGCGGTGGGCGTCGAAGCGGGACTTGGCCTCGGCGTACTGCCGCTCCCAGGCCTCGCGCTGCTCCTCGTAGCCGGGCAGCCACTCGCCGGTCTCGGGGTCGAAGCCCTCGGGGTACTTGTAGTTGCCGTGCTCGTCGTACTCGGCCGGCATCCCGTAGAGCGTCGGGTCGAAGTCCTCTTCGTCGATGCCGATGGCGCCCTCGTTGGCCTGCTTGAGCGACAGGCTGATGCGGCGCCGGTCGAGGTCGATGTCGATGATCTTCACGAAGATCTCGTCGCCGACCTGGACGACCTGCTCGGGGATCTCCACGTGCCGCTCGGCGAGCTCGGAGATGTGCACCAGGCCCTCGATGCCCTCCTCGACGCGGACGAACGCGCCGAACGGCACCAGCTTGGTGACGCGGCCGGGGACGACCTGGCCGATCTGGTGGGTGCGGGCGAACTGCTGCCAGGGGTCTTCCTGCGTCG
>DATCLF010000308.1:0-17989 GCA_036564055.1 Spirillospora sp.
GCGCGCGGCCGCCGAGAGGGCGGCGCGCGAGCTGCTCGGCAGGCTCGGGCACGGAGAGATCCCCCCGCGCCGGGAGGTGGGACGGCTCCCGGCGGCCGGCAAGCAGGTCGTCAGCATGGCCCGCGCCCTGTCGCACGAGGCCCGCGTCCTGGTGATGGACGAACCGTCCGCCGCCCTCGCCCACGACGAGGTCGGCAACCTGTTCCGCATCATCCGGGAGCTGACCGCGG
The DNA here is from genome assembly GCA_036564055.1 of Spirillospora sp. Classification (GTDB taxonomy): domain Bacteria; phylum Actinomycetota; class Actinomycetes; order Streptosporangiales; family Streptosporangiaceae; genus Spirillospora. The sequence continues at coordinate 231 of DATCLF010000308.1, forward strand.
ACGGGGTCGCGGTGATCTACATCTCCCACCGGCTGGAGGAGATCCGGCAGATCGGCGACCGGGTCACCGTCCTCAAGGACGGCCGGGCCGTCGCCGTCGGGCTGCCCGCCCGCACCACCTCGACCGACGAGATCGTGTCGCTGATGACCGGGCGGAACGTCGAGTACGCCTTCCCGGAGCGTCCGGGGCCGGTGCCGGGCGACGACCGGCCCGAGGTCCTGCGCGTCGAGAACCTCACCCTGCCCGGCGCGTTCGAGGACGTGTCGCTCACCGTCCGCGCCGGCGAGATCGTCGGGCTCGCCGGCCTCGTCGGCTCCGGCCGCTCGGAGATCCTGGAGACGATCTACGGCGCGCGGCGTCCCGCGCAGGGGCGGGTCCTCGTCGACGGCAGGCCCGTCCGCCCCGGCGACACGGGCGCGGCGGTCCGGCACGGCATGGGCATGGCGCCGGAGGAGCGCAAGAGCCAGGCGCTGCTGATGAACGAGACCGTCGCCGGGAACGTCACCGTCGCCGGGCTGTCGCGGTACGCGTCGTTCGGCTGGCTCGACCGGCGCCGCGAGCTCGCCGACGTCCGCCGCCAGATCGCGGCGCTGGACATCCGCCCGCCCGACCCGCGGCGCCCCGTCGCGACCCTGTCGGGCGGCAACCAGCAGAAGGTCGTGCTGGCGCGCTGGCTGCTCGGGAACGCCGATCACGGCGGCCTGCGGCTGCTCCTCCTCGACGAGCCGACGCGCGGCGTGGACGTCGGCGCCCGCGCCGAACTGTACGCGCTGATCCGCGAGCTGGCCGCCGGGGGGATCGGGGTGCTGCTCGTGTCCAGCGAGGTGCCCGAGGTGCTCGGGCTCGCCGACCGGGTCCACGTCGTCCGCGACGGACGCGTCGTGCACACCGCCGGCGCGGGCGAGCTCGACGAGGCCACCGTCCTCAACATGATCATGGAAGGGAGCGCCCTGTGACCGAGACGAGTCGCTCCGAGGGGCCGACACCCGCGCGGGAGGGCGCCGGCCGGTCCGCCGAGACGCCCGTCTCCCTCGAGAAGAAGTCCGTCTCCCTCGTCAAGGCGCCCGCCTCCCTGCTGAAGGCGCCCGTCTCCTTCTTCAGGACGGGCGGCCCCGGGGCGGGCGGCGGGGGAGGAGCGCAGCGCACGCTCGCCTCGGGAGCCGGGGCGGCGGCGGTGCGCGGGCCCGGGGAGATGCGGCATCTCGGGCTCGTGGCCGCGCTGGTGCTGCTCGCCCTCGTCGGCGTGGTGACCCGGCCGGACAGCTTCGTCAGCGACGACAACATGGTCGCCATCCTGGTGCTCGCCTCCACCATCGGCGTGATCACCGTCGGCCAGACCTTCGTGATCATCGGCGGCGGGATCGACCTGTCCGTCGGGTCGGTGATGGCGCTGGCATCGGTATGGGCCACGACCGTGGCGTCGCAGGAGTACGGCCCGGCCGTGATGGCGATGTGCGCGATCCTCGTCGGCACCGGCGCCGGCGTCGTCAACGGGCTGCTGATCAGCTACGGGCGGCTCGTGCCGTTCATCGCGACGCTCGCGATGCTCGTCGCGGCGCGGGGGCTGGCGCAGCGGATGTCGGACCGGCGGACCCAGCTCATCCGCCCCGAGAACGACGCGCTGGTGGAGCTGTCCACGACACGGTTCCTCGGGCTTCCGCTCCTCGTGTACATCTTCGCGGCCGTCGCGCTCGCGGGCTGGACCCTGCTCAACCTCACCACGTTCGGGCGCCGGACGTTCGCGGTCGGCGGCAACCCCGAGGCGGCGCGGCTCGCGGGCATCGACATCCGCCGCCACACCCTGATGCTGTACGCGCTGTCCGGGTTCTGCTGCGGCATCGCCGCGATCATCATCATGGCCCGCACCACCACCGGATCCAGCACCCACGGCGAGCTCTACGAGCTGGACGCGATCGCCGCCGTCATCATCGGCGGCACCCTGCTCACCGGCGGGCGCGGCACGGTGACCGGGTCGATCCTCGGCGTGCTGATCTTCACGATGATCACCAACCTGTTCATCCTCAACGGCCTGCAGACCAGCGACCAGCTGATCGCCAAGGGGGCGATCATCGTCGGCGCCGTGCTGCTGCAGCGCCGCGGGCTCCGCTCGCCCACCTGACCCCCTCCACCCACCCCTCGAACCAGGAGCACGTCATGCGTGAACGCAGTTCCCGTCCGCAGGGCCCCCGTCCCAGCCGCCGAGGCGTCCTGTTCGGCGGCGCGGCCGTCGCGGCCGGCGGTCTCCTCGCCGCCTGCACCAGCAACAGCGAGGACACCGGCTCCGGCTCGACGGCCCAGGGCGGCACCCTCGCCGGCGACAACGACAAGCCGGGCAAGCAGGTCACCATCGGGTTCTCGGCGCCCGCCGCGGACCACGGCTGGATCGCGGCGATCGCGAAGAACGCCGAGGCGCAGGCCAAGAAGTACTCCGACGTGACGTTCAAACCGGTCGAGCCGACCAACGACATCAACCAGCAGATCTCCGCGGTCGAGTCGCTGATCCAGGCCAAGGTCGACGCTCTGGTGATCCTGCCGAACGACGGCGAGCAGCTGAACCAGGTCGGCCGCAAGGCGATGGACGCGGGCATTCCCGTGATCAACCTCGACCGCGTCTTCCCCGACAACCTCTCGTACCGGACGTGGATCGGCGGCGACAACTACGGCATGGGCGTCTCCGCCGGGCACTACATCGGCAAGAAGCTCAAGGACAAGGGCGTCACCGACCCGGTCATCGTCGAGATCCAGGGCATCGCGACGCTGCCGCTGACGCAGGAGCGCAGCAAGGGCTTCGCGGACGCGCTCAAGGTCTACGGCTACACCGTCACCGCCAAGCAGGACGCGCAGTTCACCGTCGAGTCCGGCAACGACGTCGCGTCCAACCTGCTCCAGGCCCACAAGAAGATCGACGCGATCTGGAACCACGACGACGACCAGGGCCTCGGCGTGCTCGCGGCGATCGAGGAGTCCGAGCGCGACGAGTTCTTCATGGTCGGCGGCGCCGGCTCGGCCAACGCGATGCGGAAGATCAAGTCCGGGGGCGTGCTGGAGGCGACCGTCACCTACTCGCCCACGATGGCCTCGTCGGCGGTCAAGCTGGCCCGGCTCATCGCGCAGGGCAAGGGCATGACCGACCTGGTCGAGCTGCAGGTGCCGCAGTCGATCACGCTGGCGTCCGAAACGATCACCAAGGACAACGTCGACCGTTACATGCCCCTCGGCTTCGAATCCTGAAAGACGGCGGGGGCGTCGGTGCGTCCGCCCGCCGGCGCGGGCGGACGCACCGGCAGGACAGAGAGGTGAGCAGACATGACGACCGTCGGAGTCGGGATGGTCGGGCACGCGTTCATGGGACGCGCCCACTCCCAGGCGTGGCGCAGCGTGGGACCGTTCTTCGATCCGCCGCTGACCCCGGTGATGGCCGCGCTGGCCGGCCGGGACGCCGGGCGCGCCGGGGCCGCCGCCGCGTCGCTCGGCTGGGCGACGGTGGTGACCGACTGGAAGGAGCTCCTCCGCCGCGACGACGTCCACATCATCGACATCTGCACGCCGGGCGACAGCCACGCCGAGATCGCGGTCGCCGCGCTCGACGCGGGCAAGCACGTGCTGTGCGAGAAGCCCCTCGCCAACTCCGTCGCCGAGGCCGAGGCGATGACGGCCGCCGCCGACCGCGCCCGCGAGCGCGGCGTCCGCTCGATGGTCGGGTTCAACTACCGGCGCGTCCCCGCGGTCACGCTGGCCCGCCGGCTCGTCGCCGAGGGCAGGATCGGGACCGTCCGGCACATCCGCGCCCAGTACCTGCAGGACTGGCTCGCCGACGACCAGGCCCCCTTCACCTGGCGGCTGGACCGGGAGCGGGCCGGGTCGGGCGCGCTCGGCGACATCGCCTCCCACATCGTGGACACCGCGCAGTTCATCACCGGCCACAGGGTGACCGGGGTGTCGGCGGCGCTGGAGACCTTCGTCCACGAACGCCCCGCACCCGGCGGCGGCACGGCCAGGGTCACCGTGGACGACGCCGCCCTGTTCATCGCCCGCACCGACGGCGGGGCGCTCGCCTCCTTCGAGGCCACCCGCGTCGCCACCGGACGCAAGAACGCGCTGCGCATCGAGGTCAGCGGCTCCTCCGGCGCCCTGTCCTTCGACCTTGAGTCGCTGAACGAGCTGTGGTTCCACGACCGCGGCGAGGACGCCGAGACCGCCGGTTTCCGGCGCATCGTCGTCACCGAACCGGAGCACCCCTACACCGGGCGGTGGTGGCCGCCCGGCCACATCCTCGGCTACGAGCACACCTTCACCCACGAGATGGCGGACCTGCTCACGGCGATCGCGGAGGGCGCCGACCCGAGCCCCTCGTTCGCCGACGGCCTGCAGATCCAGCGCGTCCTCGCCGCCGTCGCCGACAGCGCGGCGTCCGGGCGCTGGGTCGACGTCGAAGGGAGCGACTGACATGGCACGACCGATCACGCTGTTCACCGGGCAGTGGGCGGACCTTCCGTTCGAGGAGGTCTGCAGGCTCGCGTCCGGCTGGGGCTACGACGGCCTGGAGATCGCCTGCTGGGGCGACCACTTCGAGGTGGACAAGGCTCTCGCCGACGACGGCTACATCCCGCGCAAGCTGGAGACCCTCGCCAAGTACGACCTCAAGGTCTGGGCCATCTCCAACCACCTCGTCGGCCAGGCCGTCTGCGACAACCCCGACGAACGCCACAAGGCGATCCTGCCCGAGCGGATCTGGGGCGACGGCGAGCCGGAGGGCGTCCGGCGGCGGGCCGCCGAGGAGATCAAGAACACCGCGCGCGCCGCCGCCGAGCTCGGCGTCGACACCGTCGTCGGTTTCACCGGCTCGTCGATCTGGCACACGGTCGCGATGTTCCCGCCGACCCCCGATGCGATGGTCGAACGCGGGTACGCCGACTTCGCCGAGCGGTGGAACCCGATCCTCGACGTGTTCGACGAGGTCGGCGTCCGGTTCGCGCACGAAGTCCACCCGAGCGAGATCGCCTACGACTACTGGACGACCGTGCGGACGCTGGAGGCGATCGAGCACCGGCCCGCGTTCGGACTCAACTTCGACCCGTCCCACTTCGTCTGGCAGGACCTCGACCCGGTCGGCTTCCTGTTCGACTTCCGCGACCGGATCTACCACGTCGACTGCAAGGACACCAAGGTCCGCACCGGGGACGGGCGGCGCGGGCGCCTCTCGTCCCACCTGCCGTGGGCGGACCTGCGGCGCGGCTGGGACTTCATCTCCACCGGCCGCGGCGACGTCCCCTGGGAGGACTGCTTCCGCGCGCTGAACGCGATCGGCTACTCCGGTCCGATCTCCATCGAGTGGGAGGACGCCGGCATGGACCGCCTCCAGGGGGCGCCGGAGGCCCTGGAGTTCGTCCGCCGCCTCAACGCGATGGAGCCGCCCGCCGCCTCCTTCGACTCGGCGTTCTCCTCCGACTGACGCCTCTCCTTCGACGTCGACCGATGCCGGTCGGAGGGTCGGGCGGCTCGCGGCGGTCCGCCCTCCGGTGGGCCACGGGAAGGACGGACCGCCGCGCCCGCCGGGCCGTCCGGCCCCGGTCGCAGGGGCCCGGGTCAGGGCAGGGCGCGGAAGTCGGCGAAGTCGAAGCCGGGGGAGACCACGCAGCTCACGAGGACCTCCTCGTCGCCGGCGGGGCGGGCGGCCTGCCACACGCCGGGCGGCACGACGGCCTGCGGGACCTGGCCGTCCGCCACGTCCCCGCCCAGCGTGATCGTCTCCCCGGTCTCCGAGGGCCGGTCCCCGTCCCCGCCGAGGCGGAGCGTCAGCGGCCCGCCCCGGTGCCACAGCCACACCTCGGCGGAGCGGACCGAGTGCCACATCGACTCCTCGCCGGGCGGCAGCAGGAAGTAGATGGCGGTGGCGCTGGCCCGCTCGCCGGGGTAGCCGTCCGGAGCGAGGGTCACCCGCGACCGCCACGTCTCCCGGTACCAGCCGCCCTCGGGGTGCGGCAGCAGGTCGAGGGCCTCGGCGGTCGCGGGCCGGTCCAGCACGGCGACGTGGCGGCCGTCCGGTCCTCGGCGAAGGTACCGGACGCGGACCGCCGCCGTCCGGTCGATCGCCCCGCGTCCCGGGACCACGCCCGGCTCCGGGTCGAGCGTCACGGCGACGACCTGCCCGTCCTCAAAGGTGTCGTCGGCGACGGCGAGGGCCGCGTCGTCGCCGGGCGCCCACACGGCGCCGGTCTCCGGCGGCACGAACCGCGGGCCGGACTGCGCCCGCCAGGCGTCAAGGGTCGTCAGCAGCAGCACACACCGAGCCTAGGGTGTGTCGGCCGGGCTTGGCGCGTCCGCCCGCCGGGCACGGGCGGCCGGCGGTGCGGCGCCGGTCAGTCCATCTCGGAGAGGCGGCACGGGTCGAAGGTGACGGGGTAGGGGCGGACCAGCGCGACGGTCTCGCCGGAGCGGACCCTCGCCGTCACCTCGTACCGGTCGCCCTGCAGCTCCATCATGGTGATCATCGGCCGGGGCTCCAGGTCGACCAGCCAGTAGTGCGGGATGCCGGTGGCGGCGTACTCGTCCACCTTGCGGACGCGGTCGATCTGCTCGCTGACGGTGCGCGGCGTGACGACCTCGGCGACGAGGATGAGGTCGGGTCCGTAGTAGGTGCGGGACCGGCGCTCCAGCGCCGTGCGGGCGACGTCGCGGGCCACGACGAAGACGTCCGGTTTGCGGATGCCGGCGGGGGTGGTCACGTCCTGCGGGGACCCGGCGATGTGGACGTCGGCGTCCGCCTGGTGCGCCGCGTCCTGGAGGATGCCCCTGAGCTGTTCGGCGGCGTGGTCGTGCCACACGTCCGCCGGCAGCTCGTGGAGCCAGCCGTCGGCCAGCTCGTAGCGGCGGCCCTCCTCGGGCAGCGCGTCGAGGTCGTACAGCGTGTACGGGCCGTGTGCGCGGCCGAGCGTCGCGCCCATGGATCATCCCCCTCACCTCGGCTGATCCGAATCTAGCGGACGGACCCGCGACGACCCGGCAACCAAGATCGCGCGTCGGGACGCGTCCGGCGCCTCGAAAACCGAGGGACGGCGAGTTACGATACATCTCGATTCGGTCTTGACCCTCCCCCTTGCTGGAAGGGCGAACCTGCGGAGGCGACCCGCCCCGAAGGAGAGATGCGATGAGCGTCGAGCGGCATCCCCAGCCCGTGCCCCCGCTGCGCGCTTCGGACCGTGACCGCGACGAGATGCTCGTATGGCTGCACCAAGCCTTCGCCGAGGGTCGGCTGAGCGAGTCCGAGCTCGACGAGCGCATCGACCGGACCCTGGCGGCGCGCACCCACGCCGAGCTCGGGGCCGTGGCCGCCGACCTCCCCTCCCGGACCGCACCGGGCTCCGAGGCGCCCGGCGTCACCGGGCGTTTCCAGGTCGCCTACAAGAACTCGGTGTGCCGGGGCGGCCGCTGGCGCCTCCCCGCGCGGTTCACCACCCTCGTCTACAAGGGCACCGGGATCCTCGACCTGCGTTCCGCCGAGCTGGACGGCCCCTCCGCGACGCTCAGGGTTTTCGCCTACAAGTCCACCGTCGAGATCATCGTTCCGCCCGGTATCCGGGTCGAGGCGGACGGTGTGGGCGTCTCGACGAACGTGCACGGCATCCCACCGGCAGGCGCACCAGTCGTACATATCCGCGGTTATGCCTACAAAGGGACCATTGAAGTGAAAGATCGGATACGCCTCCTATGAGGTGATAAAGCGCTCCCACGGCCCCATAGTCCGCCGTTCGCGCGGATGTCCGTACAGAGACGGGTGTGGCGCGCTTGGATGGTGGTCCATGAGGACCGTGAAGGAGCGCGTGTGACGACGAGCACCCCGGACGAGACCCGGCGGACGGCCGAGGAGGACACGGAGGACTCCCGCCGGGTGCGCCGGCGGCTGACGTTCGGCGTCGCCGGTGACCTCGTCGGCATGCCGGGCGCGGTGTCCCCCTGGCAGCGCGCGTACGAGGCGTGGCGCTCGGCCGGTCTGGCGTGGGGCCACGGCGACGCCCCCTCCGCGAAGGCCCCGTCCGCCGTGCAGGTCGCCCCGAGCCGCAACGGGTCCACACCGACCGCGCCCGAGGAGGGCCGTTCCGGGGAGAGCAAGTCCGCGTCCGGGAACGAGACCGGGACGAGCGCGCCGGAGGAGACGCCGCCCCGGAAGACGGATCCGGCGAAACCCGTGCGGCGGAGGCTCGCGCCCGAACCGTACGACGTGCACGTGGCCGGGCCCGGCCTGGCCGCGGCGAAGTCGGCGGAAAAGGCGGCGGCGAAGGGATCCCCGCGGGCGGCGCGGCGGCCGCGCGCCCGGATGGCCGTCGCGGCGAGCCTCGTGATCGTCGCCGGCGGCGTGGTCGTCGCCGTGAACCGGGCGGGAGGCGGCCCGGACGAGCCGGCGATCCCGGGACCGGTCGCGGCGGACGCCCTGTTCGCCGCCGACCCGGCCGCCGAGACCGACGGGCTCGTCCAGAAGCTCGCCGCGGTCACCGCCGCGGGCGGGACGCTCGTCGCCGTCGGCACCGAGGGCGACGGCACCCCGGGCCGGGAACGGACCCGCATCCTGACCTCCGTCGACGGCGGACGGACCTGGTCGCTGGCCCGCGTCCGCGCCGCCGACGGCTCGGCGGCCCCGCCCGGTGACGCCCCGGCCGTCGTCGCCGCCGGGCGGCGCGGATGGGTGGCGCTCGGCCGCTCGGCGTCCGGCGGCACCGTGGCGTGGACGAGCGAGAACGCCCGGACCTGGACGCGTCACGACGCCGGCGCCGTGTTCAAGCCCACCGACAGGGTGCGCGGCCTCGCCCGGACTCCGGGCGGTTACGCGGCCGTCGGCGCCGCGGGCGGCCGCCGCGCCGTCGTCTGGATCTCGCCGGACGGCCGCAGATGGCAGCGCATCGAGGGCATCGGCTCGGTCACCGGATTCGACCGGGTCGTCTCCTCCGGTACCGTCCTCGTCGCGCACGGCACCTATCCACGGAAGCTCACCGTGCGGCGGGGCGGGCGCAGGGTCACGCGCACCGTGCCGAGCCCCGGCTTCTGGCGGTCCGAGGACGGCGGCCGGACGTGGGCCCGCGTGATCATCCCGCAGGGGCAGGGCTCGTGGGGCGCGACGAAGGGCCTCGCCTACGGTCCCGGCGGCTTCGCGACCGTCCGCGAGGGCAAGCACACCTCCCGGCGGAAGAAGGGCCGCAGGACCGTCCGGTTCGGTGTCCTGTTCACCTCGCGCGACGGCCGTGAATGGCGCGCCGCGGGCCGGTTCCGCGGCCACGGCATCGAACGGTTCGGCGGGTCGCCGGACGGCCTCGCCGTCGTCGTGCGGGGCACCGGCGGCGCCGGCAGGATCCTGCGCACCGCCGACGGGCGCCACTGGAAGAACGGCGGCACCGTTCCCAAGGGCGTGGACACCAGCGAGCTCACGGTCGCCTCGGGCGGCGCCGTCGCGATCTCCGGGACCCGGGGCGACGACGCCTACCTGCACGGCGTCGACCTGCGGACCGTGCCGGGCGCCGTCCACCCGCAGCGTTCCGTCGGCGCCGTCGCCGCCCGGCCGGGCCGCGCGGTCGCCGTCGGCAGCACCAACGGGGACGCCGCGATCTGGACCGCGACCGAGAACCGCGCGTGGCGGCGCGCAGAGTTCCCCGATGCGACGGGGAGGCTCACGGACGTCGTCCACGGCGGCAGGGGGTGGCTCGCGGTCGGCCGCACGTCCGGTGCGAAGCCGGGCCACCTGGTGATGACGTCGCCGGACGGGATCACCTGGACGAAGGCGGGGCTGCGCGGCGGCCCGCCCCTCGCCGCCGCCGCGGCCGGCCGCGCGGGGTACGTGGCGGTCGGAACCGGCGCCGCCTGGTTCACGGCTGACCTGAAGACGTGGCGGCGCACCGCGCTCGACGGCGCTCCCGCCGCCGTGACGGAGATGGACGGGACCTACGTCGCGGTCGGCGGCAGGGACGGGTCACCGGCCGTGTGGACGTCCGAGGACGGCGGGGACTGGAAGGCCGTGAAGCTGCCCGACGGCCTCGCCGGCCCGCTCACCGATGTCGCCGGGCGCCACGGGGTCCTCGTGGCGATCGGCGCGGACGGCGCCCCGCTGGTCTCCGCCGACGGCGGGGCCACCTGGGCCGCGCGCGGCCTGGGCGGCGGTCTGCGCGCCACCGCGGTCGCCGCGGCGCCCGGCGGGTTCGTCCTGGCCGCGAGCACCCCGCGCCGCGACGCCGCCGTCCTGACGTCCGCCGACGGCGTCACCTGGCGGCGGCTCCGGGTCCCGGGCCTGGACGGGGACGGCGACCAGCGGCTCACCGCGCTCACCACGGTGGGGGCGTCCGTCCTCGGCGTCGGCACCACCGCCGACGCCCATGTGGAGACGCCCCTCCTGTGGACGGCGCCCGCCCCCTGACCGGGGGAGGGCGCCGAGCCTCGCCGGTCGCCGCGGATCACCCGTTGCGGGGGCTCACCCGTTGCAGCCGCAGGAGCAGCCCTTCGGGCACGAGCATCCGCTGCCATGTCCGCAACTGCAGTTCTTCTTCATCATGGGCGGAACGTAACGCCGGCCGGATCCGGGGTCCATGACCGCGGGCGCGAGGTCCATCTGTCGCGAAGTGCACATACCTTCCGTCCAGGACACCGGCGACGAACCGGCTCACCTCAGGCGGCAGGAGCTTCCGGCGGAGCAGCACCGCCCGGCCGGCCGATGCGGGTCACTTCCCGGGCAGGGCGATGCGGACGATCGTCGGGTCGCGGCCGTCGTCGTTGTGGCCGCCGTCGCGGTCGGCGAACTCGGCGGTGCGGTGCACGACGTCGAACTCGTGCCGGTGACGGCGCAGCGACGGGCTCAGCAGGATGTGGTCGAGGACCTCGGAGTTGCCGCCCGGAACCGCCGTGTAGCGGTCGCCGGCCGGCAGCCGTGCCGGCAGGTCCGTGAGGCCGGTGCGGGAGACCAGCGTGTGGACGGGGATGGAGTCCTCGTTGTCGTTCAGCTCGCCCGCGACGATGATCTCGGCGTTCGGGTCCACCTTCCGGACCGACCGGACGAAGTCCCCGACGACGCGGGCCTGGGCGTCGCGGCGCCACCGGCCGGGCCGCGACGGCGGCTGGTTCGGGCCGAACAGCGGCTGGTCCTGGTCGGTCTGCGGGAACCACTGGTTCGCGATCACGATGAGGCGGTGGCGCCCCCAGGTGACCTCCGCCGCGACGGGCTTGGACGTGCCCGACCACGCGGCGTTGCCCGGCTCGATCCGGCCGGGGCTCAGTGACAGGCCCACGGTCGCGCCGCGCCGGACGGCCCGCACCGGCGTCACCGCCGGGTCGGGGCCCTCGGGCGGCTCGTCGGGCAGCGGGTCGGCGAGGCTCGGGCGGTCGACGAAGCTCAGCCCGCGGTCGGTGCGGAACAGGAACCCGATCTGCCGGTTGTCGCCGTCCCTGCCGCCGTCGGCGTTGTCGCGCGGCGTCACGGCCCGCCAGTCGTAGGCGGGCCCGCCCGCGGCGCTGATCGCGGTGACGAGCTGGGCGACGGTCTGGTCGGTCGCGACCGTGCCGTCGTCGTCGGGGCCGCTGTTGTCCCCGAGGTCGGTGACGGCGATGAGGTCGGGGGAGCGCAGCCCCGTGACGATGTCGGCCGCGAGCCTGGTGAACCGTGCGGGCGGCGAGCCGGGGTGCAGCCCGTCCATCCGGACGGTGGCGACGGCGAGCTCGCCGTCCCTCTGCGGACGGGTCGTCTCCTGCGTCAGCCCGCCGGGGGCGTGGCGCGGGGTCCTGGTGAGCAGCAGGTTGTACTGGCCGTACCCGTAGTCGAGCACCCCGTGGTTCGCGCCGGGGAGCCGGTCGCCGACGTTCATGGCGGGCAGCGGGGCGAGGGCGTCGTCGAGGACGACCCGCTCGGGGTTGGGGTCGCCGCCGCCGAACCGGCTGCCGTCGCGGAACAGGATGCCGCCCCGCCGGGACCGCGGCCCGGCGCCGTATCCGTTCGAGGGGAGCACCGGGACGGTGCCGTGGTGGGACGGGCCGACCGCGACGGCGTCGCGCAGCTCGATCCGCATGCCTTCGAGCGACTCGTAGAAGTCGATGGCGTCGCGCCGGGGGTCGAACGCTCCGCCCCGCTCCACGTTGCCCTGCTGGCGGTCGATCACCTTGGTCGGCGGGCGGCGGCCCCCCGGGCCGAGCACGACGGGCGGCGGCAGCGCGACGCCGTGCGCCTCGACGGTGGTGGCGGTGGCGCCGATCTCGGTGCGGGTCAGACCGCCGGACGAGCGGCCGCCGGGGCGGAACTCGCCGACCTTGCCGTCGACGCGGACCGCGTCGCCGACCGTCACGTCCGGCCGGGTCCGGGTGAAGACGAACACGCCCTCGGACGTCGCGTCGTCGCGGTCGGGGCGCGGGTCCTGCATCCAGAACCCGTTGCCGGTCACCGCGGTCACGACGCCGGGGACACGGGCCACCGCGGACCCGTTCAGCGGCGAGATGTGCGCGGTGCCCTGGATGTCGCGGATCCGGACGACGGGGGGCGCGTGGGCCGCCGCGTGAGCCGGTGAGGGCGCCGCGAGCGGGGCGACGAGAGCGGCGGCGGCCAGGAGCCTCCGGAGACCGTGCACCACCCGCGCTCCATGATCGAATAGGGGACCTCCGACCGGACGAGAAGGATGATACGCGGGCGCCGGGCCGCCGCGTGCGGCGTTGGGAGGAGCCGCGTGCGGCGGGCTCCGGCCGCCGCCGGGCCCCGCGGACCGGCCCACGCGACGGGCTGCGGACGCTCCTGCGGGCGGGCTATTCCTCCAGGGTCAGGGCGGCCTTGGGGCACGAGCGGACGGCGTGCCGGACGCGATCCCGGTCCTCGGGCGGGACGTCGGGTTTGAGAATCACCAGCTCGTCCTCGTCGGTGAGTTCGAAGACCTCGGGGGCGAGCCCGACGCAGACGGCGTTCGCCTCGCACACCAGAGGGTCGACTCGTACTCGCATCGGCTTCTCCGTTCTCGACGTGCGTTACCGTCAACCTACCGAACGGGGTTCGGGAACGGGTTCCCGCCCCGGAAGTAGAACATGTTCCAGTCTGTGGGGCAAGCGCGGGTCCCGTTGCAGGCGATCTCGGATAAGGTGCCCCGACGGAAGGAGATCGATGAGCCGAGCCAAGGCGTCCGCGGCGACGAACGGGCGGCCGGACCGGACCGGTCCCGCCGTCCCCGCGATGCCCCCGGACCTGCTGCGGGCCGCACGCGCCGCGAAGGGCTTCATGCCGGACGACGAGGGCCTCGCCCTCTATGAGACGGCCCTCGACTACGGGACGCGCCTGGCGGGCGCCGGGCCCCTGCTGGAAGTCGGCTCCTACTGCGGGAAGTCGGCCATCTATCTCGGGGCCGCGGCCAGGACGGCGGGAACCGTCGTGATCACCGTGGACCATCATCGCGGCTCGGAGGAGAACCAGGCCGGCTGGGAGTACCACGACCCGTCCCTCGTCGACCCGGACACGGGACGGATGGACACGCTGCCCGCCTTCCGCAAGACGATCGAGTCCGCCGGGCTGGAGGACGAGGTCGTCGCCGTCGTCGGCCAGTCGCGCACGGTCTCGGCCTTCTGGCGCACCCCCCTGGCCCTCGTGTTCATCGACGGCGGTCACGCCGAGGAGCACGCCCACGGCGACTACGAGGGCTGGGCGCCGCACGTCGTCGTCGGCGGGGCGCTCGTCATCCACGACGTCTTCCCCGACCCCGCGGACGGCGGGCAGGCGCCGTACCACGTGTACCTGCGGGCGCTGGAGAGCGGCGAGTTCGAGGAACGCCGCGCCGAGGGCTCGCTGCGCGTCCTGGAACGCGTGGCCGCTCCCTGACCCGCCCCGGAGGGGAGGACACCGGCGGAAGCGGACCCGGCGGGTCACAGGTTCGTGCGGACCGGATTGCCCGCCGAGACCAGGGCGCAGCCGCAGGCGAGCGGATCGGACGCCTCGGAGGGCCCGAGCGGCCGCCCCGCGATCTCCTTGAACAGCCGGGCGCCGGGCGTGGCGTCGGCCAGCGCGTCCGCCGCCAGGATCACCGCCGCCGCCGTGTAGGTGGAGCGGTCGCCCGGGAAGTGACGCCGGTTCTCGAACTGCCAGCCCGTCCAGTACGACCCGTCCTCGTGCCGCAGGTGCTGGATCGTCGCGAACAGCTCCAGCGCCCGGTCGCGGTCGCCGGCCGCGTCAAGCGCCAGCACCAGCTCGCAGGTCTCCGCGGCCGTCACCCACGGCTGGTCGGACACGCACCGGCAGCCGAGCCCGGGGACGACGAACGTGTCCCAGCCCTCCTCGAAGCGGCGCGCCGCGTCCTCGCCGCGGACGGGGCCGCCCAGCACCGGGTAGTACCAGTCCATCGACCAGCGGCTCTTGTCGGCGAACGCCTCCGGGTGCGCCGCCACCACGTGCCCGAGCTGGTCGGCGGCGAGCTCCCACTCCGGCCGGTGCTCGCCGAGACGCTCGGCCAGCGCGACCGCGCACCGCAGCGACTGGTGGATCGAGGAGCAGCCGGTCAGCAGCGCGTGGTCGGCCGGCTCGCCGTTCTCGTTCCGCAGCCAGACGATCTCCCCGCGCCGGGTCTGGAGCCCGAGGGTGAACTCGACGGCCCGCTGGACCGAGGGCCACATCCGCCGCGCGAAGTCCTCGTCGCCCGTCACCAGCAGCTCGTGCCAGACGCCGACCGCGATGTAGGCGGCGTGGTTGGACTCGCCGCCCGGTTCGGTGACCTCGCCCAGCACCCACTTGGCGGGCCACGACCCGTCCGGCCGCTGGACGCTGCGCAGCCACTCGTACGCCCGCCTCGCCTCCTCGCCGAGCCCGGCGACCGTCAGCGCCATGGCGGCCTCGACGTGGTTCCAGGCGTCCACGTGGCCGGGCACGCCGTTCGTGGGCGCGAACCACGGGATCGCCCCGGACTCCTCCTGCTGCGCGGCGATGCTCCTTGCCGTCGCGAGAATGTCCTCGGAGGACAGGATTCCGGTCACCGAGGGCGGGCCCGCCTCACCGCGCATCCGCGGTCTCCTTGGCCGGGGCCGTGGCGGCGCCCGGCGCCGCGGGCTTGGTGAGATAGACGACGACGCTCTTGCCGATCACCGGGTTCAGCACGCGCTCGGCGAGCCGGGTCGCCAGGGGCCGCTTCGTGATGTCCCACACCAGGAGCCGGTGGTAGGCCTTCGCGAGCGGGTTGTCGTCGTTGTTCACGCCGACCGCGCACTTGATCCACCAGTAGGGCGAGTGCAGGCCGTGCGCGTGGTGATGGGGGCCGACCCTGAAGCCGACCGCCTTCAGCTTGGCCTCCAGCTCGGCGCGCGTGTAGATGCGCACGTGCCCGCCGGGGGCGGTGTGGTAGTCCTCCGACAGCGCCCAGCACACCCGCTCGGGCAGCCAGCTCGGCACGGTCACGGCCAGCTTCCCGCCCGGCCGCAGGACGCGCAGCAGCTCCCGCATCGCCCGCATGTCGTCGGGGATGTGCTCCAGCACCTCCGCCGCGATGACGGCGTCGAAGTGGTCGTCCGGGAACGGCAGGTCCAGGGCGTCACCCTGCACGGTCTCCGCGGTCGCGTCCTTCGGGACCTCGCCTTCGAGGCGCATCGCCGCGAACATCTTCTCGACGCCGGACAGCTCCTCGGCGTCCTGGTCGAAGGCCACGACGTGCGCACCTCGCCGGTACAGCTCGAAGGCGTGCCGTCCGGCGCCGCATCCCAGGTCGAGGACGCGGTCTCCGGGAGAGACGCGGAACCGCTGGAAGTCCACGGTCAGCAGGGTCGTGCTCCTTTCGTGCGGGGGCGCCGGAGCGCTCCTTCAGCCCTTGCCCTTGCTCGCGGCGAGCCGCAGGTAGTTCTGCCGCTCGATGGCGGCCCGGTAGTGCTCGACCGTCGCCTTCGCCACCGCCGGCCAGGCGAAGCGTCGCTCGACGCGGGCGAGGCCGGCGTCCGCCACCCGCGCGCGCTCGGCGGGGGAGTCGTGCAGCCGGCGCAGGGCGGCGGCCAGCTCCTCCGCGTCACCGGGCGGGACGAGGACGCCGCCGTCCCCGACGACCTCGGGCAGCGCCCCGGCGCGGCTGGCGACCAGCGGAGTCCCGGACGCCATGTGCTCGACGGCCGGCAGGGAGAAGCCCTCGTAGCGGGACGGCACCACGGCGATCTCCGCGGACGCCAGCAGCTCCCCGAGCTCGTCGTCGCCGATGCCGCCGACGAACCGGACGCGGTCGCCGAGCGCCAGTTCCCGCACGAGCCTCTCGGTCGGGCCGTCCTTCTGCGGCTTGCTGACCACGATGAGGTGCACGTCCCGTTCGGTGGCGAGCTTGGCGACGGCGCGGAGCAGCACGTCCACGCCCTTGATCGGCGCGTCCGCGCTGGCCATCGCGACGATCCGGCCGGGAACGCGCTCACCGCGCGGGTGGAAGATCCGGGTGTCGACCCCGAGGGGGAGGATCTCGATGTCACGGGGGTCGACCTTGAAGTCCCTGACGATGTCGACCTTGGACGACTCCGACACCGTCAGGATCGTGCCGACGCGCCGCGACACCTGCGCCTGCATGGCGACGAACCCGTACCAGCGCCACTTGCCGAACTTCTCCTTCAACCCGCGCGCCGCCTGCAGCTCGATCCGCCGGTCGACGCTGATCGGGTGATGGATGCTCGTCACGAGCGGCAGCCCGAGCCGGGGGACGCCGAGGTTGCCGAGACCGAGGACCTGGTTGTCGTGCACGACGTCGAAGTCGCGCCGTCGGCGGCGCAGCAGCCGCAGCGCGCGGATGCTGAACGTGAGCGGCTCGGGGAAGCCGCCCGTCCTCATGTGCAGGAACTCCAGGATGTCGACCCAGTCGCGGAACTCATGCAGCGCCGGGGTCCGGAAGGGGTCGTCGTCCCGATACAGGTCCAGGCTCGGGAGCCTGGTGAGAACGATCTCGTCCCGGTCCAGCTCCGGATACGGCTGACCCGACAGCACCTCGACGGTGTGCCCGAGGTCGACCAGCTCCCGGCTCAGATGCCGGAGGTAGACGCCCTGCCCGCCGCAGTGCGGTTTGCTCCGGTACGAAAGGAGCGCGATCCGCAGCGGGCCGTCCGGGTCGGACGCACCGCCCGGCTCGCCTGCCTCACCCACGCCGTCCCCTGCCCACGCACCACTCCCGTCAGTCGAGGGACGCCGGCCGCACGCGCACCGGCATCTCCTTGATGCCGTTGATGAAACTAGACCTTAGCCTGCGTACGTTACCGATGAGTTCGATATTGGGCATCGCGTCCAAAAGTGTTTCGAAGAGCACACGGAGCTCGAGCCGGGCGAGGTGGGAGCCGAGGCAGTAGTGCGGCCCGCCGCCGCCGAAGCCGAGGTGGGGGTTGGGGTCGCGGCCGATGTCGAAGGCGAAGGGGTCGTCGAAGACCCGCTCGTCCCGGTTGGCGGAGGAGTAGAAGACCACGACCTTGTCGCCCTCGGCGATCGTGCGGCCGCGCAGCTCGGTGTCCCGGGTGGCGGTCCGCCGGAACAGGTTGACCGGGGTGACCCAGCGGACGATCTCGTCCACGGCCGTCCGGACGAGCGACCGGTCCGCCTTGAGCCGTTCCCACTGCTCCGGGTGTTCCAGCAGCGCGAGCATCCCGCCGCTCGCCGCGTTGCGGGTCGTCTCGTTGCCCGCGACCGACAGCAGCATCACGAACAGCTCGAACTCGTCGCCGCTCAGCACCTGCCCGTCGGCGTCCGGCTGGAGCAGCTTGGTGACGATGTCGTCGCGGGGGTTCTCGCGCCGGTCGGCGGCCAGGACGTTGGCGTAGGCGTACAGCTC